>NZ_JAMHKS010000073.1:0-295895 GCF_025566055.1 Leclercia tamurae
GCGAAGCTGATAATCGGAGCGATGATGCGCAAGCTGGCGCAGGTGGCGTATGGCGTCCTGAAATCAGGACGCCCGTTCGATGCCACATTGCATCAGGAAAATGCTTGCGTGGCATAACAGTATCTACGATTCGGATTTGTTTGTAGGCCCGGTAAGCGTAGCGCCACCGGGCAACTACCTACACATCACATCGCGACAGCCCGACATCCTTCAACTGCTCATCGCTCATCTGGCTTAAAATCCGGCGCGTGCGGTTAATGCGATACCACTGTTTCACCGCCCGCCCGATCCAGATAAACACCGCAAACGGCCGTTTGGCCCGGTTTTCGTAAAATTCCATAATGCGCTCCTCACCGTGTCAGTAGGCTTATCATCACGGAAATCGGGATCGGCAATACAGATTCAAAAACAACTTTTGTTTAACATACAGATCCGCTAATAATGCCTCTGAATGGCATTTATTGCCGCAATCTGTACTGGTCTTTGCATCTGTATGGTGACAACCGAGGATACAGCATGACGCGCTACCAACATCTGGCCAATCTTCTGGCCCAACGCATTGAACAAGGGCTGTATCGCAGCGGGGAGCGTTTACCCTCGGTGCGCGCGCTGAGCCAGGAGCACGGGGTCAGCATCAGCACCATACAGCAGGCCTATCACATCCTCGAAAATTTACAGCTGATCACCCCCCAGCCGCGCTCAGGCTATTTTGTCTCCTCGCGCAAAGCGCAGCCGCCGGTTCCGGCGATGACCCGTCCGGTGCAGCGCCCGGTGGAGGTGACCCAGTGGGATGAGGTGATGATGCTCCTCGATGCCCGCGCCGATAAGGAGATGATCTCCTTTGGCGGCGGCTCGCCGGATCTGAACCAGCCGAGCCTGAAGCCACTGTGGCGCGAGATGAGCCGCATCGCCCAGCATAATCCCGGGGAAATGCTGAGCTACGACGTGCTGGAGGGGCGGCAGGAGCTGCGCGAGCAGATCGCCCGCCTGATGCTCGACGGCGGCTCGACGGTAGCGGCGGAGGAGATTGTGATCACCAACGGCTGTCACGGGGCGCTGTCGCTGGCCCTGCTGTCGGTATGCCAGACGGGGGATATCGTGGCAGTGGAGTCGCCGTCGTTCCACGGCACCATGCAGATGCTGCGCGGGTTCAACATCAAGGCGATTGAGATCCCCACCGATCCGCAAACCGGGATCAGCATTGAAGCCCTGGAGCTGGCCCTGGAGCAGTGGCCGATCAAAGCGGTGATCCTGGTGCCCAACTGCAATAACCCGCTCGGGTTTATCATGCCGGAGGCGCGCAAACGTCAGGTGCTGGCCCTGGCCCAGCGCCACGATATTGTCATTGTGGAGGATGATATTTACGGCGAGCTGGCGGCGGAGTACCCGCGTCCGCGCACCATCCACTCGTTAGATATCGACGGACGCGTGCTGCTCTGCAGCTCCTTTACCAAAACAGTGGCCCCCGGGCTGCGCGTCGGCTGGATTGTGCCGGGGCGGTATTACGACCGGGTGATGCACATGAAATATGCCGCGGGCGGGTTTAACGTGCCGGGCACGCAGATGGCAGTGGCGGCGTTTATCCGCGACGGGCATTACCATCGTCACGTGCGCCGTATGCGCCAGATTTATCAGCAGAATATGGAGCGTTACACCTGCTGGGTGCGGCAGTATTTTCCGGCGGAGATTTGCGTCACGCGCCCGCAGGGCAGTTTCCTGCTGTGGGTGGAGCTGCCGGAACAGGTGGATATGGTGTGCGTCAGCAAGCAGCTGAGCCAGTTGAAGATCCAGGCCGCAGCGGGGTCGCTGTTTTCGGCGTCAGGGAAGTATCGCAACTGCCTGCGGATCAACGTGGCATTACCGCCGAATGAGAAGAATCGCGAGGCGTTGAAGAAGATGGGTGAGGCGATTCATATTGCGATGGAGGAGTAGTGCGGCCTGTTTGCCGGGTGGCGGCTGCGCCTTACCCGGCCTACGGTTCGCGTCTTTTGTAGGCCCGGTAAGCGTAGCGCCACCGGGCATTTTCACATCAGAACTTCCACGACACGCTGCCAACGATGCTGCGTTCAGCACCAAAGTAGCAGTATGACAACGAGTTACACGCCGCCACGTAGCTTTCGTCCGTCAGGTTGTTAACGTTCAGCTGGGCACTCACTCCCGTCAGCCCGACCTTCGACAGGTCATAGCCCACCGCCAGATCCACCAGGGTGTAGGACGGCAACGTATGGGTGTTCATGCGATCGCTGGTCACGCCGTTAACGTAACGCACGCCGGACCCCACCGTCAGGCCATCGAGCGGCCCGGTTTTAACGTCATAGCTGAGCCAGCCGCTGGCCATATTGCGCGGAGCATAGACCGCACGCTTGCCCTCTTCCTCCGGACTGCTCTTCTTGTAGCGGATGTCGGTGTAGGTATAGGCTGCCTGCAGACGCAGGCTGTCGGTCAGCTGCCCTACCGCTTCCAGCTCCACCCCTTCAGATTCGATCTCGCCGATAGAGCGGTACGGATCGGTCGGCTCCTCTTTGGTGGCGATGTTCTTCTGGTTGATGCGGAACACCGAGGCGCTGAACTGGCTGTTCATCCCTTCCGGCTCAAACTTCACCCCCGCTTCCCACTGCTTGCCTTCCATCGGATCCAGCAGATCGCCGTTGGCGTCGGCAAAGCTGGTCGGGGTGAAGGCGGTGGAGTAGCTGATGTACGGCGCGATGCCGTTATCAAACAGATACAGCAGCGCCGCACGGCTGCTGAAGTTGTTTTTATCCAGATCGCTACGGGTATCGTTGAGCTTGTCGATATTCGACACGCTCACCTGGTCGTAGCGACCGCCCAGGGTCAGACGCCAGCGGTCCAGCGA
This sequence comes from Leclercia tamurae, assembly GCF_025566055.1. Taxonomy (GTDB): domain Bacteria; phylum Pseudomonadota; class Gammaproteobacteria; order Enterobacterales; family Enterobacteriaceae; genus Enterobacter; species Enterobacter tamurae. Next base: position 2,855 of record NZ_JAMHKS010000073.1, read on the forward strand.
GAGCTGATCCTGCAGGTAGTAGCCGGTCTGGCGCAGCTTGTGCTTCTCCTGGCTGTACATGGTGATGTCGATCGGCTTCGCGCCGTAGACCGGGTTAAAGGCGTTGATCGGCGGGAAGCTGCCGTAATAGCCGGTGGTATCGTTGCTGCGATCCTGATAGTCGAGGCCGATCAGCACCCGGTGGTTCACCGCCCAGGTATCGAAGCTGCCGTCGATCTGGTTATCGAGGGTGATGGCGTCCATCTTCTCGTCCGAGCCGGAGTATCCGCGGTTAAGCTCGGTATCGTTCAGCCAGCCGGCGGCGTAGACCTGATTCAGCTCCACTTTGGTATGCAGATAGCGCAGTTTCTGGCGCACCGACCAGCCGCTGTCAAACATATGCTCGATGTTGTAGCCGACCATATCCTCACGGCGATCGTACTTGTCGTAATCGTCCTCGCCTTCGAAGAAGGTGTTGGAGATCATCTTCCCGTTATGCGGCACCACGGTGCCGTCGTACGGCAGGCCAGAGTGGCTCCCGCCTTCAGGGTCGCGGTGAAGATAGGCCATCAGATCCAGACGGGTGTTATCGGTGATGCGCCAGGTCAGGCTCGGCATCAGGGCGTAACGCTCCTCCTTCAGGGGATCGAACTGGGAGTCGGCGTAGCGGGTCATGCCGCTCAGACGGGCCGCCACGCGATCGTTGTCGTCCAGCGCGCCGGTGACGTCAAACATCGCCCCGCGCTGATCGTTATTCCCGGCGAACAGCTTGATCTCGCCGCCTGGATCGAACGAGGGTTTACGCGAGGTGAGCGCCACGATCCCACCCGGAGAGGAGCGACCGTACAGCACAGAGGCCGGGCCGCGCACCACTTCGATATTTTCCAGGAACCAGGGATCGACCACCAGCGAGCTGTGGGAGTTGGTGTCGCCCATCATCTTCAGGCCGTCGAGGTAGACGTTGTCCAGGCTGCCGTCGGAGAAGCCGCGCAGCACGATGTAGTCGAAGCGGTTCGAGGCGCCGATCTGGTTGCTGTAGACGCCCGGGGTGTAGCTCACCGCCTGACGTACGCTGGTAGCGCCCTGCTCTTCGAACTGCTCGCGGGTAACGATCGACACCGCCTGCGGGGTCTCGATATCGGGGGTCGCCAGCTTGGTGGCGCCACTCTGCATTTGCGAAGTGACCACCACGGTTTCAGTTTTTGGCGTCTCCTGCGCCATCAGGGGGAGTGCAACGCTCCCGGTAACCCATCCCACTACCAGTGCCAGCCGCGATTTAGCGAACATGAAAATCTCCAAAACCATTTCTAATTGTTAATAAGAATTATTACCTTTTTCATTTGGAAGATAGCTATGCGCGCCGCCAGAGTGCGTATGCGTAATGCCAAACCGCATCAATAGCGTTGGCGATCGGGGAAAAGCGGGTTAACGGCTGCTGCGGATCGTGCCGGGACAGACGCCGTAGCGACGACGAAAGGCGGTGGCAAAGTTGGTGGCGTGCTGATAGCCCGACATCCATGCCGCCTGCTGGACGCTGTGGCCTTCCAGCAGATAGCGCCGCGCCTGCGCCAGACGACAGTCGCGCAGGTAGTCGAACACCGTGCAGCCGTAGGCCTGACGGAATTTGCTGCGCAGGCTGCTGGGGCTCATCGCCGCCCGGGCCGCCAGCTGGGCGAGGGTGTAATCCTGCTCCGGGGCCTGTTCCAGCAGATGGCGGATCTGCTCCAGCCGGGCGTGCTCCCCGCTGGACGCCGCTGCCAGCGCCGTACCCTGCTGCTCCCGCAGGTGCAGGCCGTGGCCCAGCAGCTGGTACATCACCCCTTCAAGCAACAGCTGGCGCGAGAGGCTGCTCCGCTCGCGCTGTCGGGCATGCTGAATGCCGGCCAGCACAAAATCGGGTACCTGCCAGACAAAGGTGGGCGCGTTCAGTTTCTCCCACTGCGCCAGCAGAGAGGCGAGCAGGCTTTCACGGCGGGCATCGTCAGGGTAGACGCCAAAGGAGAGGGTTTTCAGGGCAATGTCCGCATCGTGACGGGCAGACATCGCTTGCTGTTCGCTCAGCCTGGCGCTGAACGCCATGCCGGGCCGGACCGAGTAAACTTCGCCGCTGAGGGTCAGGGTCACGCAACCTTCCAGCACCACCAGCACGTACAAGGGGCTGCTGTGGCGGGAGGTAGTTTCATAGGGTTGCAGCACGCGTACATCGGAATGGGTTAACGAAATGCCGGACGGGAGGGTCATCTCTTCGACATCACCGTGCAGCACGGGGCTGGTGTTGGCACAGGAATCGGTCAGCAGGGGAAAGCGGTAGTCAATGCCGTAGCGCTCGCCAAATACCTTAAAGTCTGCCACGGAAAAGGTTTTTTTCGTTGCAGCGGTCGGATTATGGAGCCTTGTGTTGGACATGCCTGCGCCTGGAGGAAGCTATTAAAAATAAAACAGTATCACTCCTTTAGCGCGGCGGCAATGCAGGTAAAATTGCCGCCTTTTCAGCAATATTAAGCTCCGGCGAAACGCCAGAGCCAAATATTAATAAAGTGGATCGTCAGAGAATTACGCCTCTTGCCAGCTCGCAAACGTCTCTTCATGATTTTTATTCAGCACCACTTTATTGCCGTCAATTTTATCGACCCATTCCAGCGGGATATAATGGTGTTTGCCGCCGGATTCGGAATCGTTTTTCGCCAGCTTAATACGCTCGCCGTCAAGATGGTCAACCGTGCCGACATGGTGACCGCAGCTTGCAACAACCGGAGCATGTTCCTTGATTTCACTCTTGTTTACCATGGTTAATTCTCCTCATCATGTGTTTGCGCGTTGTGATACGAAACTAACTGTAGACCATAAATCGGTTATTTACCGCTTCATTAGCATTTCGAAACATTATTTACGCAACGGCCTGGAGGTTATATTAAATATATAAGAATGTGCCGAGAAATATTCTACACCCGTTACTGTGCTACATAATTAATCTCACGCACTCAACACGGAGGCATATATGGTAGAAGCAAATCACACCGAAATATCCCTGGCTCTTGGTGAAGCGGTTTTAGAGGTTGTGAAAAAAGGCCAGGAGGTGTCGAGAGAAAATCTCGCCCGGGCCATGAAAAGTAAAGCCGAACGAGAAAGCGATGACGAGCGTCTTCTGGATTACTGGAGAGCCTGTCATATCCTCGCGGCTTAACGTTGGCGGCGTGGGGCCTTCGCCCCGCGCCGCCGGTACGATCACTCGTCGAAGAACCAGTAGCCCTGGTTAATCAGACCGGTCAGCTCTTTTACAAATGCCGGATTTTGCAGCGCAGCGCCGAGCTCCGCCTGGCCCAGCTCGGTGTAGCGGCACAGGGCATCCGCCGCTGTCGCATCCACCGTCTCCAGCTGTTCGCTGTTGATAAAGACGCTGCCGCCGATATTCAGCACCCGCAGCCCGCTCAGGCGCGTCAGGATTTCACCGCCCAGCAGCGCGTCGAGCACCTCTTCCGGGGCATACTCCGGCTCGGCAGGGGCAATATCCAGCTCATGGCGCGGGGTGGAGATGAAGCTGCCAAACCACTGCTTAAAGTCGTCCGGCTGGCTGATCATCTCGATCATCATCTTGCGCAGGCGTTCGAGTTCGTACTCCTCTACCCGACCCGGGTGTTCACGACAGGTCAGATCCGGATCGCTGTAGTGCTCGCCGCCCAGATCGTTTTCCAGCGCGTAATCGGCAAAGCTGCTGATCAGATCCCGGCCGTTCGGACCACGGAAGCCCACCGAGTAGTTAAGGGCCGTCTCGTGGGTGAAGCCGTCGTGCGGGAATCCAGGTGGAATGTAGAGGATATCGCCCGGGGCCAGATCTTCGTCGATGATCGGCTCAAAAGGATCGACATGCAGCAGCGCCGGATGCGGGCAGAACTGGCGCATCGGCAGTTTGTCCCCTACGCGCCAGCGACGGCTGCCCATCCCCTGGATGATAAACACATCGTACTGGTCGATATGCGGGCCCACGCCGCCGCCCGGGACGGAGAAGGAGATCATCAGGTCGTCCAGACGCCAGTCCGGCAGCACGCGGAACGGACGGACCAGCTCGGCAGCCGGGGCGTGCCAGTGGTTGACCGCCTGCGCCAGCAATGACCAGCCAGTTTCGCCTAAGTCCTCGAAGTGCTCGAACGGACCGTTGCTGGCCTGCCATTTACCCTCTTTATGGCTGACCAGGCGACTGTCCACTTCCGGCTCCATCGCCAGCCCTGCCAGCTCATCCGGGCTGATAGGATCGATAAAATTGGGCAGGGCGTTTTTTAATACGACAGGTTTCTTTTGCCAGTATTTTTCTAAAAATTCCGGCCAGTTGAGGTTGAGTTGATACGCCATGGTTAGCACCAGTGAAAAGACAAACGGGCCTGATTATAGAAAGAGGCCGGGCCAGGCTGCCTTGTCGTGGGTCAAGCGGGGATGAAATCTGCTGCATTCAGCCATTCGCATGACACAGCCTGACAGTTTCACGCTTTATCGTGAGCGCGAGTTACAGAGCGACTTATATCGTTAATGACAAAGAGTGTATTGTTATGAGGCCTGCCATGAGCCCATTTATCGAACTGCCCGTTTCCGCCAGTGTGAAGACCCTGATGGGGGTCTATACGCGAAAACAGAACCCGTCCGTTTTCGCACCTGTGGCCGACGAGCTACCTGCGGGGAGCCGCATCAGCGTGCAGGCGACAGTGGTGGGCGATGCGGTGCAGGGCAATCCGCACTGGTACCGGATTGATGAGGATACCTTTGTCTGGTCGGGTGCCTGTACCCGGATTGAGCCCTGCCCCACGTTTCCGCCCTACACTAAAGTCAAATGGACGGCGGTGGTGTTTGAGGTGCGTTAGGCGCTGATCACCCGCACATCCTGCGCCGCAAAGGCTGCGATCGCCTCCTGATCCAGGCTCGCCTCTACCACCAGCACGTCGATGTCGCGGCTTTTCGCCACCACAAAGCGCGCCACGCCGGGGATTTTATCGGTGGTGAGCGCCACGATGGTCTGGCTGCTCTGTGCGATCACCGCTTTCTTGAACTCGCAGTCGGCAAAGTCGAACCCGGTTAACCCCATCCCCGGATCCATCGCGCAACCGCCGATAAACGCCTGATCGAAAATAATTCCCTGGATCTGGCTTGCCGCCGTTGCCCCCACCGCGCCGCCGGAGGTGCGCTGGATCTGGCCGCCGGTGATGATCACTTCGCACAGAGGATGACGCAGCAGTTCGGTGGCAATCGCCGGAGAGTTGGTGACCACCGTAAGCGCCAGATCCGCTGGCAGGGCCTTCGCCAGCGCGAGGTTGGTGGTGCCGGTATCAATAAAAATAGAGCTGCCTGGTTTGATGAGGGTTGCCGCTTTCTGCGCGATCGTGACCTTTTTTGCGTGATTTTTTTGCTCGCGGCTGAAGAAGTTCCCGGCATCCGCCAGCTGCAGTACCGCCCCGCCGTAGACCTTCTTACAGAACCCCTCTTTGCTAAGCTCATGTAAATCCCGGCGAATGGTGTGTTCCGACACCTGCATCCGGGTCGCCAGTTCAGCGCACACTACCCTGCCATTTTCCTGCAGGATCTGGCGGATCAGATCTTGTCGTTGTTCCGGGAAAGCTGCATAATCGAGCATAAATTATCTTCTCTGGATTTGAATCGAGCAACAATGCGCATAATGTTGCATGACAGCGCGCTCTGTCAATCCACCAGGCCTGAAACCGGAGCGTCACAATGAAATACAATGATAATTACCGCCAGCAGGTGCCTGCCACCAGGCCCCATGACGGCTTCCTGTTTGAGCCTGTAACCGCAAATGCACGCGCCGGGGAGAAGGGGCAGTACAAAATACCGGCCTCCCCGGGACTGAAACCTTATAAGGATGTGAAATGACCCAGCAGACCACCGGCGCCGTTCAGCGGCTTGCCACCCGGATCGTCTTTTTTATTGCCGGCTACGTCACCGCCACCTGGGCGGTGCTGGTGCCCTACGCGAAGGCCAATACTGGCGTCAACGAGGCCACGCTCGGCTCTCTGCTGCTGTGCCTGGGGATGGGAGCGCTGATCGCGATGCCGCTCACCGGGATGCTGACCAGCCGCTACGGCTGCCGTCGGGTGATTGTCACCGCGCTGGCGATCGTGATGCTCACCACGCCTCTGCTGGCGATTATTCCGGATCCACGCCTGCTCGCCGCTGCCCTGCTGCTGTTCGGCGTGGGCGTGGGGGTGACGGACTGCGCCATGAACATTCAGGCGATCATCGTCGAGCGCGACTCGCCCACGCCGGTGATGTCCGGTTTTCACGGTATGTACAGCGTCGGCGGGATTGCGGGCGCGGGGGCGATGACCCTGCTGCTGACCCTCGGAGCCAGCGCCTTTGCCGCCTGTCTGATCATTATCCTGAGCGTCATCCTGATGCTGGCCGCCAGTCTGAAAGGGCTGCTGCCGTGGGCCAATCCTGCCTCCGGCCCGGCCTTCGCCGTACCGCGCGGCGTGGTGCTGCTGATTGGCGCCATCTGCTTTGCGGTGTTCCTCGCCGAAGGAACGGTGCTGGACTGGAGCGCAGTGTTCCTGACCGAAGTGCGCGGCGTACCTGAGTCGCTGGGCGGGCTGGGCTTCACCTGCTTTGCCGTAGCGATGACCCTTTTCCGCTTAACCGGTGACAAACTGATCGCCCGCACCGGGGCCCTGCGCGCGGTGGTCGGTGGCGCGCTGGTAGCTGCCGTCGGTTTTGCGCTGGTGACCTTTGTCCCGCAGTGGCAGCTGTCGCTGGTCGGTTACGTGCTGGTGGGCGCTGGCTGCGCCAATATCGTGCCGGTGATGTTCTCCGCCGTTGGCCGTCAGACCCGCATGCCGCAGGCGGTTGCCGTACCGGCCATCACCACGCTGGGCTACCTCGGCGTGCTCGCCGGGCCCGCGATTATCGGCTACGTGGCGCATGCCACCTCGTTAACCCAGGCGTTTATGGTCATTATGGTGCTGATGCTGGTCGTCGCATTACTCTCTGTGACCGTCACCGCCAACCAACCCGCCCGCAGCGAGGGATAAGATGAATATTGCACATGTCGCACTCTGGACCCGCAACCTGGACGCCCAGGTTCACTTCTGGGAAACGGTATTTGGCGCACGCCGTAACGAACGCTATCTGAGTAAAAACCGCCCGGGGTTTGCATCGCACTTTATGACCCTCAACGACGGGCCGACCATCGAGCTGATGACCGTCCCGGATCTGCCCGATGCCCCCGCCCACCCGGAGTTTGTCGGCTGGGCGCATATCGCCCTGAACGTCGGTAGCAAAGCGGATGTGGATCGCATGGCGGAGCAGGCGCGGTTAAACAACACGCTACTGAGCGCCCCACGGATGACCGGGGATGGCTATTACGAAGCCGTGATTGCGGATCCGGATGGGAACCGTATTGAGCTGGTGGGGGAGTAATCCCCTCACCCTAACCCTCTCCCCAAAGGAGAGAGGGGATCGTCCGTGCAACGATTAAATAATGGCTGTAACCCCCTTCTCAATTGACGACAATTTAACCATTTCTGGCCTACGCTTACTCAATGTGAAAAGCGGTTTTGAAAAACCACATATTGCTTTCATATAGTTATCATATTGTTAAATGATAATGAGAATTAATGTGTTAGAGTAGTTGCGTTCGAAAGCTGCCACCATAATCGCTTGAACATCAGGGGGTGGTTTTCACGCTGAGCGAAAATCCTCTCATCTCTGTCAGGCTGAATCATTGGGGCTATTAATGGAACACATTGTTTACGTCGTTGATGATGATCACGCTGTCAGGCGGTCCGTGGTCGGGCTGCTGGAGTCTGCCGGGCTGAATGCCCTCGATTTTTCGTCGGCAGAATCTTTTCTGCAACACACCTTTGAAGATGTGCCCTCCTGCGTGATCCTCGATATGCAGATGCCCACCATCAGCGGGTTTGAGGTGGCGGATGCCCTGAAGGCTGGCGGGCGCGAAATCCCGATTATCTACCTCACCGGGCACGGGACTATTCCCATGTCGGTGAAGGCGATGAAGGGCGGGGCATACGAGTTTCTTACCAAACCGGTGGCGTCTAACGATCTGATCGACTCGATTGGTGCGGCGCTGAAGCTGGCGGAAGATAACGCCTCGCACCTGCGGGAGCAGTACTCCCTGAAACAGCGCCACCTCTCCCTCACCCCGCGCGAGCAACAGGTGTTACAGCTGGCGATCAGCGGCCTGCTGAACAAGCAGATTGCCGCCGAGCTGGGGGTGAGTGAAATCACCGTCAAAGTCCATCGCCGCCGGGTAATGGACAAGATGCAGGCCCGCTCGCTGGCGGATCTGGTCAGGGCCGCCGAGCGCCTGACCTTAAGCCTGCCGTCAGAGTGATTCCACGCTCGCTGCCAGCGGCAGGGTAAAGGCGAAGATACAGCCGTGCGGCTCGCGATTGCGGGCCGTCAGCTTGCCCCGGTGCCGCTCGATAATGCTGTAGCTGATGGTCAGCCCCACCCCCATCCCCTGGGCTTTGGTGGAGTAGAACGAGTCAAAGATGCGCTCGCTCAGCCCCGGCCCAATGCCGGTACCGCTGTCGGCAATTTCAAAGGTAATCCCCCCGCCCTCCGGGTTCGACGTCGACAGCAGCAGGGTGCCAGAACGATCCTTGATCTCGGCCATCGCCTCCACCGCGTTCATCACCAGATTCAGCAGCACCTGCTGGATCTGCACGCTGTCCCCTACGATAAAGCTGTCCGCCGCCGCCAGGGCATAGTTGACGCTGATGCGTCGCTGCTCCAGCTCGCTGCGCGACAGGGTGATGATGTGCCGCACCAGATGGTGCAGATCGATGCGGGCGAAAGCCGGATCCTGCTTGCGGGTGAGTGATTGCAGGCTGCGGATGATCTCTCCTGCCCGCTCGCCCTCGGAGACGATCTCCTCCAGCCCAATACGGGCCTTATCCAGCCGGGCCGGATCGCGGTTAAGCCAGCGCAGGCTGGCCCCGGCGTTGGCAACAATCGACATCAGCGGCTGGTTGATCTCATGGGCAATCGACGAGGTGAGCTGCCCCACGGTGGTGGCACGCGAGACACGGGCCAGCTCGGCCTGCGCCACGCGCATGGCGTCTTCCGCCGTCCGTTGGGTGGTGATGTCGGTGATGATGCCGTAATACTCGTTCACTTCGCTGCCCACCCCTACCGGATCGCCAATCCCCAGAATGGTGCGGGTGGCGCCGTCGGCGCGGATGATGCGGAACTCGGCGCGCATGGTCAGGCCATCGCGCACGCTCTCGGTCACCAGGGTGCTGATGCGCGGATAGTCATCCTGATGCACAAACGTCAGGAACTCGGCCATCGAGATCATCTTCTGCTGTTCGGGCAGGCCGAGAATACGGGCGTACTCTTCCGACATAAACATCAGATCCTGCTGCAGCTCCCAGCGCCAGCTACCGGTGTGGCTGATCTGCTCCCCGAGCATCAGCGAGGTCTGGCTGGCCCGCAGCTCTTTCTCGACCCGCCGGCGCTGGAGGTTCTCTTCCAGCAGCTCGGCATACAGTCGGGCGGTCTCCAGCGAGATGGCGGCGTGTGCCCCCAGCAGGCTCACCACCCGGGAGTGTTCCACGGTAAAGACCTCCGGCATCAGGCGGTTCTCCAGATAGAGCACCCCCACCAGCCGCGCCTGCTTGAACATCGGGACGCACATCACCGCCGCGCCGGAGGTCACCAGATACGGGTCCTGACTGAAGGGGTGGAACTCCTCCGGTTTGCCGGTGTGGATCTCCTGCCCGGTGCGGATCACCGCCGCCAGTACCGTCAGCGGCATGTCGGTGGCCAGCGGCACCTGTTTGCGGATCTGCACCCGCACCCCGTCGGTGGTGGTGCTGGCGCTGGCCTCGATCTCCGGGATGTTGTTGTCATTCACCCGAATTAAAAAGCCGCGCTGGGCCCCGGCCCGCTCCAGCAGGATGGTCATCAGGGTTTCGATCAGCCGCTCGAGGTTGATCTCCTCCGACAGGGCGCGCGAGGCCTTGATCACGCTCTGCAGATCGCGGATCTCCTCGTTGCGGGCAAAGGTCACCGTGTCCCAGGCGTTGGCCTGGCCGGGGGTCAGCAGGTACGGGAAATCCCGCTCCAGCTGGCGCACTTTAGACTGCGCCCCGGCCCGGCCCCAGGCGGTGATCGCCCCGCGGAAATGGGCATCGGCGGCGGTGGTGTAGCCGCAGGCGTGGGCGAAGCGTCCCGCCAGCTCGTGGGCCAGGGCATTAAAGGCGTTAAAGCCCCCCTCGCGCGACAGGCGCACCGCCTTCTCGTACTGCTCAAGAGCGATGCTGTTCATGCCGTCGAGCCGCACGATCTCGGCGTAGATCAGCGCCTCTTTATCGGCAAAGGTGCCGGGATTGATCCGCGCCCAGAGGACGATTTTGTCGTAATGAAGGTGGATCTGACGGCGCAGATCGGCGGAAAAGGTCTCCGGGGTCAGCTGCTGGGAGAGCGTCAGGGCGCTGTAAAGGTGGTAATCCATCAGATGAATATGGCCCGGTGCGGACCAGGCAAACCGTCCGGCCTGGGCGAGGTTATCCGCCGCCTGCGGGAACTCACCGCAGGCGAAGTGGGCCATCCCGCGGTAGAGCCAGAACCAGAACAGCATGGTGGAGGTCTGCTCCGTGGCCTGCTCCGGCGCGGCAGGCAGCAGGGACTGCGGCAACACGTCGATGGCGGTCCAGTGGCCGCTCGCCGGGGTACGCAGGTGCTCCACGTAGTGGCGCTGGATCATCAGGATCGCCTCCACGTCCTGGAAATGGGTTTTACGCACAAAGGCCAGCCCGCGTTCGATGCTGGTCAGCACCCCGTCGAGGTGATCGCCCCGGGTGAGGAAGTTGATCACCTGGTGGCAGGCGGCAAAGCAGGCCATCGTCATGTCCCCGTGGGTCACGGCGGAGGTGAAGCAGGCTTTGGCGCACTCGATGGCCCAGGAGAGCGGCTGGGTCCAGACGCTGAGCTGATCCAGCGGCAGCAGGGTTTTGGCCTCAAAGGCGTCGAAGCCGTGGCGGTTGACCAGATCCCGCGCCAGGATGCCGTACTGGAACCCGAGACGATACTCGGCGTAACGGTGACCAATCAGCACCCCGAACCAGGCGATTGCCGGGGCGGAGGCGCCGGTAATGCCGTGATCGAGGGTCAGGTGCATCATCCGGCACAGCAGAACGAAATGCAGGCGCGAGCGGGTAAAGCTGGCGAACACGCAGGCGCTGTTGAGCAGGTTCATCACCGCTTCGGTGTCGCCGTCGTTCATCAGCGGCAGCCCGGCAAAGTGGCCCTGCGGGTTATCGCCGACGCGGTTGCACAGGCTGTGCCAGGCCTCGTCGCACTCGGCGGCTTCCGGGTAGCGGCTGACGTGAATGCCAAACACTGCCAGCCAGCTCAGGGCCGCCTCCAGCGCCAGCCGGTTGTCGGACTGGCGCATATAAACTTCGGCCAGCAGGTTGGCCGCCCGCGCTTTTTCCGCCAGCCCGCCGGGGGAGCTGAGAATGCGGTCGCACAGCTGGCGGGTGCTGTCGAGATTGCCCAGCGCGAACTGGCATCCGGCCTCCTCGCTGTCGAGTGTGAAGTCGCTGGCGCTCTCCGGCAGCGCACCGGCGTTGCCCAGCGCGCGGGCGGTCTGGATATAGCTCAGGGCCGAGAGGTAATCTCCCGAACGCCGGGCGCGGCGGGCCGCCAGCAGGCTCAGCTCGCGGAACATCTCCCGCTGGGGCGCAGGCTGAATGCAGTCCAGCGCCGCCGTGACGTGATGCACGGCGCGGAACAGGATCTCGTTACCCGCCGCCTGACGGGCCGACTCCGCCAGCAGGCTGGCGGTGGTAAGGTGCAGACGGCTGCGCTCGGCGTTATCCAGCAGGGCGAAGGCCGCCTCCTGCACCCGGTCGTGGGTAAAGGCATAGCTGCCGTCGCTGAGGGTCAGCAGCTGCGCCGTCACCGCCGGGTGCAGGGCATAGCGGATCTCCGGCACCGACATCGCCACCACGCGGCAGACCATCTCCAGCTCGCCGCTGCCGCCGAGACAGGCGATGCTGCCCAACAGCCGCCGGGTCTCTTCCGGCATCTCCTCCAGCTGCTGCAGAACCAGGGTGACCACGTTTTCGGTGTAGTGCCGGATGCGGATGGCGTGCAGATCGTAGTGCCACTTATCCTGATATTTATTGTGCGTCACCAGCCCGTCATCAACGATGCGGCGGAAGAACTCATGCACAAACAGCGGGTTGCCGCCGGTTTTTTCGTGGATCAGCCCGGCCAGATCGGCGGTGTTCGCCGAGCGGGTATGGAAGATGCTCGCCAGCCAGCGCGAGACCGCCTTCACCGACAGCGGCTCCGGGCGCAGCTCGGTGGTATTGCGCGAGGCCCGGTGCAGGCTGGCCAGCTGATTGTGCAGGACATTGTCCGGCAGCGAGCAGGCATCCCGGTGCGCCACCACCATCAGCAGCGGCACGCTGCCGCCGTGGGTCAGCAGATACTCGAGAATTTGCAGGCTGGCGGGGTCGATCCAGTGGATATCGTCCAGCAGCAGCACCAGCGGGCTGCCCGCACTGGCGAAGGTGTTGACCAGGGCCAGCACCATGTGGCTGAAGCGCGCCCGGGCGTCGATGGAGAAAGTGTCGCTGGAGAAGCGCGGTTTGCTCTCCAGCAGCAGCCGCAACTCCGGCACCAGGCTGACGGCTAAGGCTTCGTAGCCCTCAAGCTCGCGCGACAGGCGAACCTTCCACTGGCCCACCTCCTCCGCCGACAGCCCCAGCAGATGCAGCACCAGGGTGCGAAACGCTGAGGTCAGCGCCGCGTAGGGCAGCGTGGGGGAAAACTGATCCACCTTGCCCACCGCCAGCAGCACGCTGCGGTGCTGCAACGCTTTCAGCCCGGAGGCGATCAGCGAGGATTTGCCGATCCCCGACGGGCCGCTGATGGCCACAAATCCGGCGAGCTTATCGCGGCTCACCCGGTCAAAGGCGTGGATCAGATCCGCCGCCTGGGGATGAGCAGTGTAAAGGGTATCGGTGAGATGAAATGCCGGAGAGCGATCCTGCAGGCCAGGGGTAAAGGCGGCGATATCCCCGTCGTCGCTGAGCGTGGCCTGGCAGCGGCGCAGGTCGGCAATCAGGCCGTCGACGGTCTGGTAGCGGTTCTCCGGTTTTTTTGCCAGCAGCTTAAGGACGATGGCCGACAGCATGGCGGGCACGCCGGGGCACACCGCGCCGGGAGAGCGCGGTTCGGAGGCGATATGATAGTGCGCCCACTTGCCCTGATCCTCGCCGCTCAGTTCAAACGGCAGGCTGCCGGTGAGCAGTTCGTAGAACACCACCCCCAGGCTGTAGAGATCGCTCCGGCTGTCCACCGCCCGATGGGTGCGGGTGGTGTGCTCCGGCGACATGTAGGCGGGCGTGCCGCCGATGGTGGTCAGCCGCGCCTGCTGCAGCTCTTCTGAGGTGCCGGACGACAGGCCAAAGCCTCCCAGCCGACAGCTGTTGTCATCGTGAATAAAGATATTGCCGGGCTTGATATCCCCGTGCACCAGGTTGCGCAGGTGCATCAGGCGTAAAGGCAGGCTGATGCGGATCGCCAGATCAAGGAAGCTCTGGATACAGGCTATCGGCGCGCCGACGATCCGGGTTAGCAGCACAAACGAAAAGGGGGCATAAACCAGTGCAAAGCGCCCGTGGTACTGCGTGCTGGCCACCGGGCGGATGGCCCAGTCGTCGCTCAGGTACTCCCGCAGGGCAAACTCGTTGCGCAGCAGGCGCGTTGCGCTGGCCTCTTCTTCATCGCTCACCCCGGTGGCGATGATAAACGACCCGCCGGAGCTGGGCAGGCGGGCATTCAGCCAGCAGAGGCTCCCCTCCTGCCCCAGCGGGGTAAAAATGACGTCTTCTTTAAGCACAAAAGCCCGCCCTTCGGATAAATTTCCGGGGGCGGGCCAGCGAGCAGGCAGCGATGTATTGTTCATCCACGTTCCTTATTGTTCTTCATTAATGGTTCTCGTGGGGCGGTTTGCAGGTGTTGTCAGGTGGTGAGCGCGCGCTGAATGTGCGCCAGCAGCACATCGACATTAATCGGCTTGCGCAAAAAAGCAACGGCGCCGTGATCAACAGCGTAGCGCTGGATATTGTCATCCGCATGACCGGAGATAAAAATAAGCGGGGGCGGTGAGGTGGCGATCAGGCGCAGTTTGTCGAGCATCTCAAGTCCGTTCATCCCTCGCAGGCGGATGTCGACAATCACCAGCGCCGCGTCTGTCAGCGCGGTGGGATGGCTGAGAAACCCCTCCGCCGAGTCGAAGGCTTCCGTTGCGTACCCCTCCGACTGCAGCAGGTTGCTTAACCCGCTGCGAACAGACCGTTCATCATCAATGATGGCTATGCGCTGCGGCATGCTCTCTTTCCTCAAACGAAACGTGATTAACCCTCGCTACCGTCACCGGGACGGGGTGGAGGCGGAGTGCCGCTGATTTTGGGGACGCATTCATGGCGAAACCAGCTCATCGTCAGCTGACGGCTGAACAGGCGGCGGCCAATCGGGATCAGCTGTTCCCCCACCAGCATGCCAAACAGCCCTAACAGGGCGACAACGGGTGGCGCGGGCGAGTGTACATCAATTGCGGCATAAATAACCCCTGCCAGAATTCCACAGCTCAGCGAAACAACCCAGGCTTTCATGACGAGGCTCCTGTGGAGAGGGTGACGGGCGCTTTTTGCGCGGTGTCATCAGCATGCAGAAAATGGCGGGTGGCCTGTTCGCCTGCCAGCATCCCCAGCAGGCCAATCAATGCCAGCGCGGGCGGCGCGGGAGAACGGACTTTCAGCAACGCGTACAGCAGGCCGATCAGCACGCCTGCCGCAAGGGAAATTAACCCAGTACTCATAATGGACTCCAGAGAGGTCAACGGCAGGCCGGATGAGGGCCCAGCCTGCCGCTGAAAACTTAGCGAACCGGAGCCGGAACTGGCGCCAGGGTTTCGTGCTCGCTCTTCTGGCGAGATGGGGCTTTGTGCACCATGGTGTAGGCGTAATCCACGCCCATGCCGTAGGCGCCGGAGTGCTCACGCACGATATCCATCACCGCGTTGTAGGTCTCTTTGTGCGCCCAGTCACGCTGCCACTCCAGCAATACCTGCTGCCAGGTTACCGGGATCACGCCAGCCTGGATCATGCGCTGCATCGCGAAGTCGTGAGCTTCTTTTGAGGTGCCGCCGGACGCGTCCGCCACCATGTAGATCTCGTAGTCGCCTTCCAGCATCGCGCACAGGGCGAAGGTGTTGTTGCACACTTCAGTCCACAGGCCGGAGACCACCACTTTCTTCTTGCCGTTGGCTTTCAGGGCGTCACGCACTTTCTGGTCATCCCAGGAGTTCATGGAAGTACGCTCAAGAATGTCTTTCCCCGGGAAGACATCCAGCAGTTCCGGGAAGGTGTTGCCGGAGAAGCTCTGGGTTTCAACGGTGGTGATGATGGTTGGGATGTTGAACACGTTGGCCGCTTTCGCCAGCCCTACCACGTTGTTTTTCAGCACCTGACGGTCAATAGACTGCACGCCAAACGCCATCTGCGGCTGCTGGTCGATGAAGATCATCTGACAGTTATCCGGGGTTAACACTTCGAGTTTTGAGTTAGACATAATGGTATCCAGTGAGGTGAACAGGTGAAATCCGTCGCACGACGCGGCGACGATGCGATACCTGTATCCTGGATGACTCTCCGCGCTGGCGTAATTATCTCTTTGTATAATTAACCTTTCGTATAGTTATACGCAGGTATAGTTATACTTTGGTATAGCTATCCCATTGTATAACTGGTTTTTTCGGTAACCGGTTCCAATAATCCTGACCATTCCCCCTCTCAGTCAGGAGCAGTTATGACTTCCTCTGCTAAAGCAGATTTGATTCTGGTGAATGGCCAGTTTCATACCGTCGATCGTGAAAACCCGCTCGCCGAAGCCGTGGCCGTGCGCGACGGTAAATTCCTTGAAGTGGGCACCGTTGCAGACGTAATGCAGCACCACGACGACGCCACCAAAGTGGTGGATCTCAAAGGTCACACCGCCATTCCCGGCCTGAACGACTCGCACCTGCACCTGATCCGCGGCGGGCTGAACTACAACCTCGAGCTGCGCTGGGAAGGCGTGCCCTCGCTGGCCGACGCCCTGCGGATGCTGAAAGAGCAGGCGCTGCGCACCCCGTCTCCGCAGTGGGTCCGCGTGGTGGGCGGCTGGAACGAGTTCCAGTTTGCCGAGCGCCGGATGCCGACCCTGGACGAGATCAACGCCGCCGCGCCGGATACCCCGGTGTTTATCCTGCACCTGTACGACCGCGCCCTGCTCAACCGCGCGGCGCTGAAGGTGGTGGGTTATACCAAAGATACGCCGAACCCGCCGGGGGGTGAGATCCAGCGTGACGCCAACGGCAACCCGACCGGGATGCTGATCGCCCGTCCGAACGCCATGATCCTCTACGCTACCCTCGCCAAAGGGCCAAAACTGCCGCTGGAACAGCAGGTGAACTCCACCCGCCAGTTTATGCGCGAGCTGAACCGTCTGGGCTTGACCAGCGCCATTGATGCGGGCGGCGGTTTCCAGAACTACCCGGAAGACTATGAGGTGATCGCCGAGCTGCACGAGAAAAAGCAGATGACGATCCGCATCGCCTACAACCTGTTTACCCAGCGGCCTGGCCACGAGCTGGAAGATTTCGAGAAGTGGACCGATATGCTCAAGCCGGGCCAGGGCACCGACTTCTTCCGCCATAACGGCGCGGGCGAAATGCTGGTCTTCTCCGCTGCTGACTTCGAAGATTTCCTCGAGCCGCGCCCGGATCTGGCCCCCGGCATGGAGGACGAACTGGAGCGCGTGGTGCGCCATCTGGTGGAGCATCGCTGGCCGTTCCGCCTGCACGCTACCTACGATGAGTCCATCAGCCGGATGCTGGACGTCTTCGAGAAAGTTAACCGCGAGATCCCGTTTGACGGCCTGCACTGGTTCTTCGACCACGCCGAGACCGTTACCCAGCGCAACATCGACCGCATCAAGGCCCTCGGCGGCGGCATCGCCGTGCAGCACCGTATGGCCTTCCAGGGTGAGTACTTCGCCGAGCGTTACGGGATGGAAGCGGTTCGCCACACCCCACCGGTCACCCGGATGCTGGAGACCGGCGTGCCGGTTGGCCTGGGCACCGACGCCACCCGCGTGGCGAGCTACAACCCGTGGACCGCGCTCTACTGGCTGGTCTCTGGCCGTACCGTCGGGGGGATGCAGATGTACGATCACAGCGCCCGGCTGGATCGCGACACCGCCCTGATGCTCTGGACCCAGGGCAGCGCGTGGTTCTCCAACGAGCAGAGCCAGAAAGGCCAGATCAAAAAAGGCCAGCTCGCGGATCTCGCGGTGCTGAGCAAAGACTTCTTCCGCGTGCCGGAAGAGGAGATCAAAGGCATCGAGTCGGTGCTGACCGTGGTGGATGGCAACATCGTCTACGCCGCAGGCAGCTTCGGTCCGCTGGCCCCGCCATCCATCCCGGTATTGCCGGAATGGTCGCCGGTGGTCAAGGTGCCAGGCCACTACCGCAGCGCGCCACCGCAGGCCACCCGCGTGGGGATGAGCGCCGTGCACCACTGCAGCGGCCCGTGCGGGGTGCATAACCACGGGCATGATTTCGCCCGCAGCGCAGAGATGCCGGTGGCCGACGATAACGCCTTCTGGGGAGCGCTGGGCTGCAGCTGCTTCGCGTTTTAATCATGATGAACTCACAATCACAGACCCTGCCCCGGATTGACCTGGGGCTGTTCTTCCTGCGCATCACCGGTAGCCTGCTGCTGCTGTACGTGCATGGCCTGCCGAAGGTGCTGCATTTCAGCGAAGAACTGACGCGGATCGAAGATCCCTTTGGCTTCGGGCCGTATTTCAGCCTGATCCCGGCGATCGTTGCCGAAGTGATCTGCCCGATCCTGATCCTGTTCGGCGTGGCGACCCGGCTGGCCTGCGTGCCAATCATCGCCGTGCTGCTGGTGGCGATGCTGGTGGTGCATCCGGGCTGGTCGATTGCTGAAGGCCAGTTTGGCTGGCTGCTGCTGATCGTCTTTACGACGCTGGCGATCACCGGCCCCGGCGCGTGGCGGGTACGCTCGCGTGCCACGGAGAGATTCGCATGACCCAGATTACCGACGCGCACGTGGAGCATCCGCCTGCCCCGACGATCTCCACCTGGCAGCCGCTGCACCAGCGGGTGTTCCGCATGCTGTGGATCGCCACGGTGGTGTCGAACGTTGGCTCGTGGATGAGCGACGTGGGGGTCAACTGGAGCATGCTGACCCTCAGCGCCGATCCGCTGGATATTGCCCTGGTGCAGGCGGCGAGCAGCCTGCCGATGTTCCTCTTCGCCCTGCCTTCCGGGGTGATGGCGGACATCGTCGACCGGCGTAAGTACCTGCTCTTCTCCCAGCTGTGGATGTTTATTGCCGCCGCGGGGCTGGCGGTTCTGAGCTTTACCGGGCAGGTCACGCCGACGGTGCTGTTGGCCGCGGCGTTTCTGCTGAGCGTCGGCAGCGCCATGAGCTCGCCGCCGTTCCAGGCGGTGGTCCCGGATCTGGTGAGCAAGGCGGAGCTGGGCGCGGCGGTGGCGCTCAACTCGCTGGGGATCAACATCAGTCGCGCCATCGGCCCGGCGCTGGGGGGCTTTTTGCTCTCGCTGGCCGGACCCTGGATGGTGTTCATGCTCAACGCCCTGTCGGTGCTGGGCGTGGCCTGGGTGCTGTGGCGCTGGAAGCCTGCGGCTTCCGTGCAGCGCCTGCCGCCGGAGCACTTCTTCTCGGCGGTGCGCGCCGGGGTGCGCTACGTCCACGCTGCCCCGGTGCTGCGTAACGTGTTGATCCGCACCGTGGCGTTCTTCGTCTTCGCCAGCGCGGGCTGGGCGCTGCTGCCGCTGGTGGCGCGTCGCGAGCTGGGACTCGGTCCGGCGGGGTACGGCATTATGCTGGCCTGCATCGGGCTGGGGGCGATTGCCGGGGCGGTGCTGCTGCCGCGTCTGCGCCAGCGTCTGAACGCCGACCAGCTGATGGTGGCGGCAAGCCTGGTCTTCGCTATCACCATGCTGGCCCTGGCCTTTGTGCGCCACTTCTGGCTGCTGAACCTGTTTGAGTTCTTCACCGGCTTTGCCTGGATCGCGGTGCTCTCCACCCTCAACCTGGGGGCGCAACGCAGCGCCGCACGCTGGGTAAAAGCCCGCGCGCTGGCGGTCTATCTGACAGTCTTCTTCGGCTCGATGACCGCGGGCAGCGCCATCTGGGGACAGATTGCCTCGCACGTTAACACCGCCACCTCACTCTGTGTGGCGACTATCGGGATGCTGCTGGCCAGCGGCACGGCGCTGCGCTGGAAGCTGGAGAAAGATCCCAACCTGAACCTCGATACCAGCGGCCTGATTGCCGACGACGCGCGGGAGAGCATCCCCAACGAGCGCGGCCCGGTGCTGGTCTCCTGTGAGTATCTGATTGATCCTGAAGCGGTAAGCGATTTCCTGCAGGCCGTCCACGAGCTGCGCCGGGTACGCCGCCGCGCGGGCGCCATCAGCTGGGCGGTGTATGAAGATATCGACCAGCCGGGTCTCTATATCGAGACCTTCCTGATGGGATCCTGGGTGGAACACCTGCGCCTGCAGGAGCGCCACACCATGAATGACCACCTGCTGCAAAGCCGCGTGCTGGCTTTTCATCAGGGCGATGCACCCCCGGCGACCCGTTATCTGGTGGCGCCGGTTTAAAACCTAAAACAACTTTTTGAGGAAGAGACTATGGCGACGATTAAAGCGAAAGATGGCACTCAGATTTACTACAAAGACTGGGGTGCAGGTAAACCGGTGCTGTTCAGCCACGGCTGGCCGCTGGATGCCGACATGTGGGACAGCCAGCTTAACTATCTGGCCGAGCGCGGTTTCCGGGCCATCGCCTTCGACCGCCGCGGCTTTGGCCGTTCAGATCAGCCGTGGAACGGTTACGACTACGACACTTTTGCCTCCGACATTAACGACCTGATCACCACGCTGGATCTGCGCGACGTGACGCTGGTGGGCTTCTCGATGGGCGGCGGCGACGTGAGCCGTTATATCGGCACTTACGGCACCGAGCGCGTGGCGGGCCTGGCGCTGCTGGGTGCGGTAACGCCGATCTTTGGCAAATCCGACTCTTACCCGCAGGGTGTGGATCAGTCTGTTTTCGCCGGTATTCGTGACGGACTGCTGAAAGATCGCGCCCAGTTCATCAGCGATTTCGCCACCCCGTTCTACGGCCTCAACGCCGGGCAGAACGTCTCTGAAGGCGGTCTGACCCAGACCCTGAACATCGCCCTGCTGGCGTCGCTGAAAGGCACCCTCGACTGCGTGACCGCTTTCGCCGAAACCGACTTCCGCCCGGATATGGCCAAAGTCGACGTCCCGACGCTGGTGATCCACGGCAGCAACGACCAGATCGTGCCGTTCGACACCACCGGTAAAGTGGCGGCAGAGCTGATTAGCAAGGCGGAACTGAAGGTGTATGACAACGCACCGCACGGCTTTGCCCTGACCCATCAGGACCAGCTGAACGAAGATCTGCTAACGTTTGTGAAGTCGCTGTAAGGCGTTGTCCGGGGAGCGTGGGCTCCCCGGTTATCCTTTTTTCCTGCCGCGTTCACACTCGTCGTTGCCGACAATACTTTTCCTCCCCTTCTCCCCTTACACTCAAATCCCTGAATACATTGCCCGGAAGGTGAGATGAACAGCACTGTCTTTGACGCATTCCGTTGCCTCAATCTGCTGGCGACAGGGAATCGTGCTTTTGGAATTCGTGAGATTGGCCGTGAGATGGGGCTGGATCCGGCGAAAGTCTCCCGCCTGATGCAAACGCTGCTGGCGCTGGAGATGGTGCAGCAGGACGCCAGGCGCAAGTACAGCCTGGGAATGGGCATCCATCGTCTCTCGGCGAACGCGATCCATAATTCGGCGTTTTATACCGCCGTGCTGGAGATGCTGGAGGAGACCGGCAGCCATTCGGTGTCGATTGTCGTGGGAGTATTAAGCGGCAAAAACGTGGTCTATCTCATTCATACCCGCGGCGGCAAAAGCATCGCCAGAGCCATCGGAAACTACGAATCTTTTCCGGTGCATGACTCGGTGATTGGCATCAAACTGCTGTCGGCCATGAGTGACGAAGAGATCGTGGCGCGCCTCGGCGTACACGATTATCAACTGCTTAAACGCGATATCGAAGAGGCCCGGCGCCATCAGGTGTTTGGTAAAACCTTTAACGAAACGGATTACCGGATGGCCTGCATTATTCCGGGAATGCAGGCCGCCATCGCCCTGTCGAACATCCAGGGCGATAAGCTGGACATCGACAAACTACGCCATTTTCTGATCTCTGCCGCGCGCAAAATTAGCGGCGCCGCGCTCCCGCCCCTCTAGCAGTTGCGCGCAGCGCTCCGCCGTAGTGACGACCGGCTGCCCGGGGCGATAGAGCGCACTGCCGATCCCCACGCTGTCGTAGTAGCGCAGGTAATCGGCGGCGTTATTGACGTCCACGCCCCCCACCGCCGAAAAGCGCACCGGCGCTGACAGCGGGCCCTTGATCATTTGCGGATAGTTTTCCGGCAGGGCGCTGGCCGGGAAAATCTTCAGCACGTCAGCCCCCGCCTCGCAGGCGCTGAAAATCTCGCTGGGCGTCATCACCCCGGCGCACACCCCCAGCCCCTGGCGTTTTGCCGCGTGGATCACCCGCAGATCGAGGTTGGGGGTGAGGATAAATTGCCCCCCGGCGGCGGCGCAGATCGCGACATGCTCTGGCGTTAACACCGTGCCTGCGCCCACCGTCACCCCATCGCCAAAGGCATCACGCAGCCGTCGCAGGCTGGTACTCCACTCCGGTGAGTTGGTGGTGATCTCAATAGTGGTGATGCCATGATCGCGCAGGCAGGCCACCTGCTCCACGCAATCGGCAGGGGTGATGCCACGTAAAATCGCAATAATCCCGGCGCTAACCATCATGTCGAAATACCTCATTGAGCCCGGCAATCAGCGCGGTTTCCGCCTCCAGGGTGGAACAGGGCAGCCCGATGTGCTCGCAGGCCTGCTGGTAGAGGGGAAGCAAGGCACGGCTGCCGATAAAACAGACGCGCGCATTTCCGGGGTGACCGCGCAGGATCTCGTGTCCGATCAGCAGGCCGGAGAGCCAGCTTGCGGCGCTGGCCGGGTCGAGATCCCCCAGAATGTACCGCCCCCGACAGCGGAACAGCTCGCTCACCAGGTCGCCCTGCCCGGCCTCGACCGATTGCGCCACGGCAACGCCCTCGCTGAAGGCGCTGGCGGAGGTCACCTGAGACGGGAGACCTTTACCCACCACCGAATGATTTAACACCAGGTGATAGAGCTCGCCGGTCATCAGGGTGCGCAAGCCCGTCACGCGCTGCTGCTGGCGGTCAATGGTCATCCATTTGCTGTGGGTGCCCACGGCGGCAAAGGTGCAGGTGTCCGTCAGGGCGATGGCCCCGGCTAACTGCATCTCTTCGCCACGGCAGATTTCGTTGGCCCGCGGATCGCAGATACCGGGTCGCAAGGTCAGCGGGTTGCTAAGGATACCGGGCAAGTCGCGGCCCTTACCCAGCAGGTCGCGGAAGCTCAGCGGCAACGCCATATAGCCCGCATCGGCAATACCAATATTGCTGCCAATCATGCCGCACAGCAGCACGGGCAGATGCGGGTCCCAGGCCTCTTCCAGCCGCAGCAGCTGCTTACGCAGGATCGACGGCAGTTCAGCGCGCTCGCAGGTCGCCACGCCGCAGGTGTCCTGCACGGTGCGGATCACCTGGCCGTCGCGCACGCTTATCGCCCGAAAATTGCTGGTCCCCCAGTCAACGGCAATGTAATTCATACCTGCGCTCCAAAGACCGCCAGCGGCAGCACGTCGGTGAGATCCTGCAATTCGTCGCGGGTAACCGCGTCCAGCCGTTTGGCCGGTTCACGCACCACGTCGGTGGTGAAGATCCCCGCCCGGTGCAGTACGGTTTTGTGGATCGCCACGCCGATGCCCGGCTGTACGCCATAGCGAAGGAAGGGAAGATAGCGGTAAAAGAGCGACTGCGCTTCCCGCGGGTTATGCTGCCAGGCCTGCAAAATCATGTTGATAACGTCCGGGAATTCGCAGGCGGGCATGGTGCCGATCACGCCGCGGCGTAGCTCTTCGTAGAGGAAACCGGCGTTCAGGCCGCCGAACAGCCCGACGCTGTCGCCCAGCGCCTGCTTCAGGGCGGTGATTTTCAGCGTGGTGGGCGGTTGCTCCACTTTGATGTACTTGATAGCCGGAAACGACTGGCACAGCGTGACCAGCGTGGCCACCGGGATGTTGACCCCGGTCATCAGCGGCGCGTCCTGAATCATGATGTCGATATCGCAGGCCGCGCAGACATCCCGGTAAAAATTAACGATCTCCTCCGGGCCAGGTTTCACTACCGACGGCGGATTGACCATCGCCACCTGCGCGCCCCAGCGCTGTATCCGGGTGATATCTTCTATCGCCACCGCAGAGGCGGCGCCCCCGGCGGCGGCCACCAGCGGCAGATCGCCGGTGAGGTTTTTCACGCAGGCGAACAGCGCCTCTTTTTCGCCCAGGGTCAGGGCATAGCCTTCAGAGGCATTGCCGAACAGCGCCAGGCCATCGACGCCCTGTTGCAGGAGGAATTTCACCAGCCGCTCAATCGAGGCGAAATCCACTTCGCCCTCTGCATCAAACGCGGTGGCCAGAATCGGTACGTTGCCTTTTAACATGTTGCCTCCATGACGGCGTCTTCATTGATTTCAATACCCAGCCCCGGCCCCTGCGGCAGCTGATACGCCCCCTGCTGGCAGATGAGCGGCGTGGTGAGAAGTTGGTTGGCAATCTCAAAGACCGGAGGCTGATACTCCAGCATGTAGAGATTGGGGATGGCGGCGGCGACGTGCAGCGACGCGGCGATACAGGGCGCAAGACCGACGCTGAGATGCGGGGCGACCTTCAGGTTCCAGGTCTCCGCCAGCGAGGCGATGTGCATCAGCTCACTGATGCCGGTGCGGCCCACGTCCGGCTGCAGAATGTCCGCCGCCCGCTGCTCGATAAAGGGTTTGAACTGGTAGCGGGTGCGCTCGGTTTCACCCAGCGCAATCGCCACCGGGCTTTTGGCCCGCAGCTCACGGTGCCCAGCCACATCTTCCGGCAACAACGGCGCTTCGAGAAAACCGACGCCAAATTCGCGCAACGCCGTTGCCAGTTCAGCGGCTTCCGCCACGCTGTAATTCCAGTGGGCATCAAGGAAGATTTGCGCCTCTTCGCCCAGGGTTTCACGGATAGCCTGCACGTTGGCTATGTCTTCCCGCACGCCGTAGCCCAGCGCCAGCTTGACGGCATTAAAGCCCTTCTCCTGCCAGCGTTTTGCCAGCTGACAGCGGGCGGGCAGATCCGGCTCGGGCAGCCCGGAAACATAACAGGGGATCGTCTGGCGATAAGCGCCACCAAGCAATTGCCACACCGGTAGGCCGAGCAGCTTGCCTTTGAGATCCCACAGGGCGATATCCACGGCGGCAAGGGCATCGATATGGTAACCGGTGATATGGCCACGATCGCGCATGGCATCGTACATGCGCGAGTTAAGCACTGCGCTGGCAAAAGGTGATTGCCCTTCCAGCAGCGGAGCAAAAAGTTGAGTGATAAGTTCCGCGATCACCTGCGGAACCACCGGCGCCAGCGCTTCACCCCAGCCTACGCAGCCGTCCTCAGTGGTAATTTTGACCAGGCAGGTCTCCATTTTGCGCGAGTAGACGCAGCGGTACTCCGGGCGATAGTAGTAATCGCTGTCATGCCCCTCGACGCTCCCCCCGAGATAGGCCTGCTTTGGGGTAATCTTCAGCGGAAAACATTCAACGTGACGTATTTTCATAACAACTCCGGGAACAGTTAATCCAGCACCTTGCCGGCGGTCTCTTTGGCCAGCCACACGGCAATGAATGAGATAAGCGCGGTGATCATCACGTACCACGCAGGGGAAAGCGGATCGCCGGTTAGCGAGATCAGGCTGGCGGATGCCAGCGGCGTGACGCCGCCGAAGATCGCCACGGTAAGGTTGTAGGCGATGGCGATGCTGCCGTAGCGAATGGCGGTCGGGAACAGTTCAACCATCGCCGCGCCGCAGCCGCCGTTAAACATGGCGACAAAGATGCCCAGCATGCTCATGGCCGCGATGGAGGAACCCACCGATCCCTGGCTCATCACCAGCATGGCCGGGTAAGTGAGCAGAATGAAGCCCCCGCAGCCCATCAGCATCAGCGGGCGGCGTCCCCAGATATCGGAGAGATAGCCGGTGATCGGCATACAGACCGCGACGCTCAGTAATCCGAGCGTGGTGATGAGATAGGCGTCGGTTTTGCTGTAGTGCAAATGGGTCGAGAGATAGCCCGGCATAAAGGACTGTAGCACCCAGCTGCTGACCGCTTTTACCACCACGAAGCCGGTGCAGAACAACAAGGCGCGTGAAGAGGTGGAGAGCGATGTGCGCAGGGGGGATTTCTCCAGCTTGCCGGCCTGTTTCAGCTTTTTAAATTCGCTGGAGTCTTCCATATTCCGGCGCATATAGAGCCCGCCTAACCCCAGTGGGGCCGCCAGCAGGAACGGAATGCGCCAGCCCCAGTCGTTCATGGCGCTTTCGCCGAGGGTATGGGTGAGAAACAGCACCAGCCCGGAGCCACAGACGAAGGCCATAAAACTGAAGTTTTCACTCCAGCAGGTGAGCGTGGCGCGACGGTTGGGTTTGGCGCTTTCGGCCAGATAGGTAATGACGCCTGAGCTTTCACCGCCAGCGGCAAAGCCCTGCACCAGACGGGTGATCACCAACAGCACCGGGGCGAGTATCCCAACCTGATGCCAGGTCGGCAAAATGCCCATCACGAAGGTGGAGCAGGAGGTGATTACGATGACGGTCACCAGCACCTTGCGCCGCCCTAACCGATCGCCCATCGAGCCAAAGAAGAGCCCGCCCAGCGGACGCATCAGAAAGCCAGAGCCGAAGACCGCGAAGGATTTCAGCAGCCCGATGACCGGATCGCCGCTGGCGAAGAAGTTGGTGGCGATAATCGCCGCCAGGGTGCCGTAAAGCCCGAAATC
This sequence comes from Leclercia tamurae, assembly GCF_025566055.1. Taxonomy (GTDB): domain Bacteria; phylum Pseudomonadota; class Gammaproteobacteria; order Enterobacterales; family Enterobacteriaceae; genus Enterobacter; species Enterobacter tamurae. Next base: position 28,975 of record NZ_JAMHKS010000073.1, read on the forward strand.
AAACCACTCGATAAAATGACCGATGCCCGCCGATAGCATCATTTTGGTTCTGCTTTGGGCGGGCGCTTGCTCCCCGCCAGGGGCGTAATCCTTTGCGAATTCAGAGTCGGTATTAGCCATATAACCTCCTGTGGTCAGGAAAGGTGTCAACAAATGTGACGTGATTGTTATGAAGCTGAGTGTAAGGAATCCGCAGAGGCTGACGAGCGCAGGATCGGGATGCGTGAGGGGAATCAAAGAAGCGTTGAGCGAAATGTTTCACATAGTGAAACAGTCAGAAAAAGGTGGTAGCTGACCTACTTACCGTAGGCCCGTGCAAGCGCAGCGCCGCCGGGCATCAGGCTGACGTAAACACCATTCCCGCATAAGGCTGCTGCCGACACGCCGCCAGCCGCGCGGCCAAATCCCCCACATGAAATTCCAGCTTGTGCCCGTCCGGGTCGAGAAAGTAGAACGACTCCCCTTCGCTTTTGTTCTCTTTCCACACGGTGACGCCTGCGTCTTGAAGCTTTTGCGTGAAGGTTACGACGTGTTCTGGCGCGATTGAGAAGGCGTAGTGGGTGTAGTCGCTGTTCTGCGGCGGGATGAATTGACGGGTTTCATCATACGACAGGCAAAGCCAGAGATCGCCGCAGGTGAGATACGCCCCGGTGTGCCATTCAGCGTGCAGGCGCAGACCAAGAAGATCGCGCCAGAAAGTGATGCTGGCCGGGAGGTTGCTGACGGCGAGGGTCAGATGGTTGAGCGCCTGGAGCATGGGGGCTAGTCCTGAATAAGGGTTAATGTCACTTCTTTAGCATGTTTATCGACGTATAAATAGAAGCGCCGGGTGACGCGTAGCGATCCCGGCCTACAAAAGCCTGCGATATTTCAATTGCGTGCATTCCTCGTAGGCCCGTGCAAGCGAAGCGCCGCCGGGCAATGCCGGTTACCCTCTTTTAGCCCAGCGGGTGTGAGGGCGCAGGCAGTTTCACCAGAAGGTGAGCTGATCGACGACTTTTTATTTGTCACCACGCCGCGCACCATCCATACCTGTAATACCACCCCGGCGATCCCCATTGGCGCACGTATTGTGAGTAAGGTTCAGACCCTGCTCATCAGTCAGTACAACCCCGGGCGTTCTCTGCAAAGCCGTCGTGTGGAGACCTTACATGCCGCGTTTACCCGTTAATCATTCTGAGACAGGAAGCCATCATGCAACTCAACGATCCCAGCTTATTCCGCCAGCAGGCTTATATCGAAGGAGAGTGGTGCGACGCCCACCGTGGTGAGACGCTTGCCGTGACCAACCCGGCGAACGGCGAGACCCTGGGCAGCGTGCCGAAAATGGGCGCCGACGAGACCCGCGAGGCGATTGAGGCCGCGAACCGCGCCCTGCCCGCCTGGCGAGCGCTCACTGCCAAAGAGCGCGCCACTATTCTGCGCCGCTGGTTCGATTTGATGATGGCTAACCAGGACGATCTGGCCCGGCTGATGACCCTCGAGCAGGGCAAACCGCTGGCGGAAGCCAAGGGTGAGATCAGCTATGCCGCCTCCTTTATAGAGTGGTTCGCCGAAGAGGGAAAACGCGTCTACGGCGACACCATTCCGGGCCATCAGGCGGACAAGCGGTTGATCGTGATTAAGCAGCCGATTGGCGTGACGGCGGCCATCACCCCGTGGAACTTCCCGGCGGCGATGATCACCCGCAAGGCCGGCCCGGCCCTGGCAGCCGGCTGCACCATGGTCCTCAAACCCGCCAGCCAGACCCCCTTCTCCGCGCTGGCGCTGGCGGAACTGGCGCACCGCGCCGGGATCCCGGCAGGCGTGTTTAACGTGGTCACCGGTTCGGCGTCCGACATCGGCAACGAGCTGACCAGCAACCCGCTGGTGCGCAAGCTCTCCTTTACCGGCTCGACCGAGATAGGCCGCCAGCTGATGGCCCAGTGCGCGAAGGACATCAAAAAAGTCTCGCTGGAGCTGGGGGGCAACGCGCCCTTTATTGTCTTTGACGATGCCGACCTCGATAAGGCCGTGGAAGGGGCGCTGGCCTCGAAGTTCCGCAACGCCGGACAGACCTGCGTCTGCGCCAACCGCCTGTACGTGCAGGACGCCGTCTACGACCGCTTTGCCGAAAAACTCCAGCAGGCGGTGGCTAAGATGCAGATCGGCGACGGCCTGACCCAGGGCGTCACCATCGGGCCGCTGATCGACAGCAAAGCGGTGGACAAGGTCGAAGAACACATTGCCGACGCGGTAGAGAAAGGCGCGCGCATTATTACCGGCGGATCGCTGCATAAACTCGGCGGCAACTTCTTCCAACCGACTATTCTGGTAGATGTACCCGGTGATGCCAGAGTGGCCAAAGAGGAGACCTTCGGCCCGCTGGCCCCGCTGTTCCGCTTCAAGGATGAAGCAGATGTTATCCATATGGCTAACGACACCGAGTTCGGCCTCGCCGCCTACTTCTATGCCCGCGATTTGAGCCGCGTGTTCCGCGTCGGCGAGGCGCTGGAGTACGGCATCGTCGGGATCAACACCGGGATTATCTCCAACGAAGTCGCCCCGTTCGGCGGCATTAAAGCCTCTGGCCTGGGTCGGGAAGGTTCTAAATACGGCATCGAAGATTACTTAGAAATCAAATATATGTGCATCGGCCTTTAATTCAGGAGCATCCAATGAGCACCAACAAAGCGTTAATGCAGCGTCGTAGCAATGCCATTCCCCGCGGCGTGGGTCAGATCCACCCTGTCTTTGCCGCCCGGGCCGAGAACTGCCGGGTGTGGGACGTCGAAGGCCGAGAGTATCTTGATTTCGCCGGGGGCATCGCGGTGCTGAACACCGGGCATCTGCACCCGGAGGTGGTCAGCGCCGTTGAAGAGCAGCTGAAAAAGCTGTCGCACACCTGCTTCCAGGTGCTGGCCTATGAACCCTATCTGGAGCTTTGCGAAACCCTGAACCAGAAAGTGCCGGGGGATTTCCCGAAAAAGACCCTGCTGGTGACCACCGGCTCCGAAGCGGTCGAGAACGCGGTGAAGATTGCCCGCGCGGCGACTAAGCGCAACGGCACCATCGCCTTTACCGGGGCCTATCATGGCCGCACCCACTACACCCTGTCGCTAACCGGGAAAGTGAACCCTTACTCAGCGGGTATGGGGCTGATGCCGGGCCACGTCTATCGCGCGCTCTATCCGTGCGCCCTGCACGGCATCAGCGATGACGACGCCATCGCCAGCATCCATCGCATCTTCAAGAACGATGCCGCGCCGGAAGACATCGCCGCCATCGTGATCGAACCCGTGCAGGGTGAAGGCGGATTCTACGCCACCTCCCCGGCCTTTATGCAGCGCCTGCGCGACCTGTGCGACGAGCACGGCATCATGCTGATCGCCGATGAAGTGCAGAGCGGCGCGGGCCGCACCGGGACCTTCTTCGCCATGGAGCAGATGGGCGTGGCGGCGGATATCACCACCTTCGCCAAATCCATTGCCGGCGGCTTCCCGCTGGCGGGCGTCACCGGACGCGCCGAGGTGATGGACGCCATCGCCCCGGGCGGGCTGGGCGGCACCTACGCCGGGAGCCCGATCGCCTGTGCCGCCGCGCTGGCGGTGATAAAGGTCTTCGAGCAGGAAGATCTGCTGGGCAAAGCCAATAAACTGGGTAACACCCTGCGCGAAGGCCTGCTGGCTATCGCCGAAAAACATTCTGAGATCGGCGACGTTCGCGGCCTGGGAGCGATGATCGCCATCGAGCTGTTTGAAGAGGGCGACCACCAAAAACCGAACGCCGCCCTGACGGCGCAGATTGTGGCCCGGGCGCGGGACAAAGGGCTGATCCTGCTCTCCTGTGGCCCGTACCATAACGTGCTGCGCATCCTGGTGCCGCTGACCGTGGAAGAGGCGCAGCTTCAGCAGGGGCTGGCGATTATCGCCGCGTGTTTTGACGAGGCGAAGCAGGGTTAATCTTTACGCCCGGTGCAGGCCGGGCTGCATTCAAGGAGCACGACCATGACCCTCATTTCCTGGGCGTCGGCCCACTGCGCGAAGCGCTGTCGCAGCGAGTTGCTGAGGGGCTGGTCACGGTCATTAACCAGCAAGGCTACCGGGTGGCACCCATGTCCGGGCAGGAGCTGCTTGATATCTTTGATGCGCGCGCCAATAGGGAGGCGATGCTGGTGCGCCTCGCCATCGAGCGCGGCGGCGAAGAGTGGGAAGCCGACCTCCTCGCCCGGATGCATCTGCTGAACAAGCTGGAATCCCGTGACGCCAGCGAGACCATGCTGGACGAGTGGGATCAGCGGCATCAGGCGTTTCATACGGCGATTGTGGTGGGGTGTGGGTCGCAGTATCTGATGCAGATGCGGGAACGGCTGTTCGACCTGGCGGCGCGGTATCGGTATGTGTGGTTGCGGAAGACGGTGCTGTCGGTGGCGATGTTGGAGGAGAAGCATGTGGAGCATCAGAAGCTGATGGATGCGGTGCTGGCGCGGGATGCGGATAAGGCGGGGGAATTGATGTATCAGCATTTGCTGACGCCGATTCCGATAATTAGGGGGGCGATGGGGGTGGGTCTGGCGACGTGAAGAGGGAAATGCACCTTAAAACAGGCGTTATCGGGTTAAGGTGATTTTTCAGGTGCAATTAAGCCATTCCAATCTCCGCGATACATTCAAAAATCATATTCTTTCAGTTCCTTATCACTCAATGGCCGTGCCCGACGGGGGCGGCGTAAGTTATCCATGGCCTGTACGGCGTTATCTTCTTTCATCATGACATCGGCAAGCGTTGCACCCGGACGTACCACATCGAGGTAACGCAAAATCTGACCGATAGCGACACCAGCGTCGCCATTCTCGATACGACTGACTGTGTTACGGCTGATATTGGCGCGTACCGCGACCTCAGACTGCGGAATTTTTCGTGCAATACGGCTTTGCGCCAGCACATAGCCCAGGTCAGATAGCTGACGGCTTAAATTAGTAGAGAGTAAGTCCTTCTGTGTACGCTTCATTTAGCACCTTAAAACAGCCTTTGATAGCTGCAGCCCATCCGTCCATAAGCCGCGTGTAAGCGGACTCAGCCATGATAAAAGCGCCTTTTATTAGTGAATTTTTTCATGATGAACCAGTAGCAAATTGACGTCAAAAACATGTTAAAGACTAAAAATGCGATTGCACTAAAAGCTGTAAAACTTTGATCATCGGGAAACAGGGTTTGCCAGGGCAGTAAACGGAGCAGCGCCCAAAACAAGAAAGTGAAAAGAGCTATTTTCCCGAACCGCCTTAATGTGGATAACGCCCACTCTTTTGGAAGCTCAGCAGGCTTCGTTTTACGGGTAATAGCGTTATAAGCGCTAATAATCACACCCATTAAAGGAACGCTGATTAGCGTGTTGATGACAAGACTTATGTAATCGCTGATTGAATCATAGGGTTCAGGGTCGGGCTCGCCCAATACCAGTTTCGCTATCTTCCCGGCATCAGCGTAGCTAATGTGTGTATAGATGAAGGTATCTACGAAATCTTCATAGGGGACCACCCATGCGACAGCTAGCATGACGATGAAGAAAAGTACTATCCTGATTGATGTCCACATTCCCTGTAAAAACATGCTCCACCTGATGCGCCTGAATAATATGCACGCTATGGTAAAAGGTTTATATTAATCACTCCATATTAACCGTCTGGATAGATTCTTATTTCAGTACCAGGATGATTGATTAAAGGGAGATTGTCTTTATGGAACCAACCCTTGAGCAGGTTATTGAAGTTATTAGAGAAAGCTCCGGACACCGCCGTAAGCCTATCGACGAGGATACACTCATTGAAGCTGATCTGGGAATCTGCGGAGATGATGGTCAGGAGCTTTTAGAAGACTGTGAACGTGCGTTTAATATCGAGTTTCATACCACAAACAATAGCTTACGTAATAGGTTTGCACTAGCAGAGAATGAGTATCTCTTTACCAGTGAAGGGTTTGATCCTTTTGGGGTAGGACGGTTTTTCAGGTGGATACGCGGCATACAGGAGCCGATTATTCGTGATTTAACGGTAGGTAAATTACATAATGTGTTAGTTGAAGCAGTCAGAGAACAATGTAAAAAGGATTGAATATATATAGCGACCTTATCATGCCTCTAATTATTTATCATACTGATATTTTAAAGTAGCCTAATCGCGCTTATTACGTTTTATATTACTCTGGACTTATTTTTATTTACTGGGTAAATTTACAGGTGTTATTTAACGCAATACGGGCATGCGCCAACATGCCCGTATTGCTCATCACAATCACTATTTACAAGGAATAGTAATTATGACTGATATCGATTGTATTGCAGAATCCCTGCAACCAGAAGTATTTGAAGCTGACGACCGCGTATTTACCGTGAGTTATGCGACGCGGTATGGAGATTACACTCGCATCCCTGCATTTATCATGAAAGGCCTGTGGCTCAATGAAGCCGGGTTCAGCACCGGAACGAAGGTGGACGTGAAAGTGATGAAGGGCTGCATGATCCTGACGTCCCGGCAGGGAGAGCCGGAGATTGAAAAGCTGATGCGTGAGGTGAGTCAACTGTCGGACCAGAAGCAAAAGCAGGTGATGGATTTTGTTGGGGTGATCTCCGGGAAGCTTCGAAAGGCTTAAGACAGTGATTGAATGAGAAAGGCGCCGGTGGGCGCCTTTTTTGAATCTGTCAGTCATTTTGTGTCAATGCCGCCTTATTAAAGCGATCGCGCAGGCAGCCATCAAACTTAGCTACGGCTCATCTATCTCAAAAAAGACAAAGATTGAGATAGTTACGAGTCGCAGTCTATACCATCTCAACCTGATAAAATTTCGAAGAATGGCTTTTTCTTACGGGAATTTAACGTTGACGCTTAATGCTCAGGATTGCACATACCCTAATCCAGTAAAGCTGAAGATTCTAACCCTCCACCCGCTCAAGGATCCTTTCCAGATATTCCCCAAGCTGATGTTTATGCAAATAACCCTCAATCTCCCGCGCCCAGTTTTCTCCATCACCTAGCAGGGCGCGACTATGAGTTGAAGCATAGAGATAGCGGGTATCATAGAGATTAATCAGCGTCTGATTTATCCCCTCAACGCTGCATGCGGGGTTTTTACGTTGCTGTAGCTCCAGCGCACGGACAATACGCTCCTGATGCTGCGGATCGGAAGGAAACTCTCTCTCATGCAGCTCACTGAGCACCAAAAACTGCGGTGGGGTCCCCTCTGCAATGGCCGCCTGCAGACGATAATGACCATCAAGGATCACAAAAGACGCCAGCCCGGCAATGTGCCGGACCAACACCGGGGGCAGTGCGCCTTCACGACATTTTTTACGCCACCATTTCAGCCGCCCCGCATCGGTGTTTATCGGGTAACGTCCCAACAGCAAATTGCCGCCCCACCACCAGTCTACGTACCTGACTTTTTGCGGGTCCGCTAAATCAGGGAAGTCCTCGCCATAAAGCACCCAGTTGCAGCCCATATTTCCGGCGCTGGCGGGGGAATCAAAACGCCAGTCTGCGATGGGTACAGAGGGTTGCGCGGTGCGACTTACCGGTGCCATAGGCCTTAACAGCCAACGGCCCGCAGTCAGCAATGGCTCTGGCGAATCCATCAGCCGCCGGGCAAAGTAGCGACACCATTCGCCTGTCCATGCCTGCGCGCCTTGCGCTTTAACCGACTCCACCTCTGCCGAGGTCACTGACGGTAATAGCGCCTGCTGACCGGGATGATCGGCATTAAAGACCAGCCAGACGCCGGAATGATCTTTCAACACTGTGGCCCAGAACAGCGTCTCGCCCTGAAACTGCAATGCCATGCGCCCATGGTGGCCGCTGAGCATCTCCATGGCATAACCGGAATGTTGTTCTGCCCGCACCGTCAGCTCCAGCCCCTGCCAGCGATTGTTACGATCCAATAAATCTTTCCACCAGTATTGCGTCATTTTTCCTTCCCTGTTAGCGGCTTGCAGAGCATTAAAAATATAGGTGATGGGAATGACAGAGTAAATTTGGTCATCTGATTAAAGGTATTGGAGTCCGCCTTTCAACTGCAAAACATCACAAATTCACCAAATACATAGATTCACCGTTTACATCACCATTCATTTATTGTGTGATCCCGTTACAGGTTTCGGTAGTTAGCTACCTCTCCCACCGTAACAGGATTTCATTGATGGATTTTTACCAGGCTGACCCTACGCTGGAGAACTACTGGCGCGGGGTGATTCTTTTTGGAAAGAACGTCGCATCTTACAAGTTCGCACTGGCCCATGCCCTGTATGAGATTGATAAGACGGGCAGCGACATCATCACCCTCGACGAACTCGCCGTGCCGTTCAGCCGCCATCTTTGCGAACACCTGAAACACGCTCCGAAGCAGATCACCTCGAGCCGCAGCCAGTTTCTGGAAACCTGCGCGCAGTTTAATAACGATGAAATTTCACATAATCAGCTGATTGAAACCACGGTATGCCGAGGCTTTGCCAACGTGATTGATGCCTTCCACAATGTGAATGGCGGCGAGATCGAGAAACGGTTTTTCATTGATGAGCGTAAGACCCATAACGGCATCCGCCTGACGGATAACTTCTTTCATCTGGGCGAGCGTCAGCAGTATCAGAATCTGGCTTTTGAAACTACTGCGCGCTGGAATCTTGTCGAGCAGGCCTGGGCGATGGGCGTGTCCCGCAACCTTGTTGGCGTTGAGTTCGACGAAGATAATCAGTTGCTGTTTAGCCATGTGAACGCGCGTCGGGTGAATATCACCAGCTGTCGCGACAGTTTAAACGGCTACCAGAAAGGACGCTGTTTCTACTGTTTCAAACCCATCAGCCTGACGCCCGGCGATCCTGACCTGGCCGACGTTGACCACTTCATTCCGTGGGCCGCCCGCGATGAGGTTGCCAATATCAATGGTGTGTGGAATCTGGTGCTGGCCTGCCAGTGCTGTAATCGTGGTGCTGAAGGAAAGTTTGCGCGCCTGCCCGGACGCACACTCCTGCAACGGTTAAATGCCCGCAACGAGTATTTTATTCAGAGCAAACTACCGCTGCATGAAACCATTGTCCAGCAGACCGGAAACCAGCCCGCCGCGCGGAAAAACTTTCTTGAAAATAACTGGAACGCTGCCAAAGTGAGGCTGTTCCATACCTGGGAACCTAAAGCCGAAGGCGAGGCCACATTCTAATGACGCTTAAATACTATCAGGACAATGCGCAGGCCTTCTTCGACGGAACGGTGAATGTCGATATGTCCACGCTTTATAAGACGTTTACCCGGCATCTTGCGCCTGGGGCACGGGTGCTGGATGCGGGGTGTGGTTCCGGGCGTGATGCAAAGGCATTTCTGGAGATGGGGTATCAGGTGGAGGCGTTTGATGCGTCCTCTGCGATGGTTGAGCTGGCGCGGGAGCATACCGGATTGCCGGTTCAGTTGATGACCTTTGCGGATGTGGACTGGAAAGAAGAGTTTGATGGAATTTGGTGCTGTGCTTCGCTGTTGCATGTTCCGGCTGTGGAGTTGCCGAGGGTGATGCGGAGGCTTGCGGATGCGCTTAAGCCTGGGGGGGTGTGGTATGTGTCGTTTAAGTATGGGGATGGGGAGCGGGAAGTAGATGGAAGGCGGTTTACTGATATGGATGAGGTGGGGTTGCGAACATTATTGGGGAAGATAGCAGGGATCGACGTTATTGAGCTTTGGATGACTAAGGATAAGCGTCCGGAGAGGGATGAAAGTTGGGTTAACGGGGTGGTAGCTAACTATAGGACAAGCTCATCAACCTAGTCGGGTCTGTCCTGTTTTGCTTTCAGGATGAATGTTGAAACAAATCTAAAATTGCATGACATATCTAAGCGGGGAAATTATATTGTATCAATAATGAGAGGAGCTTTACCTTTAGTATAATAATTGAGTACACCTCAATTCTAAAAATTTAGAAATTCTAACAATGCCTTTACATTCAAAAAAACACAATATAATATAATACTTCACCCTACTATTTAACAATGACAACTGAAATGACAAACATAATAAAAACTGATCGTTTTAATCTATTTGAATTGGATGATGCCATAGTCATCTTTAGTTATAAAGACTACTTGCAGGGTGTCGAGTTTAATTTAAATAAAATCGTAAATCATACTGCAAACACTTGGGAAGCAAATAGAGATACTACAGAAAAAAACAAAAACACATTACAGGGAAAAATTGTTGAAGAATTATTTATAGACTTAATAAACCATGAAAACAAAAAAACCAATTCAAACCTATCTTTTATAAGCTACGATAAAATCCGACAGGATTCATTTAAGAAAAATGCGCCTTTTGATGGGCTACTTTTTGAAATTGACAATCCAAATATTGATATAGCCATCAAAAAAATAAATGATTCCATCACAAAAAATCAGCATGGGAATTTAGATGATGCAGTTTTAGAATTTTGCAGAGAAAATAAAATTTATACTGTTGAGATAAAATCATCAAAAATACCAAATAATATTTATAAGGCTTCAGGCAAAGACCCACATAAGGTGCAGTTTCAGAAAAATATAATTAAGCAACTTAAAAAGCTAGATCTTTTTAAATATCCTAAGTTTAATAGAACGGATGGAGGTGAAATTAACAATGTAGTAAGCTACTTAAAATGGGTAACAACGAAATCAGTTTCAATGAAAGGGAAATCTGATAGCGAGATATTAAACTCAGAACTAAATTCGACTCTTCATATATATACAAGAATATTTATCGATGATACTTTAATTAACAAAGAAGGAAAAAATGTTTTTATTGGATATTTTTTAGGCTATATCTTGGGGCATGAATTTTATAATGATTTCAAAATAATTAGATTTCCATCTCAAAAATCTCAAAAAGCTATTTATGTGACATCCCCTATTTCAAACTCAAAAAATCTTATTAATTTGTTCAAAGATACTAGATTATGGGGATACTAAGAAAGCCATTCTTACTAAGTTAGTTTAATGCATTGAGCACTCTATAGGGAAAGTGATATAAACGGATATCATTAAGCCATCAGACTCAGTGCATTTACTTCCCTTTTGTATAACATGTGGTATGTTCCATCGATACCTTCATCGCCCATAGGTTATTACACCATTAATCCACATTCAACAATTAAAAACCCTCACCGACTAACAAGTGCCCATTAATTTCAAATATTTTTAGACGCACTAATTATGTCAATAAGATTATTAACCATTAAGCTGGGTGCACTTGATTTATATCTAAGAGGCATTTCTGTCTTTTCTGGATAAGAATACTCTAGTCTTTTGAGAAAAATTCTAATCGTAAACATCATGCCATCACATTCTGGCTTATTATATCTAATCCTGTAAGGCGGACACCTTCCCAGACACAATATGCTTTCTCTGTTAATGTTTAGCTAATTATTATTTCATTTATAGTTGAGTAAAAGTCTGTTTTTGCAAATTCATTTAAGTGCAATATTTGCATTTCACTCATTCACTTGAAATGGCTGACCATCTTTAAAGGAGATGACATTAAGATTAAGATAAAAGCGGAGTTTTGTGCTCCGCTTTATTACTTATTTGATTAGAGCAGTAGCGATGGAGTTTCCAGTGGCTCACCATCGTTAATTTTATCCTGCATATCTTTAATAAACACGTCCATTTGTTTGTTGGCAAAGAATTTTATTCCTACCAGTTTCACATCCTCATTTTCATCAATGATGATGCGATCTTTATCATTCAGTGTCTCAAGCATATTCTCTTTCCATGCATCATCCAATAATCTGTCATCTCCCTTCGGCTCAAGAAACACCTGCCAATATGTATTGTCAGCATGACATGTCAATATCATGATGAAGTCCGGCATAAATCCCCGCACTCCGTCAAACTCGGTCAACTTAAAACGCGTTGATTGCTCATCGTTACGTAGTACGAAAATGTCGTCATAACGGGCTTTCAGTTTCGGCATAAAAGCTGCCAAGACCTTAATTAGTTTATGCTCAAGTTGGTTAAGTATCGCGTTGTCATACGCATACCATTTTTTACCGATAGCATTCTCTGCAGTGATTTTCTGATTCACCGTTACGGATGGATCTATAAACAGGCTGTAATCTTTGATGACTTCCCTAACCGGTAGGCTGGTAAAGCGGTATGTCCCTTTCACCTTCTGTTCATTGCGTCTCACATTCTCTGAAATCCGCAGTAGTACGGTTTCTAGTAAGGTGAGTTTAGCTTTTGATGATATGGCAGAAAAATCGAGTGCCTGCGGAACAGTCACGGTAATTTTAAGCTTACCTAAGTAGTCATCACTATGGATGAACTCGCGAATACTGAGCAATTTCGGGAAGTAGCGTTGTAGGTTATCTAGCTCATAGAAGCAGATTTTATGCATCGCTTTACGAAAAAAGCGTTCATCTAGTACTAAAGGCTCCATTTTTATACCGCCGTCTACTGATGCGGCAGTCAGGTTATCTAAAGATTCCTCTCCGGAGGTCTGATAAGGTATCTCAAAATGAGTTTGCAGCGAGTAGGTTTCCCAGCATCGGCTACTATTCTCAATTTCTTCCACTTCATTGAAATACAGTTTACCAGTCTGATACACGGCGGATTTTTTAAATTCATCCTTCAGCTTTGCGTGTTCTACCCTGCCGCTGCCATCCTGCTGAGCGTCGATATCTGCCTGTTCAAGTGAGGCGTGCAACGTTCTGATATACGCCGGTTCATTGATAGTGTGGTAATGCAGTTGTTCCAGTACGCTTAAATCCTTTGCACTCGTATCAAAACGGCGGGTAAAGCTTTGCTTTCCGTCATAACGGAACGGGTAGTATCGTGCGCCACGTCCGATAAGTTGTGCCTCGCTGTCTGTGCCAGATTTGCTACTGCTAGCCTGCTCACTGATGCGGACAATATCGTAAAGATTGAGTACATCCCAGCCTTCATTGACTTTGGCAACGGCAAACACTGCCCTCACAGGATTATCGGTATCTTCCAGGGTGTTTAGCAGAACGGGATTTTCTTCCAGCAGATCTGACTTATTGACGTTCAATAAATTGAAGTTGTTAAAGTCTTCCTGTATTTGTCCAATAACTGTCACCAAATCACTGTCAGCGTAACGTTGTATTACTTTATTCCAGATACTGGTATCAGAGCTGATTTGTGCTTTTTTATTCGCCAGATGACGCCTAACACTTTCAGGCGTAAGGGCAGCAATCATCTGTGAAAATTCGTTCTGCTTCTCTTTCGAAGTGGCAATTTTATTTGACTTAAACAATATGACAGGTTTAAAGCCGGCGATACCATTATCGGCAGCCGTAAGTTTGCGGTATTGGCTTAACAATACCGCATCCAGCATCTTATCGCTGTCATTCTGGTTGGCTTCCAACAACATGACTTTTTTAGAGTAACCATCCGACATAAACTGTTTAAGGTCATACTGATACAAGACCTTGTCGCGGTACTTCTGCCCGATTTCTTTTTGTCCTAAGTCAATGGTGGCGGTGAATTCAAGAAGACGGTTATCGGGGCGTAGCGCCAGAACATTTTCAATTGTTCGTTCCCAAGTCAGCTCCTCGTACTCTTTTGAGTTTTTCTTCTTGCCCTTCGCTTTGGTGCCTGCATTGAAGTGATGTGCCTCGTCGCCAAGCAGCACGAGTGGGATTTCTTTCAGATCCTCAAAAGTGATACTGTTCTCACGATGGCTGTTCAGCTCGTCATGCATCTTATGAATAGTCGTTAACTTCAGATAAATTGTATTGCGTTCCGGTATGGACGGGAACGTCTCAACCGGCGTTACTGTTATTTTTTCCCCGTCGATTTCCATAGTTTGGCTGAACAGATACTTCGGCGACTGCGGGTTAAGAAGATTTTCACGCGTTTTTCGTATAATCGCATCTGTGTGCACAAAGAAGATGAAATTCTGATACCCGTATTCTTTTAACAAATAGAGTATCACACCCGCCATTACCATGGTTTTACCTGAGCCGGTCGCCATATGGAAAAGAAGATGACGGTAAAGTAGCTGCGCTTTTTCCCGTTTACGCTGAGTATAATGCAAGTAACGAAGCGCTCCGTGCTGGTATGGTCTCAGCTCGTCTTTCAAGTTCGCTTGAATGTAGTCTGGCGTCTCGTATTTATCCTGGAATAGTCCAGGCTCATCAAACTGTTTTAGTTGATTAAACAGTAGGGCCTGACTACCTACTGAAATGGGTTTCTTCGGCATGGGATCAATCCTTACTGTAGAAGCTGCGGGTGAACGCTTTGTCGCTCTCTGATATGTTTAAGTCGCCGTCATCCATATCCGAAGCGTCAACATATAGCTGGTTTTTATCAAGAGTTTCGATTAGTAACCGCTTCTGTTCATGGAGCTCAAGATCATTGAAGGCAACGGTTTGCAACACGCCCTCCACTTCATATTCAGTCGAAAGAACATTCTCCAATGCTACATGATAATTAAGATGCGCTTCTGTTCTCATCATACAAAACAGATTTTTAAGAGCCTCGTAAGACTGAGCTCTTTGTATTTCCTGCACAAAATATGCGTTCAACTCCATCAGCTCGGCATAGACAAAGCTGCCCCCACCCTGCCAACTAACGTCTTTGGAAATACCACCTTGTTCACCCTCGATTACTTTTTGCAGGCGCGGTATTGTGATATCATTTATATAATCCATCTGTTCAATACCTATATACCGACGTCCCATTTTATGGGCAGCAGCAGCTGTTGTTCCACTGCCGAGATGGAAGTCCAAAATTAAATCATCTCTCGCTGAAGTTATTTCTATCAACTTAGCGAGTAAACTTTCTGGTTTTGTATAATCAAATACATTCTTATCTAACAAAGTTGATATATGTTTTGTTGCATTATCATTAGAATATTTATTGTCTGTAAACTCAAGTGTCGATAACGCCTTAGTCCTATCGTAACTTACTACTTTATAACCTTTTGCTTCCTTGATTATCTTTGCATTTTGATATGTTTTAGTGTAAATCCTAGGCCTAGCCCCACCATTTCTTATTTCAATAAATCCATTTTCCAAACCAAATTCAAACAATTCCCGACTCCATCTCCATGCCCAGTCAGCTCTATTATGATGGCCTAAAGCTCTTGCTTCAAAGAGACTTACATCCCCGCCTGGATAATATACACCCCCATTAAGTTCAATTTTATAATCAAGAGATTTACTATACTGGAGGCTATCATAATCAAGAGTCTGATTTAATTTGTAAGTTCCCCTTTCCTCAAAGAATTCATCCTTATATTTAAAATTATCATCATCATGAGAAACTGCATACATGCATTTATTATTTATATTTTTCACATATAACAACACATAGTCATGATTCTTTGCAAAAATACTCGTAGATTTACCACCTTTCTTTGTGACTCTAGGGAATATAGCAATTCTATTACGTCTTCCAAAAATATCGTCAGCTAATGAACCTAAATAATTCACCTCGTTATCATCCACATTTATGGCAATTAGCCCATCGTCACGTAGCAGATCTTTTGCCACTTCAAGTCTGTTTTTCATGAAAACCAGCCACGTCGAATGACTGAATTTATCGTTATATTTAAAGCTATCTGTTTCCGTATTGTATGGAGGGTCTATATAAATAAATTTAACACTATTGGAATATCTATTTTTAAGAGAGTGTAATGCTATTAAATTGTTACCTTTAATTATAATATTATCGTTTTGATTAAATTTTCTCAGTTTTTTGTTAATAACTCCACTTTCATATTTTTGTACATTTGAGAATATCTTAGGAGAGAAAAGCCGATCTATTTCATCACGAGCAATGATTTCATTGTAATAGACTTCTTCTTTACCCTGCTCTTCTTTTGTCATCCCTCCTTCAAGTACGCAATCCTTGAAAGGGAAGTCCAATACTACATCTGAGCTGTAATCAAGATATTTACCTTCACTAGTTAATCCAATTTTATTACGGTATTTAGTAAAGCTATTAGCCCAATATTCTTTATATTTAAAAAGACTGCACAGTTTATCAAAGTCAAAAATTAAAATGTCGTCAATTTGCGTACCATAAACCGATTTTATTTTTTCATTAGCAATTAATGCCTTGATTAAGTCAGGTTTTTTATGCCTGATAGCATCACTTACCATCGAACGGTGTAATTCCTCACCGTTCCAGAAGTCTGGAAAACATTTTAAAACTTTATTCAATTCTTTGATTAATTCTGTTTGCATGTCATTACCTTACGACAGATTAAGAAAATAATAGTAACCAAATAAATGGTTTTGCAAATTTCTGCGCTTACTAAGCTCTATCGCGCTTTATTATTTTATATAACACTTCCCCATTCGTCATTCTTGATAGTGTTTGAGCGAAAGGTATATCGTTATCAAGGATACGCTTCACATCTCTTGCGGATAAGGGTTTATCTAACATAGCGAAATTAGATAAGACTTGGTATCGCATCGAGCTATGACTAATTTTTTCAGGATGTGGTTCATCTATATTTATACCACTACCAATACCATAAGCTACAATTCCAGAACCTGATTCATATAAAAAAACAACATCTCCTTTTTTTATTCTATTCATTTTTCCAATGTAGTCATCTTCAAAGGTGGCAGCAATTCCCTTCTCTAATATGATATTATGATCAAATATACTGTTGGTTTTATTTGTGTTTAAAAGAAAATAAGACACCCCGTTATTTTCTTCAACAGTTTCTATTATTTCGCTCTCATCTCCCCTTTTCATCTTACGCCACTCAGGAATAGCATAATCGGAGATCAACTGATAGATAACATCTTGTCTTGTACAGCCAACAACATCGGCAATTTCTTGGAGTACTGCATTTTCTTCATTGGTGACACGAACACTTAAAGTCACCGTATTCTTAATATCGGAATTGAATTTTTTATTGAGATTATTGAGTAGACTCATAGTTGTATCCAATCATTAACGTCTTATCAGCATATATGAATCTACAACGCAGTCAACAGGTGAATCCGTTTTTGAATCAGATAGTGATTCAAAAACGGATTCACCTGTTGACTGCGTTGTATATCGCTTCGATGGGCTCTAAATCTATGCTGAGAAAATATGCGACAAACAATATATCAATATGATTTGAATGTATAATTCCTGAAATGTAACTTAAGAATTACAACAAAATTTTCAATGAAGACTGTCTGGATGAGATTAGATTTAGAAATCCGCTGGATGGCCATGATGCGATCTTGATACAAAGTGTTCGAGAATTGTACTTCGTCTATTTTTGTCAGGGGTCGGCTTTAGACCTGTGAGAGTTCATTAATAGTCGCAAACTTTAGTAGCCTTTATATCATAGCACTTCAGTAACCTCATTAATGCTACTAACAGTACTGAAGTTATGTTCACAAATTCCTTAGTCATAAACTTAAAAGCGGCTTGATATGGATTGACTCAGATGAATTTTTTTTCAAAAAACTGCAGAAAGCCTAGTGTGGTGCAAATTCCAGACACAAAAAAAGCCGCCCTTAAGCGACTTAATTTTTGCATCTTATGGTGCCGAAGGCCGGACTCGAACCGGCACGTATTTCTACGGTTGATTTTGAATCAACTGCGTCTACCGATTTCGCCACTTCGGCACTGAAGGGGATGCGGAAACGTTGTGGATTATACCTGTCGCGCGCCGCCATGCAAGCGGCGACGCGCTAAACCGCGCTAAGTGCCCAAAAAACCAGCGCCCACATCAATCCAGTTCCGTCACCGCCAGCCGGATCACCCTCGCCGCCTTCTGCTCCGGCAGCGCCAGCACCTTCGCCCACATCGCCTGCACCAACTCGCAGGTGAGCTTCTCTTTGCCCACCGCGTTCTCCGGCATCACCAGCAGCTGGATCGCCACCCCGTACTGGCTGGCGAGTTCCTGCATAATCGGCCGCACATCCTCCACGGCTGCGGCATGTTCCTCCGGGGTAACGGTGTGGCGATCTTTACCCCAGCCCGCGCGCATCATCTCGGCGTCGGCCTGCAGGCGGCGCTGCATCATATCTTTATCCAGCACCCGCATCGGGTTGACGCCGCCCTTCACGGCCGGGAATAAGAAGCGGAAACAGGCATCGTCACTCACCTTCTGAATGGCGGCGGTCTGCTCCATGTTGATCGTCATCCAGGCCACCGCATTGGCGTCGGGGGCATATTGCAGGCGCGACATCTGTAGCGCGAGGATCTGCGGCTGGACCACGTCGATGATCTCCTGCTCAGACTCCCCCGCTTTATGCATGGTAAGGATCTGCTCGCGGATGCGTGTCACAAACCGGGGGTCCTGCTCCTTCAGCACCTGCCAGGAGGGCATGGCGTTGAGGACGGTATCAAGTCGATGTTCGGGGGTGTTCTGCAGGCGCTGCTTGTCGTAATAAACCCAGAAGGCCACTGCTGCGGAGATAACCGCTACCACTGCTATACGAGTCCACGCTCTTCTCATCGTTACGCATCCTTGATCCTTTAGCTATGCCGGTTTACACCGGCACGCCGCTATGGAAGCGAAACGTATTGTCCGGTGATGAGATCAGTGTGGCTTCTATTTCGCCAAAAAGCTGTATGCGGGGAGAGATATCGTTATCGCTGACCTGTTGGGCAAGCGTCAGATAGTCCTGATAATGCCGCGCCTCGGAGCGCAGTAAGGATAAATAAAACTTCTGCAACTCCTCGTCGAGGAACGGGGCCAGCGCGGCGAAGCGTTCGCAGGAGCGCGCTTCGATATAGGCGCCGCAGATCAGTTTGTCGATCAGCGTCAGCGGCTCGTGGGTGCGCACGGCGGACAGCATCCCTTTGGCGTAGCGGCTGGCGGTGATTTTGACGTAGGGGATGTTGCGGGACAGCATCGCCTCGCGCACCTGCCAGAAGTGGTGCAGCTCCTCTTTAATCAGCAGCACCATGCTGTCGATGAGCGCCTGGCCCCAGGGGTCTTCGGTCTTGGGCATCACGCTTTTGCCAATCTGCTTATGCAGGGCGACAAAATCCGGTTCCGGGCCTTCGCGGAAGGTAAAGGCTTCATAGGGCTTGAGCCACTCGAGTAGCGCGTCGGCACCGCTCTCGTCGGCAACGTATTTTCGCACTAATAACAGCGCGGTCTGGGCAGCTTTGAGTTCGCACACCATATGGTCGGTGAGCAGCAGCGGCAGGTTCGCCGGGTCGCGGGCTTTATCAATCCACGCTTGCGGGGTCGGGCACTGGAGGAAGTTGAGAACAGGGGCGAGTATCTGCGGGTAATCCATTGTTATTCCTGAAACACAGCGGCAGCCGAAGCTGCCGCAAATCATACTTAGTGACGCACGCCGTTATCGTCTTCGTCGAAATCTTCGTCGTCTTCTTCGTCACCCTCTTCGCCGTTCGGATCTTCGAAGTAGGTGCCCCAGCCGTCGTATTCCACTTCAAAACGTTCAGCCAGGTCCATCAGCTGTTCAACCTGGGCGTCGATCAGCTCTGCCTTCAGCGCGCCTTCGCTCAGGATGTCGCAGCAGATAACGGTATCGCCCTCTTCCACTTCCAGCTCTTCTGGCTCAGTCACTTCGTAACCCAGACGGAACGCTTCAACCGCCAGCTTTTCCAGCGCTTCGAAATCATCCGCAGAGAAATGGTGCTCGATGGTGTACAGCGCATCCGGATCGCTGCCGTCTTCCAGCAGTTCTTCAATAATCAGTCGCGTCTCTTCGCGCTGTTCTTCCAGCAGTTCTGGGTTTGCCATGGCTCGTTCCTCTTTAAAGTGCGGCAGATACTTCTATTTTCACACACGGATGTGTTTGCCTCCACCTTTGTAAGAAAGATTTGTGAAACAGGGTTGCAACTGCATATTGATACATATAAATTGAATTTTAATTCAAAAAGTGGCCTTTGCCATGTGAGGATAAAATGTCTGAACTGTATAAAAAACACTTCCTGAAATTGCTCGATTTTACCCCTGCACAGCTCACCTCCCTGCTTGCCCTGTCGGCACAGCTGAAGTCCGATAAGAAAAAAGGGAAGGAAGTACAGAAACTTACTGGCAAAAACATCGCGCTCATCTTCGAAAAAGACTCAACCCGCACCCGATGCTCTTTCGAAGTTGCCGCATTTGACCAGGGCGCACGTGTTACTTATCTCGGGCCGAGCGGCAGCCAGATTGGGCATAAAGAATCAATTAAGGATACCGCCCGCGTGCTGGGCCGGATGTACGACGGCATTCAGTATCGCGGTCATGGCCAGATTGTTGTCGAAACCCTGGCGGAATTTGCCGGTGTGCCGGTATGGAACGGGCTGACCAACGAGTTCCATCCGACCCAGCTGCTGGCGGACCTGCTCACCATGCAGGAGCATCTCCCGGGCAAGGCGTTTAACGAGATGGTGCTGGTCTATACCGGCGATGCGCGTAACAACATGGGTAACTCGATGCTGGAAGCGGCGGCCCTTACCGGGCTGGATCTGCGTCTGGTGGCCCCGAAAGCCTGCTGGCCGGAAGCGAGCCTGGTGGCGGAGTGCAGCGCGCTGGCAGAGAAGAACGGCGGCAAAATCACCCTCACCGAAGATGTGGCGGCGGGCGTGAAGGGCGCGGACTTTATCTATACCGACGTGTGGGTGTCGATGGGTGAAGCCAAAGAGAAGTGGGCGGAGCGGATTGCGCTGCTGCGTGGTTATCAGGTTAACAGCCAGATGCTGGCGCTGACCGGCAACCCGGAGGTGAAGTTCCTGCACTGTCTGCCGGCGTTCCACGACGACCAGACCACCCTGGGCCAGCAGATGGCGAAAGAGTTCGATCTGCACGGCGGGATGGAAGTGACGGACGAGGTATTTGAATCGGCGGCAAGTATTGTATTTGACCAGGCGGAAAACCGGATGCATACGATTAAGGCGGTGATGGTGGCGACGCTGGGTCAGCCGTAGTGCGGTCTGGTGCCCTCTCCCACGGGGAGAGGGAGAACATCTCCTCCAGCCGATTGATTTTTCAGCTAAAAAAAGGTACTTTTTCGCCTGACCCCCAGCGTGGACAGTGCCTATTTATGCCTATTATTCAATCTGTTGAACGTGCCTTACAGATCCTCGATCTGTTTAACGAACAGGCGACGGAACTCAAAATCACCGACATCAGTAAACAGATGGGTCTGAGCAAGAGCACAATCCACTCGCTTCTCAAAACCCTGCAGCTGCACGGCTATATCGATCAGAATCCGGAGAACGGCAAATACCGCCCTGGCATGAAGCTGGTCGAACGCGGTCATTTTGTGGTGAGCACCATGGATATTCGCCAGAAGGCGAAGCACTGGCTGACGGAGCTGTCGGAGCGTACCGGCCAGACCACCCATCTGGGCATTCTGGACGGGCGCGAAGGGGTTTACATTGAGAAGATTGAAGGCAAGCTGGCGGCCATCGCCTACTCGCGCATTGGCCGTCGCCTGCCGGTACATGCCACCGCCATCGGCAAGGTGCTGATTGCCTGGCTGAGCGACGCCGAGCTGAACACCCTGCTGGAGGGTTATCAGTACACCACCTTTACCCCGGCGACCCTGGCCTCACGCGAGGCGCTGCTGGCCGCGCTGGCGCAAACCCGCGAGCAGGGTTATGCCCTCGACAGCGAAGAGAATGAGCAGGGGGTGCGCTGCGTGTCGGTTCCGGTGCGCAACCATGAATCCCGGGTTATTGCCGCCCTGAGCCTGTCGACCTTAACCTCTCGTGTTGATGATGCCGAACTGACCCACTTCCGCGAGCAGTTGCAGGAGGCCGGGCGCCAGCTCTCACGCGCCCTGGGCTACCCGGCCTGAGCCGTTATACCGGCTCGTAGGTGAAGTAATCAAAATCAGCGTGGCAGCCGTCGCCGCTGATGTCCTCGCAGTGCAGCCCCACAAAGGCCCCGGTGAAGAAGCCGCGCCCGCCGATATAGTCGTCCGACAGTTTCCACGCCTCATACGTGACGGGCACCGTGTGCCACAGCTCCCCGTCAAACGAATAGCTGTAGCGATAGATCAGTTTATCCACCTCCACGCGCAGCCAGATGCTCTGCGCCTCATCCGGCACCGGAATGGGCTGTTCGTGCAGCGGCCATGACGGCACGTTGTGGTCAAGCTGGATCACCTTGATGGTTCTGCCCTGCCCCTCCTCGTAATCGACAAAGCAGTAACTCCAGTTTTTGCTGTTGTAGTAGCAGGTCAGGCCCGCGCTCTGCTGGAAGTGACGCGGAGCGAACTCCATTCGCGTTTCGGCGCGGAAGGTGACGTGCTGCCAGCGGCGCGCCACGGTGGACTGGGTGAAGGTCGAGTTGAGGGAGTCATTGCCGTACAGGCGTAAGAAGCCTTTACGCGCCCGCAGGGAGCCGAGGTTATCGTCGAACGGAATGCGCAGGGTCTGCAGCTCCGGGTCAAGGCGCTCGCCGTCAAAATCATCCCGCCAGTCGGGCTGGGCCGCGCCCGGAGTCTCGGTCATTTGCGGACCTGGCACCGTCAGTTGGGCGTGTTTACCTCCTTCCACGTACGGCCAGCCGTCGCGCCATTCGATGCGTGCGATCCCCGTTTCACGTCCCAGGGAGCAGTATCCGCGCCCGCCGGCTCCCAGCAGCGGAATGCCCGGCAGACGCTGCGGGCGGCTGGTGAGCCAGGCCATGTACCACTCCCCGGTGTGGGTCTGGAGCAGCGAGCCGTGGCCGCTTTTTTGCAGCGGGTTCTCCGGCAGATGCCAGCTGGTCATCATCGTCACCTCCGGGTGCAGCTCGTACGGGCCTTCCAGGGTTTTTGCGCGCAACACCACCACCGCGTGCTCGTAGCTGGTGCCTCCTTCGGCGACCATCAGATAGTACCAGCCCTCTTTACGGTAAATGTGCGCCCCTTCGGTGTAGCACAGCGGCGTGCCGGTGAAGAGGGTTTTACGCTCCGGCGACAGGGTGCGGGTCTGCGGATCAAACTCCTGCATCACGATGGTGTTATGCGGATTACTGTGATGCCGCGGGCCCCACGGGCGGTAGATATAGTATTTGCGGCCATCGTCGTCATGGAACAGGGAGGGATCGAACCCGCCGTTGCCCATCGGGATCGGCTCACTCCAGGGCCCTTCGATGGAGGGGGCGGTCACCAGGAAGTTACGCCCGTTTTTCCACGGCGAATCGACAATTTTCACATCGGTGTAGAGCAGCCAGAACTGTCCGTCGGCGTAGCTCAGGCACGGGGCCCAGATGCCGCCGGAATCCGGGTTGCCCTTCATATCCAGCATCGACACGCGATCCAGCGGGGTGCTCACCAGCCGCCAGTTTTTCAGGTCGCGGGAGTGGTAAATACGCACCCCCGGGAACCACTCAAAGGTCGAGGTGGCGATGTAGTAATCCTCGCCCTGACGGCACATCGACGGGTCCGGGTTGAAGCCGGTCAGAATCGGGTTGGTAATGGTGTACATAGTGCCTCCTCCTTAATGAGATGGTGCCGTTGCGGCGTCGGGGATGGCTTCGCCCTGCGCCGCGCGATGCCTCAGCAACTGCTGACTGATAGCTTCCACCCGCGCATCCGAGAGCTTATAGAACGACAGCATGGTAAACATGCCCACGTAGAGCACCACCGGCACCACGCAGAACAGAATTTTGATGGTGGTTAACACCTCAACCGGCTGGACGCTGTTACCGGCGGAGTAGTTAACGTACGCCAGGATCCAGCCCACCACCGCGCCACCAATCGCCAGACCGATCTTCAGGCTGAACAGATAGGTCGAGAACACCAGCCCGTCCAGACGGCGGCCGCTGCGGCTCTCTTCGTAATCCACCACGTCGGAGGCCATCAGCCACTGCAGCGGCGTGGTGGTGTTAAAGACGAACAGGAACAGAATGTTGAGGGCGAAAATCAGGGCCATATGCTCAGCCGGGGTGAAGAAAATCAGCAGGCTGATCAGGGAGTAGATAACGATAATCCATTTGAAGGCCTTCACCCGGTCGAAACGCCCCAGCAGACGGGAGGAGCAGAGCGAGCCAAACATGGTGGCGATGCTGCCGTACAGCAGGAACTGGGTCGCCATCTCCGGGTGGTCCATCACGTATTTCACGAAGTAGAGCGTCGCCCCGCCGCGCACCACGTTGGAACAGGTGGCCATCATCTTGAAGGCGCACATGATCCGCCACTGGCTGTTGCCGAGCAGCAGCTTGAGATCTTTTGCTACCGACGATCCCGGCTGCACCTCAAAGGTGTAGCGCTCTTTGGTGGTGAAGAAGCAGACGTACAGCAGCACTACGCCGCTCAGCCCGAGCACGCACATCGCGCCAAAGTAGCCGAGCTGTTCGTTGCCTTTACCGATGATCCCCACCAGCGGCAGGGCAATGCCGCTGATCGCCAGCGATCCCGCCGCGGCGAGGAAGAAACGCCACGACTGGAGGGCATGACGCTCTTTCGGATCGGCGGTGATCACCCCCGGCATGGCGCAATACGGTACGTTCACGAAGGTGTAGACCAGGGTCAGCAGGATGTAGGTGACGCAGGCATAAATAATTTTGCCGTTGGCGGAGAAATCCGGGGTGTAGAACGTCAGCATGCAGACGATGCCAAACGGGATCGCCCCCCACAGCAGGAACGGACGGAACTGGCCGTGGCGGGTGCGGGTGCGGTCCACCAGCAGCCCCATCAGCGGGTCGGTCACCGCATCCAGCACGCGAGAGACTAAAAACAGCGTCCCCATGATGCCCGCGGAAAGGCCAAACACATCGGTATAGAAATAGGCCAGCAGAAACATGGTCGCCTGCCAGACAAAGCCGCAGGCGGTATCACCCAGCCCGTAGCCAATTTTATCTTTCATGGTTAATTGCATCATCAGATATACACCCTTATTTCGTGTGCTGAATGACAACATCGTGTTAATGGAGTGTAATAAGCTGTTCAATTAACCAGCAATGGTCATATCTTGTTTCTGAATTATGTTATTTTGCTTTTGTGATGCCACTCGATATATATCAACTTATTGTTTTACTTGATAAATAAAAACAAATGAAAACAGCCCGCGGGATATTTCCCGCAGGCTAAAACGGTTAAAAATATAATTACAGTCCGAGCGCTTTTTTACCGGCGTTTATTACCTCGATAATTTTATCCGTGTCGTAAATACAGCCTTTCCAGGTCCCGCCACTCACCGACTGTAATGCCGCCCACAGGCGGGTATCGTCGGGTAAAAAATCATGGGCGTGCAGTTCCGGGTGTGGCTGACGACGCGCCAACTCAATCGCCCCCTCTTCCGGGGTGAGCGGTGCCAGTGGCGTGCCGATAAAGTTGACGCTGCCGGTCAGGGAGAGGCGATCCACCGCGATCTCGATGATGTCGTTATCGCGCAGCTTGCCAATCGGCCCACCCGCCAGCGCTTCGGGGGCCACATGGCCAAAACAGGCCCCGGTGGAGACGCCCGAGAAGCGGGCATCGGTGATCAGCGATACGGTTTTACCCCAGGAGACATGCTTGAGCGCCGAGGTCAGCTGGTAGGTCTCTTCCATCCCGGTGCCGGACGGCCCACCGCCGATCACCACCATAATATCGCCCTGCTCGATCTCGCCGCTTTTGATCGCCTTGATCGCCCGGGCTTCCGAGACAAATACCCGCGCCCGGCCCGTATGACGGTAAACACCATCTTCACCTACTACCGACGGGTCGATCGCCGTGGCCTTGATCACCGATCCTTCCGGGGCGATGTTGCCCACCGGGAAGGCCACCGTGGAGGTGAGCCCGCGGGCTTTGGCGCGTTCCGGGGGCAGGATCACGTCGTCCGGCTCGATGCCGTCCTGCTCGCGCAGGCACTGGCGGAAGCGCTCCCGCCGCTCGGAGGCCTGCCACCAGTCGAGGTTCTCCCCGACGGTCTGGCCGGTAACGGTCATGGCATCCAGATGCAGCAGACCGAGATCGCGCAGATGGAGCATCACCTCCGGCACGCCGCCTGCGAGGAACGCCCGCACCGTCGGGTGATAATCCGGCCCGTTCGGTAATACGCTCACCAGCCGCGGCACCTTGCGGTTGATGCGCGTCCAGTGGTCGACGTCCGGGATCGTGCAGCCCGCCGCATGGGCGATGGCCGGGATATGCAGCAGCAGATTGGTGGAGCCGCCGAACGCGGCATGGATCACCATCGCATTCTCAATGGCTTTGTCGGTGAGGATATCGCGGGTGGTAATGCCGCGGTTATCCAGTTCAAAGACCGCCCGCGCGGACTGGCGGGAAATCTCCAGCCACACGTCCTGCCCCGAGGGAGCCAGCGCCGAATGTGGCAGCGCCAGGCCTAAGGCTTCGGCCACCACCTGGGAGGTGCCTGCGGTGCCGAGGAACTGGCAGCCGCCGCCCGGCGAGGCGCAGGCCCGGCAGCCCAGCTCGGCAGCCTCCTGCAAGGAGAGTTCATGGTTGGCGTAACGCGCCCCGATGGTCTGCACCTTCCCGGCGTCCTCGCCGAAAGTTGGCGGCAGCGTGGCGCCACCCGGCACCAGAATGGTCGGCAGGTTATGCATCGCCGCCAGCGCAATCATGGTGGCGGGCAGGCCTTTGTCACAGGTGGCGACGCCAATCACCGCCCGGCGCGTGGGCAGGGAGCGGATCAGCCGACGAAAGACGATGGCCGCATCGTTGCGGTACGGCAGGGAGTCGAACATCCCGTGCGTGCCCTGGGAGCGCCCGTCGCACGGGTCGCTGACAAAGGCAGCAAAGGGGATCCCGCCGTTGCGGGTGATCTCTTTGGCCGCGGCCTGCATCTGGAGACCAATTTCCCAGTGGCCGGTGTGATAGCCCAGCGCAATCGGACGGCCATCCCCCGCGCGGATCCCGCCCTGGGTGCCGATAATCAGCACCTCTTTGCCGGTAAGTTTATTGGCATCCCAGCCCATTCCGGCGTTCTGCGTCATGCCAAACAGGTTGCCGCTCGGGGATTCCATCAGCATCTGCGGGGTCAGGGGCAGCGCCCCCTGCGGCCCGGCCGCGTGGGTGATCACCGAATAGAAGGCGTCATCCTGCGGGGTAAAAATCGTTTCTATCGACATGATTATCTTCCGGCTCAGCAGAGCTTAAGCTGTTGCAGCAGCGCTTTCAGCTGCGCCTTGCGCGGTTCATCCAGCGGCCCGGCAGGCGGCAGCACGTGGGTGGAGACCGGACGCACGCAGAGTGAAATGGCCTCTTTAATCACGTTCACGAACGGCGCATCCAGCTGATACATCTGCGGGATTTGCAGCAGGGTCTGATGATAGTGCGCCGCCCGGGCCAGATCCCCGTCGCGGAAGGCCTGCAGCAGATTCACGGAGATCTGCGGGGCAAAGTTGCCGCTGGCCGAGATTGCCCCGTCGCCGCCCAGCAGCAGGGTGTTGAACAGGTGATCGTCATAGCCGCACAGCACCACAAAGTCCGGGTGCGCCGCCTTAACGGTGAGGATCATGCTGCGCAGATGGGCCACGGAATCAATGGTGTCTTTAATCCCAACGATATTGCGGCGGGAGTCCACCAGGGTTTTGACCAGCGCCGGGGTCAGATCCTGCCCGGTCAGCGCCGGGAAGTTATAGAGGATCACCGGCAGGGTCACGCTGTCGGCCACCTGCTCGAAGTAGCGGATCAGGTTCTGCTCAGACACTTTCCAGTAGTAAGGGTTGATCACCACGATGCCGTCCGCACCAATCTGCTGCGCGTGCTGGCTGAGCGCGATAGTTTCCCGGGCATTGGTGCCCCCGGTGCCAATCAGCACCGGTACGCGGCGATCCACATGCGCAACGGCAAACTCGGCGATGGCTTTACGCTCGTCGGTGTTGAGCTGGGAAAACTCGCCCCCGCTGCCGAGAAAGAACAGGCCATTGACGCCGGCGTCGATCATGCTGTCGATTAACGCGGCGGTCCCGGCTTTATCCAGGGCACCGTCGGCGGTGAAGATGGTGGAGACGGGGGGAATAATCCCCGAGAACTGTACAGTCTGCGGCATGCGATCTCCTTGCTGATTCATTTTGTTCTACATTATAGAACAGCGTTCGTTTATTTAACGATCATACTATGACGCAGAAAAAGCGCAGGACAATGGGAGCAGGAGAAGGAGTGCGGGAAATTTAAGCTGGATCACAAATTGCCCTCACCCAAAGGGTGAGGGGGAAGGTATTACCCCACCAGCATCTTAACCACCACCTTGCGCACCTGCGCCGCGGTGCCCACTGCGCACAGCGGTTTGTGGACTTCGCCCGGGTAGAAGACCACAAAGTCGCCTTCGTTCAGCACCACAGTTTTCTCCTGCTCACCGCTCGGCAGAAACGCGATATCTTTATCCGCCAGCCAGTCAGTATCCGGGGTGCCGTTTGGCAGGGTGCTGAAGGTCATCCCTTCCTGGCCTTTCAGCACGATCTGAATGTCCAGATAACGGGCGTGATACTCCGCGCGGCGCTCTTCGAACGGCTGGGTCATGTCCTCGGAAACCAGGAAGAACAGGTTGTTGCCGTCGATGTCGTGCTTACCGGTTGGAGTCGCGTCTGACACATGCGTTTTAACGTGCTCAATCGCCTGACGCAGCTCCTGCGGCAGCCAGGACTGGAGGTTGTGAATGTTGCCTACGATCATGGTGAAATCCTCAATATAAAACATCGTTTCATTTTCAACTTTTATACGAGAAATTCAGCTGCCATACCACCCCTTTTTGTCCGGGATTTGCTCTTGCGCATAACCATGCATGCGGAAACCTTTACGTTGCTTAAAGTGTGCATTATTCGCTTGATCCGCGATTCAGGCTGCGTATAATGCCCCACAATTTGCCAGGAGGAAGCATGGTCAAACATGGTCGACAGAGTGCCGTAGCGCGTCTTAAAACAGACGCTGGCCTGCCGTTTTTCTTCCCGTTGCAATCCCTATTCCAGAAGCCCCTCATTTGAGGGGCTTTTTTTTGCCCGGCGTCAGGAGATAAAAATGAATCCGCTTTATCAAAAACACATCATTTCCATCAACGACCTCAGCCGTGAAGAGCTGGAGCTGGTTCTCGCAACCGCGGCAAAACTGAAAGCTAACCCGCAGCCGGAGCTGCTGAAGCACAAGGTGATCGCCAGTTGCTTCTTTGAAGCCTCCACCCGTACCCGCCTGTCGTTCGAGACCTCCATCCACCGTCTGGGCGCCAGCGTGGTGGGCTTCTCCGACAGCAGCAACACCTCACTGGGCAAGAAAGGTGAGACCCTGGCGGACACCATCTCGGTGATCAGCACCTACGTCGACGCCATCGTGATGCGTCACCCGCAGGAGGGCGCCGCGCGTCTGGCGACCGAGTTCTCCGGCGGCATCCCGGTACTGAACGCCGGGGACGGGGCCAACCAGCATCCGACCCAGACCCTGCTGGATCTGTTCACCATTCAGGAGACCCAGGGCCGTCTGGAGAACCTCAACATCGCCATGGTCGGTGACCTGAAATATGGCCGCACCGTCCACTCCCTCACCCAGGCGCTGGCGAAGTTCAACGGCAACCGCTTCTACTTCGTCGCCCCGGACGCGCTGGCGATGCCGCAGTACATCCTCGATATGCTTGATGAGAAAGGCATTCAGTGGAGCCTGCACGCCAGCATCGAAGAGATGATGGCCGAGGTGGATATTCTCTATATGACCCGCGTGCAGAAAGAGCGTCTGGACCCGTCGGAGTACGCCAACGTCAAGGCGCAGTTCGTCCTGCGCGCCAGCGACCTCGAAGGCGCGCGCAGCAACATGAAAGTGCTGCACCCGCTGCCGCGTATCGATGAGATCACCACTGATGTAGATAAGACGCCGCACGCCTGGTACTTCCAGCAGGCCGGGAACGGCATCTTCGCTCGCCAGGCGTTACTGGCACTGGTTCTGAATCGCGACTTAGCTCTGTAAGGGGAAATGACCATGACACACGATAACAAACTCCAGGTCGAAGCCATCAAACGTGGCACCGTAATTGACCATATCCCTGCGCAGGTGGGCTTCAAGCTGCTGACCCTGTTCAAACTGACCGAAACCGACCAGCGCATCACCATCGGCCTGAACCTGCCCTCCGGCGAGATGGGCCGCAAGGATCTGATCAAAATCGAGAACACCTTCCTGACCGACGAGCAGGTTAACCAGCTCTCCCTGTACGCGCCGGATGCCACCGTTAACCGCATCGACGACTACGAAGTGGTGGGCAAATCCCGTCCTAGTCTGCCGGACCGCATTAATGGCGTGCTGGTGTGCCCGAACAGCAACTGCATCAGCCATGCTGAGCCGGTAAACTCCAGTTTTGCAGTGAAAAAACGCGCCAGTGACATCGCGCTCAAATGTAAATACTGCGAAAAAGAGTTTTCCCATAATGTGGTGCTGGCCAACTAATTGAGGTTGGTAATGGATCCTGGCCTCCCTATAATGGCCAGGAACTTACTAAATGCTGTTATTCAGGAGAAATCATGACCAAAGTACTCGCGACGGAAAATGCACCTGCAGCTATCGGCCCATACGTTCAGGGCGTTGATCTTGGCAGCATGATCATCACCTCCGGCCAGATCCCGGTGAACCCAAAAACCGGTGACGTGCCGGAAGACGTCTCTGCGCAGGCACGTCAGTCGCTGGAAAACGTCAAAGCGATCGTCGAATCCGCTGGCCTGAAAGTGGGCGATATCGTTAAAACGACGGTATTCGTGAAAGATCTCAACGATTTCGCCACCGTTAACGCGACCTACGAAGCCTTCTTCACCGAGCACAACGCGGGCTTCCCGGCGCGCTCCTGCGTGGAAGTGGCGCGTCTGCCAAAAGACGTAAAAATCGAAATTGAAGCGATTGCCGTGCGTCGCTAATAGTTGATTTTGAGGTGCAAAAGGCAGCCCTGGCTGCCTTTTTTATTATCTGAATACACAGAGCGAAATAACCTTCAAGCATTTTCATTATTCTTTTTCATCGCAGCTTAAAATGACTAATTTTTTATTCCGGACGACACTAGCCGTGCCCAAAAAGCATTAATCTCTTTTAATGGAATAAAAAATGAAACTGTCTAAAATTGCACTGGCACTTGCCACTCTCACGGTTGCTTCATCGGCTTTCGCTCACGGTTGGGTTGAGTCCCCAGCAAGCCGCGCTTATATGTGTAAGCTCGGTAAAAATATTGACTGCGGTTCCGTACAGTGGGAACCACAGAGCGTAGAACGCACTTCTGGCTTCCCTGAAGGCGCACTGCCACCAGACGGACAGCTGGCCAGCGCCGGTATCTCCCAGTATTCTCAGCTGGATCGCCAGAGCCTGAATGCCTGGACTAAAACCCCTATTACTGCTGGTAAAAATACTTTTACCTGGTATCACACTGCGCCACACAAAACGCAAAACTGGCGCTGGTATATTACCAAGCAAAACTGGAATCCAAATAAACCGCTGACCCGCGATCAATTTGAATTAACGCCGTTCTGTACCGTTAACGGTAACGGCCAGGCGCCTATGGTACGTCAGGAAATGAATTGTAATGTTCCTGAGCGTACTGGCTACCAGGTTATTTACGCCGTGTGGGAAATTGCTGATACCACTAACAGCTTCTACCAGGCGATCGACGTTGATTTCGGTAACGGCGGCAACGTAACGCCAGACGAAACCCCAGCAGTGGTTTCCGAGTGGACCAAAACCCTGAACGGCCAGATCTCTGGTAACAACGTGAACGCAGGCGACAAAGTTATCGCTCGCTTCTTCGATGCTAACGGTGAAGTCGCTTCCATGCGTACTGAACTGACTGTAGCGTCTGCTTCCCAGGGCCAGGCTAGCCAGTGGTCATTCGACCTGGCGCAGGCAATCAATGCGGCACACAGCGATGTGCGTGTTGGTATGAAAGACGAAAGCGGTGTGGTTAACCCGGTTCACGGCGCGAACAACGTCTACGTGAAAGACGGCAGCACCCTGAAATCTGTCGCAATCTCTTATGAAGAGCAGCAGACTCAGGCCAGCGAAGATATCGCTGTGTCCAACGTGCAGTTCAGCAAAATCAAAGATGGCGCGGCAACCGTGACCTTCCACGTGAACACCCAGGGTGATGTAAACCTGGAAGCACGTGTGATGAACCACGCTGGTGCTGAAAAAGGCTATGTGAAGCAGGACATGAATAACGCCAACCAGGACGTTACCATGACCCTGAATGACGTGACCCCAGGTCACCACATGCTGAAATACTTCGCGACTAACAAAGATGGCGTACTGTTCGCGCAGGACGTGATTGACATGATGCTGGAAGGCGAAGCGTCAAACACCGACAACGGTGCAGCGGGTAAATACGACTACACCTTCCCACAGAACATCGCTTCCTACAAAGCGGGTACCGTGGTGCTGCAGCCGAAAAATGGCAAAACGTACCAGTGTAAGCAAGCGCCATACAACGGCTACTGCGTTCAGTACAAAGCTGGCGCTAACCAGTTCGAACCAGGTGTAGGTTCCCACTGGCAGATGGCGTGGACCCTGAAGAAGTAAGGTGTCCTGATGCCCGGTAAACAGGCTTGTGCGGTCTGTTTGCCGGGTGACGGCTTCGCCTTACCCGGCCTACGGGTAGGTGCGGACGTTCCAGGCCCGGTAGCGTAGCGCTACCGGGCTTTTTTTACTGATTGCGCGTCGCACGCAGCAGTTTCTCCAGCGGGTAGACCGCCGCAATCACCACTTCATCCTGAATCTGCGCCGCCTTATCCAGCTCGCTTTGAATCGACGCGATCTCGGTATCATCCAGCGTTCCCTGACGCGCCACCAGATCCGTTAAGCGCAGCCCAATCGCCGCCAGCTTATCCACCGTCTGAATCACCGGCTTCATCGTTTTCAGTTGATAGCTGCTTTCGGCCAGCGCCAGCGCGTCCGGGGTATTGCTCTGCCAGCGGGTAAACAGATGACGCAGCGACTCCGCGCTTTCGCTGTCTTCCGCATCACTCACCAGCCGCTCGGCCCAGCGGTTCATCTGCCGCACGGTGTTGCTTTCCGGCGCCAGCGCGTCGGCCAGGCGGTTCAGCGGCTCAAACAGATCGTAGTTCCCGGCCTGGAACTTGAGATGATTGCGGGTGTAATACTGAGCAGGCTCCAGCGCCTGGGCGAGGATATTCAGCGCCATGGTGTCGGTGGTGTTCCCCAGACGGGTGAACTGCACCTGCTGGCGGGCGTGTTGCTGCAGCCCCACCGAGACCGTCGACCAGCTGTCCATCGCCTGCAGGCGGGTGTACATATTATCCACATCGTTCACCTCCTGCGCCGACCACAGCCGCTCCGCCACCGCAAACGCCCGCGGCCACAGCTTGATATCCAGCACCGGGGCCGCCACGTTTTCCGCCCATAAGGCCGCCTCGCCGCCCAGCAGATTGGCCTGCTGGCTGGCATCCGGCACCGCCGGGGCGATCCCTTCCGGCACTGCATCCAGCCGCTGGCCGGTCACCGGGTAGCGGCTGTTGCCCAGCAGGAAATAGCCCTCAATCTTGTCGTCTTTTACCGTCACCACCGGACGGGTCTCCCCCATCCAGGTATCGACGGTAAAGCTCACCTGATTGTCGCTGCGCCAGTCGATCTCCTGCACCGCCCGCCGGGATTTGCCAGCGAAATCGATAAACCCGCGCCAGCCCGCGTCGCCTTTCACCAGCGTAAAGCTCCCCTCCACCGGTTTGCCCTTCAGGCGCGGCAGAGTAAAAGACCAGCTCTGTGCGCTGTCGCGGTCGGTGATCGCATCCACGTTGTTCAGCCCCTGGGGCACGATCTCATTCCGGTAGTGATAGGCGGTGTACTGGGGTTGATCGAGATAAAACCCGGTGGAGAGGATCCCTTTGTAGCCCTGCTTTGCCACCTCGCCCAGCGCGTCCTGCCCCTGCCAGGACTGGATCAGAATGCTTTTCGGCAGATCCGGGTGGAAGATCTCGTCCCAGCCCACCATCTGGCGCTGGTTTTTCTCGAGGATCGTCTCCAGCTTGCGGTTGAAATACGCCTGCAACGCGTGGCTGTCGGCAAGCTTGTTGTCGCGCATAAACTGCTGAATGGCCGGATTGGCTTTCCACTGGCTGTCGTCCACCTCATCGCCGCCGATATGCAGATAAGGATCCGGGAAGATCGCCGCCAGTTCGGCGACCATCGCCCCGGCAAAGGCGTAAGTGGCCTCTTTCGTCGGATCCATCACCGGCTTGAGCACGCCCCAGTGACGCTCCATCTGGTAAGGCCCCGGGGCGCTCATCAGCTCCGGGTAGGCCACCGCAATGGCCGAGGCGTGGCCGGGCATGTCAATTTCCGGCACCACGCGAACGCCACGCGCGGCGGCGTAGCGCACCACGTCGCGCATCTGATCCTGGGTGTAGAACAGCCCATCGCTGGCCAGCCCGGTCAGTTTCGGGTAGCGCTTCGAGGCGAAACGCCAGCCCTGATCGTCGGTTAAGTGCCAGTGCAGGACGTTGAGCTTCGCCGCCGCCATACCGTCGATCTGGCGCTTGATGTCCTCCAGCGGAATAAAATGGCGGGCCGAGTCGAGCAGCAGGCCGCGCCACGGGAAGCGCGGCGCATCCTCAATAGCGACCCACGGCAGGGAGGTATTCTCCGGGCCGGTCTGGATCAGCTGGAGCAGGGTCTCCATAGCCCGCAGAGCGCCGAAGCGGGTGTTGGCGGTAATAGTCACCCCGCTGGCGTCGACGGTGAGTTTATAGCTTTCATCGCTGTCCGGTTTGGGCAGCGGGGCTACCTTGCGGGCGATAGCGATGGTGACCGTCGGTTTTTCAGGTTTGTCGGCCTGGGGCTGAAGCGTCCAGCCGGTTTGCAGCGCCACCCGCTGGCGCAGGCGCGTCACCGCATCGCCGAGATCGTCCCCGGAGACGCTGACGGAGAAGCTATTGTTGATCGCCAGCGCGCCCTGGGTAGCAGGACGTTCGACCTTCGCAGGCCAGGGCATCAAAGGGAGATCGCCTGCCGGGGCGGCAAACGCAGAAAAACCGAGCATAAGCCCGGCGGTCAGGAGGCTGTACCGTAACATGAATGTTCCTTATTTGACGGGCCGAAAAAAGGCAAAACATTCTGTTAACATGTGCGCAAATTAGCGTCAAGCGCGGCGGGTGATGAAGATCACAGGTTGTTGAATTTGAGACAAAAGCGATGCGCCGGGTGGCGGCTTCGCCTTACCCGGCCTACGTGAGGATCGTAGGCCCGGCAAGCGCAGCGCCGCCGGGCACAAACCTACTGCCATCCATACCGACGGCTATAGAACCCTTTCACCAGCTGGGTCAGGACCATATACCCGGCAAGGATCGCCACCAGCCACGGGAAGTAGCTCAGCGGCAGCGCCTGCAATTGCAGATACCCCGCCAGCGGCGAGAACGGCAGCGCGATGCCAAGCACCATCACCAGCCCCGTCATTACAATCAGCGGCCAGGCGGCGCGGCTCTGCAGGAACGGGATCCGCCGGGTGCGGATCATATGCACAATCAGGGTCTGCGACAGCAGCCCGACCACGAACCAGCCGGACTGGAACAGGGTCTGCTGATCCGGGGTGTTGGCGTGGAACACAAACCACATCAGGCAGAAGGTGAGAATGTCGAAGATCGAGCTGATCGGGCCGAAAAAGAGCATGAAACGGCCGAGTTCTGCTGGCTCCCAGCGTTGCGGCTTCTGGATCTGCTCCTCGTCGACGTTATCAAACGGGATCGCCACCTGGGAGATGTCATACATCAGGTTCTGGATCAGCAGATGCAGCGGCAGCATCGGCAGGAACGGCAGAAACGCGCTCGCCACCAGCACGCTGAAGACGTTGCCGAAGTTCGAACTGGCGGTCATTTTGATGTACTTGAGCATGTTGGCGAAGGTGCGACGGCCTTCGATCACCCCCTCCTCCAGCACCATCAGGCTCTTCTCTAGCAGAATGATATCCGCCGCTTCCCGGGCGATATCCACCGCGCCGTCGACCGAAATCCCGATATCCGCCGCACGCAGCGCGGGCGCATCGTTGATACCGTCCCCCATAAAGCCCACCACGTGCCCCTCGCGCTTCAGCAGGGTGACGATGCGCTCTTTGTGCATCGGGGTCAGGCGCGCGAACAGCGTGGTGCGCTTCGCCAGTGACGCCAGCGCGTCGTCGGAGAGGGTTTCGATCTCGCTGCCCGTTACCACCTCGCCCGCGTCCAGTCCTACTTCGCGGCACACTTTTGCCGCCACCAGCTCGCTGTCGCCGGTGAGGATCTTCACTGTAATGCCGCTGGCTTTCAGCGCTTTGAGCGCCGGGGCGGTGGTCTCTTTCGGCGGATCGAGGAAGGCGATGTAGCCCTCGAGGATCAGATCCGATTCGTCGATGCGCTGGTAATCCCCAACGCGTGCTGGCAGGAACTTGCTGGCCACCGCCACCACCCGCAGCCCCTGGCGGTTGAGGTTGTCGGTGACGCGCCGGATGCGCCGCAGCATGCTGTCGTCCAGCGGGACAATTTCACCGTTATGCCACACCTGCGTACAGACGCAGAGGATCTCCTCCAGCGCCCCTTTGCAGATCAGCTGATGCACGCCCTGCTCTTCGCTCACCACCACTGACATGCGGCGGCGCTCAAAATCAAAGGGGATCTCATCCACCTTCTGCCAGCGGGTCGAGAGGGTGCGAGCGGCGGCTTCATCCACCCCTTCCAGCACCGCAACGTCGAGCAGGTTCTTCAGCCCGGTCTGGTAGTGGCTGTTCAGCCAGGCGGTATTCAGCACCCGCTCGCAGACCTTGCCGGAGACGTCGGTATGGTGCTCCAGCACGATCTTGTCCTGGGTCAGAGTCCCGGTTTTGTCGGTGCAGAGGATATCCATCGCGCCAAAGTTCTGGATAGCGTCGAGGTGCTTGACGATCACCTTTTGCTTCGAGAGTTTTACCGCCCCGCGTGCCAGGGTCGAGGTGACAATCATCGGCAGCATCTCCGGGGTGAGCCCCACCGCCACCGAGAGCGCGAACAGCGCCGCTTCCCACCAGTCGCCTTTGGTGTAGCCGTTAATCAGCAGCACGATGGGCGTCATCACCAGCATAAAGCGGATCAGTAGCATGCTGACGCGGCCAATCCCCTGCTGGAAGGCGTTGGGCTCGCTCTCCTGCTCGCTGACGCGCCCGGCCAACTGCCCAAACCAGGTGTTGCCCCCGGTGGCGATCACCATCGCCTGCGCCGTGCCGCTGACCACCGTGGTGCCCATAAAGCACAGGGTATCGCACTCCAGCGGGTTGCTCTGCTGCGGATCGCGGCTGTGGGCGACTTTCTCCACCGGCAGGGATTCACCGGTCAGCGAGGCCTGGGCCACAAACAGGTCCCGGGCCTGGAGAATGCGTAAATCTGCCGGGATCATGTCCCCGGCCGCCAGCTTCACCAGATCTCCCGGCACCAGCTGGTCAATCGGCACCTCCCGCCAGCCGCTTTCCCCTTTATCGTTAAGGGTGCGTAAGACGGTGGCGGTGTTGCTGACCATCGCCTTCAGGGCATCCGCCGCCCGGGTGGAGCGGGCCTCCTGGATAAAGTTCAGCAGCGTGGAGATGCCCACCATCAGGCCAATCACCCCGGCGGCAAACAGGTCTTCGGTGGCATAGGAGATAAGGCCCAGCACCGTCAGCAGCAGGTTGAAGGGGTTGCGATAGCAGCTCCAGAGATGCACCCACCAGCGGGCCGGTTTTTGCGCCGGGATCTGATTCTCGCCGTGCAGGGCGCGGGCGGCGTCGACTTCTGCGGCCGTCAGCCCTTCCGGGTGGCTGGTAAAGGTGCGCCACAGCGCGGATTCTTCCATCGCAGCCACCCGCAGACAGTGGGCGGCAAGCGCACCGGGGATGACGGTATCGGTTTTGCCTGTTGCCATCGGGACGCGCTGCACCAGACGGCGCGGCAGGTGGCGGCTCAGCCGGGTAAACAGCTGTTGGGTGAAGTTTTTGAACATAATGCGTCTCCCGCCCCCGCAAAAACGGAGGCAGTCTTGCCTTCAGGCGTGACAAAGCCATACCTGAAAGGCGGTATCAGTTATGCAGGGACGCAGAAAAACGTCGCTGCCTTACGCATCCGGTAAGGCAGTGAGAACAGGCTTACCGGAAAGAAAGGGGTCTCCCTGGGGGGAGAGGGGTGGGATCGGGATCCATATCGCCTCCGGTAAGTAAAAAAAGCGTAAGTCGGCGCGCAGTATAGTGTTTTAGCCGTACCGCTCGTGACAATTCGGGCGGTATGATACCGCCCAGGTATTAAACCAAACGTAAACCAGACTTTGCCCATTGCGGATCCCCCCCTCCGCTTTAGGCTTATTGATTATTTCATCGATGCGTCACAGGGAATCAAGCATGCAGAACCGCCTCACCATCAAAGACATCGCGCGTCTGAGCGGCGTGGGTAAATCCACCGTCTCACGGGTGCTGAACAACGAAAGTGGTGTCAGCGAGCGCACCCGCGAACGCGTCGAGGCGGTGATGAATCAGCACGGCTTCTCCCCGTCACGCTCGGCGCGTGCCATGCGCGGGCAGAGCGACAAAGTGGTGGCAATCATCGTTACCCGTCTGGATTCGCTGTCGGAAAACCTTGCCGTGCAGACCATGCTGCCGGTCTTCTACGAGCAGGGTTACGATCCGATCATGATGGAGAGCAAGTTCTCGCCGCAGATGGTGGAAGAGCATCTCGGGATGCTAAAACGCCGCAACATCGACGGAGTGGTACTGTTTGGCTTTACCGGCCTCGGCGAGCAGATGCTCGGGTCGTGGCAATCGTCGCTGGTGATGCTGGCCCGCGATGCCCGCGGCTTTGCCTCGGTGTGCTACGACGATGAAGGGGCGATTCGCGTTCTGATGCAGCGCCTGTACGACGGCGGTCACCGCCATATCAGCTATCTTGGCGTGCCGCACAGCGACGTCACCACCGGCCAGCGCCGCCATAATGCCTACCTGGAATTCTGCCAGCAAAACGCGCTGCCTGCGGTGGCGGCGTTACCCGGTCTGGGGATGAAACAGGGCTATGAAAAGGTGGCCGACGTGCTGACCCCGCAGACCACTGCGCTGGTCTGTGCCACGGATACCCTGGCCCTGGGTGCAAGTAAGTACTTACAAGAGCAGCGCATCGACGGCCTGCAGTTGGCGAGCGTGGGCAACACGCCGCTGATGAAGTTCCTCCACCCGGAGATCGTCACCGTCGATCCGGGCTACGCCGACTCCGGCCGTCAGGCCGCTATGCAGCTGATTGAGCAGATAAACGGCCGCAGCGAACCCCGCCAGATCGTCATTCCCGTCACCCTCTCCTGAGCGTCAAAAGACGCTTTATTGTGATCCTCGCCCGATTTCGGGAACGTTCCCATTTTCCGCGTTACGCTGAAAGAGTAGGCTTGCCTCCAGTCCATAACCCCTACCATCTGTCATGAGGTTTCATGATGAGCAAAGTAAAACAAACGGATATCGACCAGTTGATCGTGCTGGTTGGCGGACGTGACAATATCGCCACCGTCAGCCACTGCATTACCCGCCTGCGTTTTGTGTTAAACGATCCGGCCAAAGCCAACCCGAAAGCCATCGAAGAGCTGTCGATGGTGAAAGGCTGCTTCACCAACGCCGGGCAGTTCCAGGTGGTGATCGGCACCGAAGTCGGCGACTACTACAAGGCGCTGCTGGCCACCACCGGCCACTCGTCGGCGGATAAAGAGCAGGCCAAGAAGGCCGCGCGCCAGAACATGAAGTGGCATGAACAGCTCATTTCACATTTCGCGGAGATCTTCTTCCCGCTGCTGCCGGCGCTGATCAGCGGGGGCTTAATCCTCGGCTTCCGTAACCTGATCGGCGATATACCGATGAGCGACGGCAAAACCCTGGCGCAGATGTACCCGGCCCTGCAAAGCATCTATGACTTCCTGTGGCTGATTGGCGAGGCGATCTTCTTCTACCTGCCGGTGGGGATCTGCTGGTCGGCGGTGCGCAAAATGGGCGGTACGCCGATTCTGGGTATCGTGCTGGGCGTGACGCTGGTCTCTCCGCAGTTAATGAACGCTTACTTACTTGGGCAGCAGGTGCCCGAGGTGTGGAACTTCGGCCTGTTTACCATCGCCAAAGTGGGCTATCAGGCGCAGGTGATCCCGGCCCTGCTGGCCGGTCTGGCGCTGGGGATGATTGAGACCCGCCTGAAGCGCATGGTGCCGGACTACCTCTATCTGGTGGTGGTGCCGGTGTGCTCTCTGATCATCGCGGTGTTCCTCGCCCACGCCTTTATCGGTCCGTTTGGCCGCATGATTGGCGACGGCGTGGCCTGGGCGGTGCGTCACCTGATGACCGGCAGCTTCGCCCCGATTGGCGCGGCGCTGTTTGGCTTCCTGTATGCCCCGCTGGTGATCACCGGCGTGCATCAGACCACCCTGGCAATCGATATGCAGATGATCCAGAGCCTCGGCGGCACCCCGGTGTGGCCGCTGATTGCCCTGTCGAACATTGCGCAGGCCTCGGCGGTGACCGGCATCATCATCGTCAGCCGGAAGCATAACGAACGTGAAATCTCGGTCCCGGCGGCGATCTCCGCCTACCTCGGGGTCACCGAGCCGGCGATGTACGGCATCAACCTGAAATACCGCTTCCCGATGCTCTGCGCGATGATCGGCTCCGGGCTGGCGGGCCTGCTGTGCGGCCTGAACGGTGTGATGGCTAACGGCATCGGCGTCGGCGGCCTGCCGGGCATCCTCTCTATCCAGACCAGCTACTGGCAGGTCTTCTCCCTGGCGATGGCCATTGCGATTATCGTCCCGATGGCGCTGACCACCATTATCTATCAGCGCAAGTTCCGTCAGGGCGCGTTGCAGATTGTTTAATCTCTTTCGGGGCGCCGTTGCGCCCCTTCGCATTTGCAGGAACGCATCATGAATACCCTTCCTCACTGGTGGCAAAACGGCGTCATCTATCAGATCTACCCGAAGAGTTTCCAGGACACCACCGGGCGCGGCACCGGGGATTTGCGCGGCGTGATCCAGCGTCTCGACTACCTCAGCACCCTCGGCATCGACGCCATCTGGCTGACGCCGTTTTATATCTCCCCGCAGGTGGATAACGGCTACGACGTGGCGAACTACGTCAGCATCGATCCGGCCTACGGCACTCTGGATGATTTCGACCAGCTGGTGGCCGAGGCTCATCAACGCGGGATCCGCATCGTGCTGGATATGGTGTTTAACCACACCTCTACGCAGCACGCGTGGTTCCGCGAGTCGCTCAATAAAGAGAGCCCGTACCGGGAGTTCTATATCTGGCGCGACGGCACCCCGGAGCAACTGCCCAATAACTGGCGATCCAAGTTTGGCGGTAACGCCTGGCGCTGGCATGCCGAAAGCGAGCAGTACTATTTGCACCTGTTTGCCCCCGAACAGGCAGATCTCAACTGGGAAAACCCCGAGGTGCGCGCCGAACTGAAAAAAGTGTGCGAATTCTGGGCCGATCGCGGCGTGGACGGCCTGCGTCTCGACGTGATTAACCTGGTGTCGAAGGACCAGGATTTCCCGGACGATACCATTGGCGATGGCCGTCGCTTCTATACCGACGGGCCGCGCATTCACGACTATCTGCAGGAGATGAGCCGGGACGTCTTTACCCCGCGCAACCTGATGACGGTGGGCGAGATGTCCTCCACCCGCCTGGAGCACTGCCAGCAGTATGCGGCTCTCGACGGGCGTGAACTGTCGATGACCTTTAACTTCCACCACCTGAAGGTGGATTATCCCAACGGCGAGAAGTGGACGCTGGCGAAACCCGATTTCGTGGCGCTGAAAGCGCTGTTCAGCCACTGGCAGCAGGGGATGCACAATAAAGCCTGGAACGCGCTATTCTGGTGTAACCACGACCAGCCGCGCATCGTCTCGCGCTTTGGCGACGAGGGCGAGTACCGCGTCCCGGCGGCGAAGATGCTGGGGATGGTGCTGCACGGGATGCAGGGCACGCCTTACATCTATCAGGGGGAAGAGATTGGCATGACCAACCCGCACTTCACCCGCATCACCGACTACCGCGACGTGGAGAGCCACAACATGTTCGCCGGGCTGCGCACCCAGGGACGGGATGCCGACGAGCTGCTGGCGATCCTCGCCAGTAAATCCCGCGACAACAGCCGCACCCCGATGCAGTGGGATAGCTCCGCCAATGCCGGGTTTACCACCGGCGAACCGTGGATCGCCCTGGGGAATAACGCCGAAGCGATCAACGTCGAGGCGGCGCTGGCCGATCCGGATTCGGTGTTTTACGCCTACCAGACGCTAATCCAGCTGCGTAAAACCCTGCCGGTGCTGACCTGGGGGGATTACCAGGATCTGCTCCCGGATCACCCGTCCCTGTGGTGCTATCGCCGCCAGTGGCAGGGCCAGACGCTGATGGTGGTCGCCAGCCTGAGCCGCGAGTGCCAGTCGTGGCAGCCGCAGGCGATTGAGGGCGACTGGCAGGTGGTGATGAGCAACTACACCGAAGTGTCGCCGCAGCCTGGCGCCATGACCCTGCGTCCGTTCGAGGCGGTGTGGTGGCTGCAGGCCTGACGTTCTCCGCCGGGCACCGCACGGTTGCCCGGCGCACCCTTTTTTTGGTGGAAAATCAAACAGATTAGCGCTTGCAGAATTTACAAAGCCCGGATCGCCCGCCATCTGTACACTTCGTTTTTTACCTTGTCCTGAATCAAATAAATCGCAAACTTGTTTGATGCAAATCACTACATATAGAACTTAGAATGCTCGCCGACCCAAGATGTTGTATTCATCGTCTATTATTGCCACAAGACGATGCCAACCACGCTGCGCAAAAGTGTGGATAAAAAGGGTCGATATCAGGAGAAATCGCGGGCGAGTCGGCAGTTACGGTCCCGACCCCTTTCCCTGCCTCTGTGGATAACCTGTTCTTAAAATGGAGTGATCATGACACCGCATGTGATGAAACGAGATGGCTGCAACGTGCCTTTCAAATCAGAGCGCATCCAGGAAGCCATTCTGCGTGCAGCTAAAGCAGCGGGAGTCGATGACGCAGATTACTGCGCCACCGTCGCAGACGTTGTCAGTAATCAGATGCAAAACCGCAGCAAGGTGGATATCAACGAGATCCAGACCGCGGTAGAAAACCAGCTGATGTCTGGCCCCTATAAGCAGCTGGCCCGCGCCTACATTGAATACCGCCATGACCGGGATATCGAGCGTGAAAAACGTGGTCGCCTGAACCAGGAGATCCGTGGCCTGGTGGAACAGACCAACTCTGCGCTGCTCAATGAAAACGCCAACAAAGACAGCAAGGTGATCCCTACCCAGCGCGACCTGCTGGCCGGTATCGTCGCCAAACACTATGCCCGTCAGCACCTACTGCCGCGCGATGTGGTGCAGGCCCACGAGCGCGGGGATATTCACTACCACGATCTCGACTACTCACCGTTCTTCCCGATGTTCAACTGCATGCTGATCGACCTGAAGGGCATGCTGACCCACGGCTTTAAGATGGGCAACGCCGAGATTGAGCCGCCAAAATCGATCTCCACCGCCACCGCGGTGACCGCGCAGATCATCGCCCAGGTCGCCAGCCATATCTACGGCGGTACCACCATCAACCGCATCGACGAAGTGCTGGCCCCGTTTGTGACTGCCAGCTTTAACAAGCATCGTCAGACGGCAGAAGAGTGGCAGATCCCGGATGCCGATGGCTATGCCCATTCCCGCACCGAGAAAGAGTGTTACGACGCCTTCCAGTCGCTGGAATATGAGGTGAACACCCTGCACACCGCTAACGGCCAGACGCCGTTCGTCACCTTTGGCTTCGGTCTGGGCACCAGCTGGGAGTCGCGTCTGATCCAGCAGTCCATTCTGCGCAACCGTATCTCTGGCCTCGGCAAAAACCGCAAAACCGCGGTGTTCCCGAAACTGGTGTTCGCCATCCGCGACGGCCTGAACCACAAGTTCGGCGATCCGAACTACGACATCAAACAGCTGGCGCTGGAGTGCGCGAGCAAGCGCATGTACCCGGACATTCTGAACTATGACCAGGTGGTGAAAGTGACCGGCTCGTTTAAAACCCCGATGGGCTGCCGCAGCTTCCTCGGCGTGTACGAAGATGAAAACGGCGAGCAGATCCACGACGGGCGGAACAACCTGGGCGTGATCAGCCTGAACCTGCCGCGCATCGCCCTGGAAGCCAAAGGCGACGAAGCGGCGTTCTGGACGCTGCTGGACGAGCGCCTGCTGCTGGCGCGTAAGGCGCTGATGACCCGTATCGCCCGTCTGGAAGGGGTCAAAGCCCGTGTCGCGCCGATCCTCTATATGGAAGGGGCCTGCGGCGTGCGCCTCAAGGCTGACGATGACGTGTCTGAGATTTTCAAAAATGGTCGGGCGTCTATCTCGCTGGGCTATATCGGCATCCACGAAACCATTAACGCCCTGGCGGGCGATCAGCATATCTACGACAGCGAAACCCTGCGGGCGAAAGGCATCGCTATCGTCCAGCGCCTGCGCGACGCGGTGGATCAGTGGAAAGAGGAAACCGGCTACGGCTTCAGCCTCTACAGCACCCCGAGCGAAAACCTGTGCGACCGATTCTGCCGCCTGGATACCGCCGAGTTTGGCGTGGT
This sequence comes from Leclercia tamurae, assembly GCF_025566055.1. Classification (GTDB taxonomy): domain Bacteria; phylum Pseudomonadota; class Gammaproteobacteria; order Enterobacterales; family Enterobacteriaceae; genus Enterobacter; species Enterobacter tamurae. Next base: position 73,370 of record NZ_JAMHKS010000073.1, read on the forward strand.
GGAGGGGGTGACCGATAAGGGTTACTACACCAACAGCTTCCACCTCGACGTGGAGAAGAAGGTGAACCCGTACGACAAGATCGACTTTGAAGCGGCCTACCCACCGGTGGCGAGCGGCGGCTTTATCTGTTACGGCGAGTACCCGAACATTCAGCACAACCTGAAGGCGCTGGAAGACGTGTGGGATTACAGCTATCAGCACGTGCCTTATTACGGCACCAACACGCCTATCGACGAGTGTTACGAGTGTGGCTTTACCGGCGAGTTCGAATGCACCAGCAAAGGCTTCACCTGCCCGAAATGCGGTAATCACGACGCCGCCCGCGTCTCCGTGACCCGCCGCGTGTGCGGTTATCTCGGCAGCCCGGATGCGCGTCCGTTCAACGCCGGGAAGCAGGAAGAGGTGAAGCGCCGCGTGAAGCATCTGGGGAATGGGCAGATCGGTTAATCCTCTGCCACATTGATGCCCGGTGGCGCTGCGCTTACCGGGCCTACGGACCGCACTCTTATTGTAGGCCGGGTAAGCGCAGCGCCACCCGGCGTGGTTAAACGCTATGAACTTCCATCAGTACTATCCCGTCGACATCGTCAACGGTCCCGGCACCCGCTGCACCCTGTTTGTCTCCGGCTGCATCCACGAATGCCCCGGCTGCTACAACAAAAGCACCTGGCGGCTCAACTCCGGTATGCCGTTTACCAGTGAGATGGAACAGCGGATCATCGACGATCTCAACGACACGCGCATCAAACGCCAGGGGATCTCCCTCTCCGGCGGCGATCCCCTGCACCCGCAGAACGTGCCGGATATTTTGCGGCTGGTGCAGCGCATTCACGCCGAGTGTAAGGGCAAAGATATCTGGGTATGGACCGGCTACAGGCTGGAGGAATTAAACCATGACCAGATGCAGGTAGTGGACATGATCAACGTGCTGATCGACGGCAAGTTTATGCAGGATCTGAAAGATCCGATGCTTATCTGGCGCGGCAGCAGTAATCAGGTGGTGCATCATTTGCGCTAAGCTCAAAAACGACTCAAGCACTCCATCGCCACGGTTTTAAACTCGTCAAAGTCGTGGCAGCCGCACAGTCGGGTCATCGCCCTTTCACGCAGGAAGGTGACGAAGATATCGTAGATCGCCATCGCCTCTTCATACTCGCTTTTACTGATGGCGAGGAGGAAGATGACGTGCGCGGTATCGTCGCCCCACTGGATACCCTGCGGGGCCAGTACGGTGTAGACCACGGTTTTTTGCGCCAGCAACCCGAGGGAGTGCGGCAGCGCGATGCCGTCGCCGAGCAGGGTGCTGACGATGGCCTCACGCTCCACCACCGAATCGAGAAACTCCGCGTCAACAAACCCCTCCTCCTGCAGCTGACCGCACAGCTCGCGGAACAACGTCTGCTGGTCGATGGGCCGATCGATAACCCGGAAATGGCTGGCGTCGAAGAACTTCTCCAGCATCCACGGGCGCGTCCTGTCCACCAACACCAGCTTGCCGATCTGCTCTAACTGGTAGTCGGTCGGGAACGGGGCGATCTGTACCACCGGCTTGGCTTTTTCCGCGATCCGCGCCGTGGAGATAACGAAATCTTCGCTGATGCTTTCGCACTGCTCGTACTCTCGCAGCGTCAGGGTGCGCGTCACCTCGATTTGCGGATACTTGCGCTGCAATACCGCCTCGATCATCCGCACCATCGCGTTGCCCGCGTCGCAGACCAGCAGCACCCGCGGCTGGCGCTGATAGCCAATGTTGTAGTGGCGCTCCAGTCCGACGCCGATGTGCAGCACCAGGAAACCGATCTCGTTTTCGCTGATCACGTACGGGGTGTATTTCCCCCAACTGGAGACCGCGGCGAGGGTCATGTCCCACGCCATCGGGTAGTGCTGCTTGATGTTATCCAGCAGCGGATTGGGGATCATGATCTGGTAGCGCACGCGGGTGATCATGGTTTTTATGTGGGTCAGCAGATCCGCGTGCAGCTGGGTGTCGTCGAGCAGGTGGTAGTTAAAGTGGGTGTTGATATAGCGCAGGATGTAGTTCACCAGCGCCTCTTCGTCATCGGCGTTAATAGCGCTGGGGGAGATCTCCTGCACCTGACGCGCGGCGATATGCACCCCCAGCCAGGTCTCTTCCGCGGGCGAAAGCGTCTTATCCGCCAGCCGGGCGATGGCGCTGGCGATATCCCGGGCGGCATCGCGCACGTTCTCGGCCACCTCTTCGGCGTTAAATTCCGGGAGCGGATAGCCTTCGCTGATGCGTCGCACCGTCACCGCGCCGTAGAGGCGCAAAAACAGTTCGCCTTCGTCGGTGAGGCGGATATGGTGGCGGGTAAAGGTCTCATGCAGGACGGCGGCGAGCTGTTCCGGCACCCCGGCGTTGAGCGCCACTTCGGTGACCAGCGGGTTGAGGTTGTCCTGCTGCGCCAGCTGCCACAGCAGATCGGTCAGACAGGCGCGGATCGCCATCTCACTGCCAAACAGCTTCATGCCGTGGCGTGGGCGGGTCTCCAGGGTCAGGCGGTAGCGGTGAAACCACTCCCGCACCTCCGCCATATCGCTTTGCAACGTGGCCCGGCTGACAAACCACTCGTCGGCCAGATCTTCCAGCTTGAGGGAGAAGGCCGAGGTGAGAAAGCGCACCACCAGGTAGTGCACTCGCTCCGGGCCGGTACGCGGAATACGCAGCATCCGCGGATGGGAATCCTGCAACTGCTGATAGCGGGCCGGATCGTCAATTTTTAGCTGATAGCCGTTCCCGCGGCTGAGAATAAACTGCGCCCCGTTTCCCGCCAGCAGCGCATTGAGTGCGGTAATGTCAGCCCGGACGGTACGCGTGGAGACCGACAACCGTTGCGCCAGTTCATCCTGAGGCAGCGTTTCGTTTTGCAACAGGTCGAAAAGTTGCGCTAAACGTTGGTTGGGAAATCGCACGGGGTTGTCCTCTTACAGCTTAGGGTGAAATGACCATCTGGGATGGACTGCCGACCGGGGTATAGTCTGGCTCGAAGCTCAGCTTGCCGTCCTGCGCCACGCGGAAACGGGTGATGTTGTCGCTGCGCTGGTTCATGACGTACAGCCAGCGCCCCTGTTTATCCAGCGTCAGGGTGCGGGGGTAATCGCCCCGCGTCCAGACATCGTCCTGATGGGTCAGCGTGCCATCCGCCGTTACGGTAAAGTGCCCGATGCTGTTATGCAAACGGTTAGCGACATACAGCTGCTTTCCATCGGCACTGAGTGCCAGCCCGGCGGCAAAACTGGTGCCTTTGTAACCGTCTGGCAGCGCAGAGACCGTCTTGCCCTCTTTCAGGGTGCCGTTAGCCTCCACGGCATAATGGGTCAGCGTAGACGCCTCTTCGTTAATCAGCCACAGGGCATCCCCTTTTGGCGTAAAGACGAAGTGGCGCGGCCCGGCCCCTTTCGAGGAGGCGCTGATAAACGGCGGATCGTTCGGGGTCAGCTTTCCGTTTTGATCGTCAAAGCGGTACTGGTAGATCCGATCCAGTCCCAGATCGGTGGAAAAAACATATTTTCCGCTCGGATCGGCGGCGATCATGTGCGCATGGGGGCCGTTGTGATCGCTGATGGCAAAGCTGCCCTCTGCCGCCGCTTCCGGTTTTGCCGCGCCAGGTTCACCCTGATCCTGATGTTTGTCGGTGGCATCACCCAGACTGCCGTCTGCGTTGATCGGCAGAACCGCAATCGATCCGCTGACGTAGTTCGCCACCAGCAGATGCTGGCCGTTCGGCGTCAGGGAGAGATATACCGGGCCCGCGCCGCCAGAGGCCACCTGATTGAGCTCACTCAACTCGCCGTTATCACCCACCCGCAGCGCCTGCACCACGCCCTGCTCCACTTCGCTGGCCAGATAGAGCGTTTTGCCGTCGTGCGAGACGGTCAACTGCGCGGCGTTCGGCAGCGTGCTCACCAGCGTTTTGTTGCTGAGCGCACCGGATTGCGGGTCCAGGGTAAAGCGGTACAGACCTTCACCGTTGGGGTTGTAGGTGCCCACCCAGGCATACTGCGTCTGGGCGACGGCGGCGGTGGCAAGCATTGAGAGTGAAGCGACAAGCAGGTTACGGGTGTGCATGGTGGCTCCTGATCGTTATGCCCTCTCCCTGAGGGAGAGGGCCAGGGTGAGGGGTAGTTTTACTTCACCAGCTTCTTCGTCATTGCCAGCAGGGTGCGGACATCTTCCGGGCGGGTGTCGCCGCTGGTTTTGTCGATGATCGAACTGTAGATATGCGGAATGATCTTGCTCACGCCAGCATCGAGGGCGATCTGCAGGATCTCTTCATAGTTTTCCAGATCGATCCCCCCGGTCGGCTCCAGCCAGAAGTCGTGACGGGCGCAGGCTTCCGCCACCGCCTGGTATTCGTCACGGCATTTCAGGCCGCCCATCGGGAAGTATTTGATCGAGCTGCCGCCGAAATCCTTCAGCAGGGCAATCGCGGTTTCCACCGGGACGATACCGTCCGGTGCTGCGCTGCTCAGCGGGCCGGTGGAGATTTTCACCATCCCGACGGTGCCGGTCGGGGAGACCAGGCCGTTGACCACGGATTCACTCTGCCCCAGCAGCGCGCGGCTGGTGGCGACGCCGGTGAAGACCTGGTTGACGTGCTGTGGCTGCACCTGGCGGGAGATCTCGCTCACCATCGCCGACTGGTTTGGATCCCCTGCCCCGAGGCCCACGGAGAGCGCGTTGTCGATAAGCTGAGCATACTCGCGCATATCCGCCACGGCGCTCCCCACGTCCGGGTAGTTTTTGGAGAGCACGCCCACCAGCACATGGCCTTCTGCCGCTTCATAGATGGCGCTGGCGTTAGCTTTGGAACCGGCCAGCACGTTCAGGCAGACGCGGTCGCGGTAAAAATTGGGGGTCAGTTTCATGCCTTTTTCTCCTGGCCTAATACTTCGCTGATGCGGCGATAAACAATATTCAGTTGGTCCGCGCTGACGCTGCGCACGTCGGCTTCGATGATCCCTTCGTTGGCCTTGTAGCCGCGGAAGTAGATGGCGTATTCGCCCTGCTTCAGTTTCGCAACCAGGTCGCCGGTGCCGACGCCGGTAGTGGCTTCGTCGAACTTGATCTCGGTCCGGGCGATGTCACGCCCGGCGCTGTCCCACACCACGCGGGCGGTGACGCCGTTGAGGGTATTCAGGGCATCGATAAACGGGGTCATCTTCGCCACCATCTCGTCGCCGCTCTCTTTGGTGGCCGTCAGGTAGTGTTCGATGGCGCAGGTCAGACCCAGAATGCCCTCTTTACCCACCTTCATCGCCCGGCCAATGCCCGCCGTCTGACGCTTAACCCACTCAACGTACTGAGTTCGGCCGATCACCAGGCCGCTGGTTGGCCCTTCGATGGCCTTCGCGCCGCTGTAGATCACCAGGTCCGCGCCGGAACGGTAGTAAGCGTGCAGATCTTCTTCCGCCGCCGCATCGACGATCAGCGGCAGATCGTGCTTACGGGCTACTACTGCCGCCTGCTCCACGCTGAGCATGCTCTTCTGCACGCAGTGGTGGGATTTGATATAGAGGATTGCCGCGGTGCGCGGGGTGATCGCCGCCGCCAGCTGATCGGCGGAGCATTCGTTGGCGTAACCGGCTTCCACCAGCTTGCCGCCGCCCAGCGCCACCATGGTGCCGACCGGGGCGCCAAAGTTGACGTTGTGGCCTTTCGGCATGACGATCTCGTTGTTCTCAATCGGAGTGACGTGCAGGTTCTCCAGCAGCCAGTCGCTGTCTTTCACCAGCACCGCCGCCACCGACTGGGCGATGCCTGCCGAGGCGCAGGAGACGACAGTCGCCCCTTCCACATCCAGCAGACCGGCAATGTACTCGCCGGTTTTGTTGACCAGATCCTTCATCTCGAAGTACTGGTTCATCCCCTCCATGGCCGCCTGCACCACTTCCGGGCGCGGGGTGGAAACGCCGAGCGCGGTCATGCGTCCGGAGGTGTTAATCACCTGTTTTAAATTGTATTTCTCAAAAATTGAAGGCATGTTCCGTGCTCCCTTGTTCGGTCATGTAGCCCTTGCCCGCGCGGATCGCGGCAAGCGGCACCAGAATGTGTTCAGCCTGCAGGCTGTCGTTTTCGGCATCCGTCAGCACGGTTGGCTGGCGTTTAATGGTGAACAGCGTCAGGTCGGCGTCGAGGCCTGGCTGAATGCGGCCTTTATGGGCCAGGCGCAGGCCGTCGGCGGCGTTGGCGGTCACGCACTCAATGACCTGCGGCAGCGACATACCGATGGCGAGGAATTTCGACATCACGCTGGCCAGCGAGCCCACCGGGCCGTTGATACGGTTGCGGCAGTAGATATCCGAGCTGATGGTGTGCGGCAGAATGCCCAGCGCAATGGCGCGTTTCGCCACCTCAAAGCTGAAGCTCGCCGTGCCGTGGCCGACGTCCAGGCGCACGCCGCGTTTCAGGGCGTTGGTGACAGAGGCACGCAGCTCGCCGGAGGGGGTCAGAATGCGGTTCGGTTTGCCGTTGTAGCAGTGGGTAATGATGTCCCCGGAGCTCAGCAGGTCGGCAATCTCATCGAGGTTCGGCGGGTTGTTGCCGATGTGCACCATCAGGGGCAGATCGCCGTTCTCTTTCTGGATGGTTTTGGCGCGCTCCAGCGGCGTAATGCCGTTCTCACCGACCACGCTGCTGCTCATGCGCGCTTTCAGGCCGACGATAAAATTCGGGTGGCGTTTCACCGCCTGCTGCACTGCGCTGGCGTCGATATTGGCCATATTGGCCAGTTCGTTCTGGGCAATCAGCCCCACGCGGGAGATGTTCAGCAGGGCAAACACCTCGGTGGCGGCGTTGCGGGTAATTTCGTAGAAGTCGTCCACGTCATCCGCCCCGGTACTGCCCGCGTCCACCACGGAGGTGACGCCGGTGGCAATGCCCACGCTGTCCGGCTCGTCATGGTAAATCGGCGAGTTCGGGTAGCAGTGGACGTGGGAGTCAATCCAGCCTGCGCTAACAAACACTTCGCCGTTCAGCTCCACCGTTTTTTGGGCAGACGCGGCGATGTCGCCCACCGCCGCGATCTTCCCGTCCTGAATGGCGATATCGGTCAGGGTATCGTCGGTGAGGCGCGCACGGCGCAGGAGTAAATCAAACATGGGGTTCTCCTGATAAGGCGGGCGCCTGAGCGCCCGCGGGTATTAAAGGGCGACCGGGAACAGCCAGCCCAACAGCATCGCGCCGAGGATGGCGCCACCGGTAATCGGCTTCTGCCAGATGTAGAACAGCAGGGCACCTAACAGGGAACCGATGCCGATGGGAATCGACGCGGTCATGGCGCTGAGGATAATCAACGGCCCGAGGAAGCGGCCGGAGGCGTTACCGGCCCCCATCATCACATCCGCCCCGTAGGTGGAGTTGCTCTGGTTGATGGTGAACTTACGCGCCAGGATGATGATGTAGCCAATCGCCAGGCCAATCACCAGGCCGGTTGCCAGCGAGGCAAGGAAGTTGGTCACCGGGAACATAATCCCCGCCCCCAGCAGCAGTGCCGGAACGCCTAAGCCCACGCCGGTCTGGATCGCCCCGCCGATATCGAGGATCCCCACCAGGGAGCCCTCGATAATACGGGCGAACAGGAAGCTGGCGCCAAAGGCGGCAACCGCACCGTAGGCACCGGTATCGATGCCCGCTTTCAGCATCGCCACGAAGGCCACTTCGTTAAAGGCACCGATGCCGTAGAGGTAGTACATGTGCGTCCCGGCGAACACGCCGGAGGAGAGCAGGCCAACGAAGATCGGGAACGACCAGTCGGCATACCAAAAACCTTTATTCTGTTCCATTTAGAGGCTCCTGTTACTTGCCGCTGAGCGAGTTGTGGATCATGTCGAGCCAGTTCGGCACGGTCAGATGGAAGGATTCAATCATCTTCATGTCGAAGCCGCGGAAGAAACCGCTCAGCACGAACAGCAATACGATGGCGACCATCATCACTTTGGTGACGTGGTTCCAGCCGCTCTCTTCCACGCCTTTCCCAATCAGAATACCCAGCACCAGACCCGGTACGGCGTTACCCATGATCAGCTGCGCCGCGCCGCCAAAAACGGTGGCCCAGAAGCCCGATTTTTTACCCGCGTCGATAGCCGCCAGCCAGAAGATCACCGGCATCACGGTGTTCACCAGCAGGTTCGCCGCCGGCACCAGCACCTTCACGGCGGTGACCTGAAGCGCAGCAGGAACGGACGAGGCGGTGAGGTTCAGGAAGGTGACGACCATCATGCCGATCACACCGCAGGCAATCGCCATTTTGCGGGGATCGTGCAGCGTCTCGCCGACGTTACGGTTTTTGATCATCAGTGCCGCGGCACCCCAGTTCGGGATGATGCGGTGGTCAACGTCCTGGGTGAAGGAACCCGCCGCAACCGACGAGGCCCAGGCGTTGAAGAAGAAGCCTAACCCAAAGGAGAAGTGAGAGGCCGGATCCCCTTCACAGGAGTTCAGCTCCCCCAACGTACGAAATGCGCCCATACCCTGAGTGGTAGGCGCATGGAACATGCGTGCAGCCCCGGCGCCCACGCCGACGCCAACCAGGCCGCCGATGATGAGCGATTTTATTAAAATTATCAGGAACATTAGTCTGCCCTATTAGTAAGAATCAGCGTTGCGTGACAAAGTCCACCTGGTCCAGATTGATGGCAGTCACGTTGACGGTCACATCCAGCTCCACGCTGTAGGTGCGTCTTTCCCGGCGCAAAAAGAAGAACAGAAACGCCTCTTTACGCACCGCTTCTTGCGCCTGAACAACCTGCACATCCTGTGGCTCAATACGCAGTAAGATATGCGGCGATGCTTTCATCACCGCGGCCTGAACCTGGTTCAGCGCGTCGGCAAAGGCGCGCGCTTTGGCGTCACCCTTGCCTTTCACTCTCACCGTGGTGGTGAACTGTTCTTTCATGCTTATGCGCCGTGCTTCTTCTGCCACGCCTGTACCAGACGCTCGCCCAGCTCTTCTTTATCCATAAAGCCGAAACCGAGCACGTTGTTGCCTTCGTTGATGGCGGTGACGCCCTCTTCCACGGAACGCATGCCGTACTTCGCTTTGTAGCCATATTTGGTCTGAGCGGTGATCGCCCCCGCGCCGCCGCTGCCGCAGAAGGAGATGCCGAAGGTGGCGTTTTCCGCCTTCATCACGTCACCCAGCTTCATGTCTGCTGCCACGCCTGGCACCACCACGGCGCGACCACCCGCTTTTTCAACGCCAGCTGCAACCTTCTGACCTTTACCCAGGCGATCGCCGATAACCACTGTAATTTGTTCCATAGTGTTGCTCCTTAAAGGTTGTCTTTTGCGACTTCAAAGTGAACGGAGAGCAGCCAGGCTTCTTCATCAGGAAGGTTGCCAAACTGCGCCACGACTTCGCGGGCAAGCCGCATTGATTCAGGTGAAATTTCGTCGAACAGGTCAGCCTCAACCTCTGGCAGCGGCTCGCCGGTCACCGACCGGTGCGCCATCGCGCGAACGTGGGAGGTGAGCATCTGCTCCTGAACGGCATTGGGGATAATGTGGTGATGACTAAGCAGAGTGAACGTCTGCTTGAGCATGGTGTCGGCCAGCTGTTCAGTTTGCGCCGCCTGGTCTCCAGTGTCGTTTATTACCGTTCCGTTAATCACTCGTGTTACCCCGTTAGTGGCTCTGGGATAAAACTAACGCCGGGGGTTAATTGTTTGTAGCGAGTTCCTTTCCACTTCGAAGTGGAAAGGAACCCGGCGCCAGTGATCTGTGCCACATAATTGCGCTGAATGATGATAATTCGCTGGGTTTACGTGATGAATATCACGCTCCTGAGCGGGTAAAGCGGCGTTGTGGAAGTGAAAAAGTTTACGAGCAGACTCGTAGAAATGTGAGCTGGATAAGGTTTTCTTATGCGGATTGGGTAGAGTGGCCGTGGGTGCTTGAGACTGACCGTCTCATGCATGGGACGGGAAGTGGAAAGCCCCACCTGAATAAAAATCAGGGATGGGGCCCGAAACGACACGTCCGAACACGTGAAGTTCGCTGCCTTACCCGCTTAAAAAGCAAGGAGGCATCCATGAAACGCAGAGATCCCAGTATCAGGGTTTTGATGATCATTTCTTTGACAATAATCATCTTAACGCTGGTGACGCGGAAAACGCTTTGCGAGATCCGTTTCCGAAACGGTTCCTTTGAAGTGATAGCGCAAATGGATTGTCGCTCCGGATTGTAGGAGCAAACAGGCGGAGGCGTTTAGTGCGCCTCCGCACACGGGAGAGGACGTAAGGCTCAGGCACCCATTAACGGTATTTTTTGTGATAAGTATTACGCGTGGTGACAAACCCATCGGCCGCCGCCTGGGCTTCTTTCACTTTGCCTTCGTTGGCCAGCTTCAGCGCGCCGTCAATCTGCCCCACCAGCGTCTCCAGACCGTGACGGAAATCTTTCATCTCCGGGCTGTTCTCCGCTTTGCCTTCCAGCTTCGGCGGGGTCTCTTTTTGCGCATCCACCGCAGCAGCACGCATTTTGGTCAGAGCGCCTTTCATTTCCGCCGCATTGTCCGTTTTCTGCACTACCTTCAGATTTTCGCTGAGGGTGTCCATGTTGTCTTCCAGGTCAGCCAGGACTGACGAACTCATTACCAGCGTTGAAGCTGCGACGATTGCTAACAGATATTTACGCATTGCTCACTTCCTTTTTTATTATTAAAAAAAAGCGCACCGGAGTGCGCTTGAGTATTACTGGCCGGCGATCTTCATCTCCGGTAACAACACCGATCCACACTGTATATTACTGCGGGTTTCAATATCGTTGCCCACCGTCACGATATTGCGCCACATCTCTTTTAAGTTGCCGGCGATGGTAATTTCGCTCACCGGATACTGAATTTCACCGTTTTCTACCCAGAAGCCAGACGCCCCGCGCGAGTAGTCGCCGGTCACGCCGCTAACGCCCTGGCCCATCAACTCGGTTACCACCAGCCCGGTGCCCATCTCTTTCAGCATCTGCTCAAAGCTCAGGCCACGACCCGGAATGCGCCAGTTGTGGATGCCGCCCGCATGGCCGGTGCTTTGCAGCCCCAGTTTGCGCGCGGAGTAGCTGGTCAGCAGCCACTGGGTCAGGATGCCGTCTTTAATGATATCGCGACGCTCCGTGCGCACGCCTTCGCTGTCAAACGGCGTGGAGGCCAGCCCTTTCAGCAGGTGCGGATGCTCTTCAATGGTCAGCCATTCTGGCAGAATTTGCGTACCCAGCGCGTCGAGCAGGAAGGTCGATTTACGGTACACCGCGCCACCGGCGATGGCCCCGACCAGATGCCCGAACAGCCCGGTCGCCACTTCATTGGCGAAGATCACTGGTGCTTTCATGGTAGACAGTTTTCGTGGCGCGAGGCGGGACAATGTGCGTTTTGCGCACTCCATCCCAACCCACTCCGGCGACTGCAGATCGCCCATCGCACGGCCAATGGTGTAGGCGTAATCGCGCTCCATATCGCCGTTCTCTTCAGCGATCACGCAGCTGGAAAGCGAGTGACGGGTGGAGCTGTAGCCCTGCAGCATGCCGTGGCTGTTGCCAAAGACTTTAATACCGTAGTGGCTGTTAAAGCTGCCGCCTTCGGTGTTGGTGATGCGCTTATCGGCGTTCAGGGAGGCCTGTTCTGCGCGGGCGGCGAAATCAATGGCTTCGTCAGGGGTCACTTCTGCCGGGTGGAACAGATCCAGATCCGGGGCCTCAAAGGCCAGCAATTCGCGGTCTGCGACGCCGGCATACGGGTCCGCAGAGGTGTAGCGGGCGATATCCAGCGCCGCCTGCACGGTACGCGCAATGGCATCCGGGCTGAGGTCGGTGGAGGAGGCGCTGCCTTTACGGTTCTGGTGATAAACAGTAATCCCTAACGCGCCATCGCTATTAAATTCAACGTTTTCCACTTCGCCATAGCGGGTACTGACGCTCAGGCCGGTGGTTTTACTGACGGCGACTTCTGCCCCGTCGGATTTCGCTGACGCCAGCTCCAGGGCCATGGAGACGGCCTCTTCCAGTGCTTTACGCTGTGCTGCAACTTGTGAGATCACTTTCATCGTAAATGCCATAATGTAAGGTGTAGTTAGCTGAAGTCTATCAGAGAACCGTTTCTCAGTACGCGCCTAAACTGGTAAGATTAGCCTCTTTTTTTAAGGAGCCTGACATGACTAAGCAGCCCGAAGACTGGCTCGACGACGTTCCCGGTGATGACATCGAAGACGAAGATGATGAGATCATCTGGGTCAGTAAAAGTGAAATTAAACGCGACGCCGAAGAGTTAAAACAGCTTGGTGCGGAAATGGTAGAGCTGGGTAAGAACGCGCTGGATAAAATCCCGCTCGATCCGGATCTGCGTGCCGCCATCGAACTGGCACAGCGCATCAAGAAAGAGGGTCGTCGCCGCCAGCTTCAGTTGATTGGTAAAATGTTGCGCCAGCGCGACGTCGAGCCTATCCGCCAGGCGCTGGATAAGCTGAAAAACCGCCACAACCAGCAGGTTGCCCTGTTCCATAAGCTGGAGCAGATCCGCGATCGCCTGATTGATAATGGCGATGACGCCCTGGCGGAGGTGCTGAACCTGTGGCCGGACGCCGACCGCCAGCAGCTGCGAACGCTTGCCCGTAACGCCAAGAAAGAGAAAGAAGGGAATAAGCCGCCGAAGTCTGCGCGTCTGATCTTCCAGTATCTGCGTGAACTGGCGGAAGCCGAAGCATAATGCTGTAACAAATGCGCACGAACTGTAGGCCCGGTAAGCGTTAGCGCCACCGGGCTTTTTTATTACTCTGCTACATCTGCTTTCTTCGCCAGACCGTCCAGCAGCTTCTGATGGATCCCACCAAACCCGCCGTTGCTCATTACCAGAATGTGATCCCCCGGCTGAGCGGCTTTCACCACCATATCCGCCAGCACATCGACATCCGCACTCCAGTGCGCAGGTTGAATACAGGCGTCCGCGACTTCTGCGACCTGCCATGGAATGTGCTGCGGCTGCAGGAGGAAGACCTCATCCGCACGGCCCAACGACGGGGCGAGATCGTCTTTGCAGATGCCCATCTTCATGGTGTTAGAGCGGGGTTCCAGCACCGCCAGAATACGCGCTGTGCCGCCCACTTTGCCGCGCAGCGCCGCCAGCGTCGCGAGGATCGCCGTCGGGTGATGGGCAAAATCGTCATACACCGTCACGCCATTCGCTTCGCCGCGCAGTTCAAGACGGCGACGGGCGTTGATGAACGATCCCAGCGCATGGGCCGCATCGGCAGGCAGCACGCCCACATGACGGGCGGCGGCAATCGCCATCAGGCCGTTGTGCATGTTGTGTTCACCCACCAGCGCCCAATGCACCTCCCCGACCTTTTCACCGTCCAGCAGCACTTCCCACTGGGAGGCGTCGTTGGTCAGTTTTTTCGCCTGCCAGTGGCCCTGCTCGCCCACCAGCTCCTGCTCGCTCCAGCATCCCATCGCCAGGGTCTGCTTCAGATTGACGTCGTTTTCCGGCAGGATAATGCGCCCCTGGCCCGGCACGATACGCACCAGGTGGTGGAACTGCTTCTGAATCGCCTTCAGGTCGTCGAAGATATCCGCATGATCGAACTCAAGGTTATTGAGGATCAAGGTGCGCGGGCAGTAATGAACAAATTTAGAGCGCTTGTCAAAGAACGCACAGTCGTATTCGTCCGCTTCGATGACAAAGAACGGGCTGTCGCCCAGGCGGGCAGAAACCTCGAAATTCCCCGGTACGCCGCCGATCACAAAGCCCGGCTTGTAGCCGCAGGCTTCAAGGATCCAGGTCGCCATTCCGGCGGTGGTGGTTTTGCCGTGCGTCCCCGCAACAGCAACAACCCAGCGATCGCGCAGCACAAAGTCATGCAGCCACTGCGGGCCAGACATGTAAGGAATGTTGCGTTCCAGCACGGCTTCCACGCACGGATTTCCACGGGTCATGGCGTTACCAATGATCACCAGATCCGGCTGAGGCTCCAGCTGGCTGGCATCGTAACCCTGAATAAGTGAGATACCCTGCTTTTCCAGCAGCGTGCTCATCGGCGGATACACATTGGCGTCCGAACCTGTCACCTCATGGCCAAGAGCGCGCGCCAGCATAGCCAGGCCGCCCATGAAAGTGCCACAAATCCCCAATATATGAATGCGCATACGTCACTATCCCTCTTCAATGTGGCGCACATTTTACGCATATGTCTGCGGCAGAGAAACGCATTTCAGGAAAATCTGTACCTAGCTGGCGCGATTCACCTCTGCGCGAAGATTTGAAAGTTTGTTAAGATTGTTGGGCATCAACAACTTTACTCAACATCCAATGCAGGGAAGGTGTTATGAAAACGTTAGGTGAATTTATTGTCGAAAAGCAGCACGAGTTCTCGCATGCTACCGGTGAACTCACTGCTTTGTTGTCGGCAATAAAGCTGGGCGCCAAGATCATCCATCGCGATATCAACAAGGCCGGTCTGGTCGATATCCTGGGTGCCAGCGGTGCTGAAAACGTGCAGGGCGAAGTTCAACAGAAACTCGATCTGTTCGCGAATGAAAAACTGAAAGCTGCACTGCGCGCACGCGACATCGTGGCGGGGATCGCCTCCGAAGAAGAAGACGAAATCGTGGTCTTTGAAGGGTGTGAACACGCAAAATATGTCGTTCTGATGGATCCTCTGGATGGCTCCTCCAACATCGACGTTAACGTCTCTGTCGGCACCATTTTCTCTGTTTACCGCCGCGTTACCCCTGTAGGCACCCCGGTAACCGAAGAAGATTTCCTGCAGCCGGGTAACAAGCAGGTTGCGGCAGGCTATGTGGTTTACGGCTCCTCCACCATGCTGGTCTACACCACCGGCTGCGGTGTGCATGCCTTTACCTACGATCCGTCGCTGGGCGTGTTCTGCCTGTGCCAGGAGCGCATGCGCTACCCGCAGAAAGGCAGCACCTACTCCATCAATGAAGGGAACTACATCAAATTCCCGTCCGGGGTGAAGAAGTACATTAAATTCTGCCAGGAAGAGGATACTGCCACCCAGCGTCCGTATACCTCACGTTATATCGGCTCCCTGGTGGCGGATTTCCACCGCAACCTGCTGAAAGGTGGGATCTACCTCTACCCAAGCACCGCCAGCCACCCGGAAGGTAAGCTGCGTCTGCTGTACGAGTGCAACCCGATGGCCTTCCTCGCCGAGCAGGCGGGCGGTAAAGCCAGCGACGGTAAAGAGCGGATTATGGATATCATTCCTGAGAGTCTGCACCAGCGCCGTTCGTTCTTCGTCGGCAACGATCATATGGTGGAAGACGTTGAACGCTTAATCCGTGAATACCCGGATGCCTGATTGTTGAGTTTGACCAGAAGGGGCCGCAAGGCCCCTTTTATTTTTCCAACGATTTATACCGGTGTCGGTATAAAGCTATATAAAAATGCTGCTGTAACCCGCTGAATCAATCCGTCATCATTACGGCGTTCAAATAGTGTTCAATGGAAATCAGCAGAAATGAAAAATCTCTCTCGCTCATCCACTGGGATCGACCTCAATCTGATTCCGGTATTTATTGAAGTCGTCAGGTGCGGGAGCATGGCCAAAGCCTCTTTACGTCTTGATATGTCCAGACCCGCCGTGAGCCTGGCGCTGAAACGCTTTGGGATGCTTTTTAATGCGCCGCTGTTTAACCGCAAGGGCCTGTTTCTGGAGCCAACGCCCTATGCGCTGCACCTGACCGCCGAGATGGAAAAGCTACTGGGCTTGATCCACGACCATATCGCCAGCGCGCCGTCTCTGGGTGAGAGCATCCCGACGCCTGCTGCGGCGCCGGAATGTGATAACGCTATGCCTGTTGCATCGACAGTTTAAAGGACGACATCGCCTCGATCAGCTCGCGGGACTGCTCTTCCAGCGAGCGCGTCGCGGCGGAAGATTGCTGGACCAGCGCCGCGTTTTGTTGCGCGGTTTCGTCCATCTGATTGACCGCAATATTCACCTGCTCAATCCCCCGGCTCTGCTCGTGCGACGCGTTAGCAATCTCACGCATCAGGCGTGTCATGCGCATCACCTCGGTGGCGATCTCATCCATGGTTTCACCCGCCTGCTGCGCCAGCTCGCTGCCTTCGCTAACGTGTGACTGCGAATCGCTAATCAGAGTGCGGATCTCTTTTGCCGCATCGGCGCTGCGGCTGGCGAGGATACGTACTTCCCCGGCCACCACCGCAAAACCACGGCCCTGCTCACCCGCGCGGGCAGCCTCGACCGAGGCGTTTAGCGCCAGGATATTGGTCTGGAAGGCAATGCCGTCGATAACGCTGAGAATATCGGCGATACGGCCGGCGCTGCCGGAGATGTCGCGCATCTTCTCAATCACGTAGCAGACCATTTCGCTGCCGCGATCGGCGGTATCAGACATCGTCTTCGCCACCTGATGCGCCTGCTCGGCGTTGTGGGCGTTCTGTTTCACCGTGGCGGTGAGCTCTTCCATGCTGGCCGCAGTCTGCTCCAGAGAAGTAGCGGTTGATTCCGTGCGCTGGGCCAGGTGCATGTTGCCGGCGGTCAGCTCCCGGCTGCCGGTGTCGATCTGCGAGCTGGCGTCGCGCACGCGCAGCACCGAGCCCATCAGCGACTGGCGCATCTCTTCGATGGCGGCATTCAGACGGTTAAACTCCTGGCTGGCGGGCGCGGTCAGGGCGTGGGTCAAATCCCCGGCGGCCACATGTTCCAGCTGGGCGATGGAGGTGGAGAGCGGCTTGAGCAGCATATGGCGCAGGGCCAGCCAGGCCAGCACAATGATGCCCGCAGTCAGCAGCGCGGCGACAACAATCAGCATCATTACCTTACTTTTACTGGCCTGCACCGCCGCCACTTCGGCTTTGCCGCGGCTTTCGCTCCAGGTCTGGAAGGCCTGCATGTCGTTATCAAACTGACGCGCCACCGGCACCAGATGGTTCTCCAGCAGATCGTAATACGCATCGGCGCTCTGCTCTTTCAGGGCGTTCTGCATCGGCACGATCCCCTGGGCGTTATAG
This sequence comes from Leclercia tamurae, assembly GCF_025566055.1. Taxonomy (GTDB): domain Bacteria; phylum Pseudomonadota; class Gammaproteobacteria; order Enterobacterales; family Enterobacteriaceae; genus Enterobacter; species Enterobacter tamurae. The sequence continues at coordinate 90,374 of NZ_JAMHKS010000073.1, forward strand.
GCCGCGAGGCTCGCCGCAACCTTCTTCAGCAGCGCTTCACCTTCTGGATCGTCCACTCCGCTATCGATCACGTTTTTCAACGTGGTTTGTGCCTGGGTGATTTCGTCATTGATGTTCTTCACCGATTTGGCGGCGTCATCCAGCAGGCCCACCTCCATCATGCGAACGGCCTGCCCCGCTTCGTTGCGCGCGCGCAGGATCAGGGTGTAGCCCGAATTGAGCTGCACCAGCTGCTCGCCCTGAAGATGATTAATGCGTTGCAGTGAAGCGGAACTCTGCGTGAGGGCATAAATGCCAATACCGCTGACGAGCAGCAGCAGGAGGGTCATGACGGCCAGTAACGAAAGCAAGCCGGTACGAATCGATAGCGTTTTCAGCATGATGTAATTTCCGGTAGCGAGATAAATCTGGACAGAATTAAGGGTTATCGGCCGCTACCGGAAAAGATTTAGACATTGCGAAAATTCAGCGAGTTACCGCTTGAGGGTGGTGGTGCTCACCCGGGTAACCGGCGAGCTCTGGCGGTTCTCCCACAGCACCGTCAGACCGCGCTGCAGGGCGATAAAGATGAACAGCAGGATGCCAATCGCAATCTTGGTCCACCACGAGCTGAGGGTGCCGTCGAAGTTGATATAGGTCTGGATCAGCCCCTGGATCGCCACCCCGAACAGGGTTCCCAGCACCGTGCCGACCCCGCCGCTGAGCAGCGTGCCGCCAATCACCACCGAGGCAATGGCGTCCAGCTCCACGCCCACCCCCGCCAGGGCGTAGCCCGCCTGGGTGTAGATGGAGAAGACGATCCCCGCCAGCGTCGCCAGCCCGGTGGAGAGCATATAGATGCGAATGGTGGTGCTGCGGGTGGAGATGCCCATCAGGTTGGCGGAGGTCGCGCTGCCGCCGATGGCGTACACCTCGTTGCCGAAGCGGGTGCGGTGGGCCAGGAAGATACCGATCACCACCACCCCCAGCATGATCAGGCCAAGAATGCTCAGCCGACCGCCGCCGGGAATTTTCCACGCCAGGCTGGAGAGGGTGTCGTAGACCGGATGGTTAATCGGGATCGACTCCTCCGACACCAGATAGCTGACCCCGCGCAGGAAGAACATCCCGGCGAGGGTGATGATAAACGCCGGGATCTTCAGGGCGTCGATCAGCAGGCCCATAAAGGCCCCGAAGGCGCAGCCCATCACCAGCACCAGCGGGAAGGCCAGCAACGGAGAGATCCCCCAGTAGCCGATCGCTTTCGCCAGGAAGACGCCGGTAAAGGCGATCACCGACCCGACGGAGAGGTCGATCCCGCCGGAGAGGATCACAAACGTCATGCCGACGGCGATGATCCCGAGGAAGGCGTTGTCGGTCAGGATGTTGCAGATCACCCGCGTCGAGGCAAAGCCGGGGAACTGCGTCAGACAGTAGAGATAGCCCAGCACGAACACGCCCAGGGTGATCATTAGCGGTAAATTACGTTTTATCATGGCCACGCATCCCCTTAATAAGACTGATAAAGCGCGGCGACTGAACGATCAGCACGCAGAGCACCACTACCGCTTTCACCACCTGGTTGAGTTCCGGCGGGAAGCCGGACAGCAGAATGCCGGTGTTCATCCCCTGGATAATCAGCGCGCCAATCACCGACAGCAGCAGGTTAAAGCGCCCGCCCATCAGCGACCCGCCACCGATCACCACTGCCAGAATGGCATCCAGCTCCAGCCACAGGCCGGCGTTGTTGGCGTCCGCCCCGCGAATATCCGCCGCAACAATAATCCCGGCAATGGCGGCGCACACCCCGCTTAAGACGTAGGTGAGCATCACCATCAGGCGGGTGCTGACCCCGGCGTTTTTCGCCGCGCGAATGTTAATCCCCACCGCTTCAATGAACATCCCGAGCGCGGTTTTGCGGGTGAACAGCCAGAAGGCAATCAGCGTCACCACCACGATGATCACCGGCGTCGGGAAGAAGAACAGCGAGCCGCTGCCGATCCACGCCAGATTGGGAGCGTTAAAGGTGACGATCTGCCCGGAGGTGATCAGCTGCGCCACCCCGCGTCCGGCCACCATTAAGATCAGGGTGGCGACGAAGGGCTGTATTTTGAGGATCGCGACCAGGATGCCGTTCCACAACCCCGCCAGCACCCCGGTGCCCAGGGTCACCAGCAGCACCACCGGCAGGCTGTGTCCGGCCACGGTCATCGAGGCCGCGGTGGCCCCGGCGATAGCCATCACCGCCCCGACCGACAGGTCGATCCCCCCGGTGGCGATCACCAGGGTCATGCCGATTGCCAACAAAGCCACCGGGGCGGCGCGGTTTAAGATATCAATCGGGCTGCCGAACAGGCGGCCATCCTGGAGGATAATCTGATAAAAATGCGGCGAAACGAGGCTATCCACCAGCAACACCAGCAGCAGCGCAATGATTTGCGGCATACCGGTGGGCCAGCGGAAGCGGCGCTTCGGCTCGCCGGTCTGAGAAAGTGAACGTGGCATCACGATCTACTCCTTATGCCGCAATGGCGTTCATGATTGCCGGAACGGACAGTTCGTCCAGCGGGATCTCGGCTACCTGTTGGCGGTCGCGCATGATGATCACGCGATCGGCGTAGCCCACCAGCTCCTCCAGCTCCGAGGAGATGACCAGCAGCGCCAGACCGTCGGCGCAGAGGGTTTCGATCAGGCGGATGATCTCCGCATGCGCCCCGACGTCGATACCGCGCGTCGGCTCGTCGAGGATCAGGAACTGCGGTTTGGTCAGCAGCCAGCGCGACAGCAGCACCTTCTGCTGGTTGCCGCCGGAGAGAAACTCGATCGGCTGTTCGGCGCTCGGGGTGCGGATCCCCAACTGGCGAATAAAGCGTTCGGCAATGGCGTTCTGCTCTTTACGCGGGATTGGCCGCAGCCAGCCGCGCTGGGCCTGCAGGGCCAGAATGATGTTTTCGCGCACCGAGGCGGCGGCAATAATCCCGTCGGTTTTCCTGTCTTCCGGACAGAAGCCAATTCCGAGGCTGGAGGCCTGATGCGGAGAGCGCAGCGCCTGGGGTTTGCCTTTGATCAGCGCGCTGCCGGTGTCGGCAGGCTTGATGCCAAAGATCACTTCGGCGGTTTCGGTCCGGCCCGAGCCTAACAGCCCCGCCAGGCCGACGATTTCGCCGGGACGCACCTCGAGGTTAAAGGGGGCAATAGTGCCCTTCCTGCCGTAATCCTTGAACGCCGCAATGGGCTTATCGCTGAGCAGCGTCCGGCCCGCACGCTGCAGGGCGTTGGTCTCCAGCTCGCGGCCCAGCATCATTTTGACCAGTTCGATTTGCGGCAACTCGCGGGTTTCGCGACAGCCGACAAAGCTGCCGTTACGCAGGACGGTAATGCGGTCGCTCACTTCATACACCTGATCGAGGAAGTGGGTGACGAAAATCAGGCTCACCCCCTGATCGCGCAGCTGGCGCATCAGGGTAAAAAGCATCTCCACCTCCTGGGTGTCGAGGCTGGCGGTAGGTTCATCGAGGATCAGCACTTTGGCGGAGAGGTCGATGGCGCGGCAGATGGCGACGATCTGCTGCATCGCCACCGAAAAACGGTTCAGCGGTTCGCGCACGTCGAGGGAAAAGCCGTAGGATTCCATCAGCTTCGTGGCGCGGGCCTCCATCTCCTTGCGGCGCAAAAAGCCAAAGCGCTTAGGCTCGCGACCGATAAACAGGTTATCGGCCACCGACATGTTCGGCAGCAGGTTCACTTCCTGATAGACCGTGCCGATCCCCAGCTGCTGGGCATGGGCGGTATTTTTGGGCGAAATAGCCTGGCCTTCCAGCCAGATGGTGCCGCGATCGGCGTGATAGACGCCGGTCAGGGCTTTGATTAGCGTGGATTTCCCGGCGCCGTTCTCTCCCAGCAACGCCATAATCTCACCACGGCGCAGGCTGAAATCGACGCTATCCAGCGCTTTTACGCCGGGAAAGTACTTGCTCAATCCTTCTGTGCGGAGGATTTCCTGGTGTTGGTCAATCGTCATAGTCTCATCCCCCGGCACAACCCGTAGGCCGGGCAAGCGCAGCGCCGCCCGGCATTTTCACTGGAGCTTAGTAGCCCATATTTTTCTTCTTCTCTAACTCTTCTTTAGCGGTATCAGGCAGGTAGAGGGTGGATTTGGTGATGGTGACTTTCTCCGGCATGGTGCCGTCTTTCTTGAATTTTTCCAGCGCGTCGAAGGCCGGGCCTGCCATGTTTGGCGTCAGCTCAACGCTGGCGTTGGCCTCTTTGTCGATCATCGCTTTATAGATATCCGGTACGCCGTCGATGGAGCCGGTCAGGATATCGGTGCCTGGCTTCAGACCCGCTTCTTTAATGGCCTGAATGGCGCCGATCACCATGTCGTCGTTATGGGCGTAAACCATGCAGATGTTTTTGCCGTTGTTCTCGGCTTTGATGAAGCTCTCCATAACCTCTTTCCCTTTACTGCGGGTGAAGTCGCCGGACTGAGAGCGGATAATCTTGATGTTTGACGCTTTGGAGATGGCATCGGCAAAGCCTTTCTTACGGTCGATGGCCACGCTGGCCCCGACGGTGCCCTGCAGCTCAACCACGTTACACGGCTTGCCATCCACCTGTTTCACCAGCCACTCACCGATTAATTTGCCTTCCAGAACGTTGTCGGCAGTGACGGTAGTCATATAGAGAGATTTGTCTTTTACATCGATGGAACGATCGAGCAGGAACACCGGAATTTCGGCATCTTTGGCTTCTTTCAGTACCGGCTCCCAGCCTGTTGCCACCACCGGCGCAATGAAGATGGCGTCAACGCCCTGGGCGATAAAAGAGCGTACCGCTTTGATCTGGTTTTCCTGTTTTTGCTGACCATCGGCGATTTTCAGCGTGATGCCGCGCTTTTCGGCCTCGCTTTTCGCGACGTTGGTTTCAGCCGCTCGCCAGCCTGATTCTGAGCCGACTTGTGCGAATCCTACGGTTAATGGGGCGGCCAATGCCATAGACGACATGGCTGCTGAAACTGCTGTGACAAGAAGTAAGCGCTTCCACATAAGAACGTCCTCGTAGGGTAGTTTATTGTTGGGTAAAAGGTGTTCTGCGAAAAAACTATAGACAATGCGAGATGTAACGGAGTGTGTTACATCACACTTCAGAGAAGTGAATAAAACGTTAATCACAAGTTTGTAATCGCTTTCATTGGACCATTAAAAAAGCGGCTGAGTTTATGGATTATCTTGTCATGAGAAAGGGCTGATAGTGACATCAGGGAGCGGGTAATAGCGAAAACAGGCGAAGACATTCCGTGCCAGTTGGCTATAATACTCGCCACTTGATTACCAATCATTTTAAAGGACACAGACATGAGCTTACTCAACGTCCCAGCGGGTAAAGAACTGCCGGAAGACATCTACGTAGTTATCGAAATCCCGGCGAACGCTGATCCTATCAAATACGAAATCGACAAAGACACCGGCGCGCTGTTCGTTGACCGTTTCATGTCTACCGCGATGTTCTATCCGTGCAACTACGGTTACATCAACCACACCCTGTCTCTGGACGGTGACCCGGTAGACGTGCTGGTCCCAACCCCGTACCCACTGCAGCCAGGCGCGGTTATCCGCTGCCGTCCGGTTGGCGTACTGAAAATGACCGACGAAGCCGGTGAAGATGCGAAACTGGTTGCGGTACCGCACACCAAGCTGAGCAAAGAGTACGATCACATTAACGATGTGAACGACCTGCCAGAACTGCTGAAAGCGCAGATCACCCACTTCTTCGAGCACTACAAAGATCTCGAGAAAGGCAAATGGGTTAAGGTTGACGGCTGGGATAACGCTGAAGCGGCAAAAGCTGAAATCGTTGCCTCTTTCGAACGCGCGAAGAAGAAGTAATTCTTTCTGCGTGAAGAGAGCCCCGACTTGTCGGGGCTTTTTTTCGTCTGTGCTGCCGGGTGGCGGCTACGCCTTACCCGGCCTACAAAACCGTCCGCGGATGTCAAAAAACCACGCCACCCGAAGGTGGCGTGGTTTATCTCAGTACTGGTCTCTGTCTAACCAGTTACCGCTTTCAATCAGCGTCAGGCCGTCGACCGAACGTTGGTATACATACATCCATGCACTGCCGTAGGGGGTCTGGATCAACCGGCGAGCGTATTCCCCGCCCTTGGTGCGCAAGGCATCAAGTTCGGCCAGCGTAGCGTTATCAATACGATAAACCTCACCCTGTACCGTTCCGTTCCCCGGAACCGCGCCTGGATAGTGGCCCAGACTGTACAACTGGTAGTGTTCAATATTGTAATTTCCCAGCAACTGGGCGTTGGTCATCCAGTGGCTGTTGCCTTGCTTGGTTCGTAAACTGCCGTAAACAAATATTCGCATTGCTAAAACTCAAACTGATAGAGCAGATCGAGCGCCTGGTCTATGCCAGACACCGCTTCAAGATATAGCTTAGGCATCAGGCGATAGCGTAACGTGAGAGTCGCCAGCGAGTCAAAGATCCCCACGCCATATTTCACCTGCAGACCCGGCAGTACATAGCCACTGACCACCACCTGCGAAGAGTCACCGACTCCCTGGGTGTCCAGCGCCAGATTGCTTACGCCAAACGTCTCCCCGATTTTACCCACAACCTGACCACTTTGTGCAACCCCCAGACCGACTAACATTGAGGTCATCGCTGCACTGTCGCTCTGATTGCTGTCCAGACCTTGCCCGCGCAGCAGATATGAGAGCGCTTCCTGCTGGGACATTGCCGGGTCGGAGAAGATTTCCGCTTTCGGTTCGTCGGCGGTGCCGGTCACGCGCACCCCGGCGATCACGTCATTCTCGGTGGCTTCCGGGTTACGGATCGCTTCGATATTCAGCAGCGGCTGATCCGGCGGACCGGAGAACAGCAGCTCCCCTTTACGCACGATCAGATCCTGGCCGTAGGCGTGGAAGCGCCCTTCCGGAATGGTGATCTGCCCGTTCAGGCCCAGCCCCTGCTTATCCTGCGCGACCTTCAGATCGCCGGTCAGCCTCGCCTTCAGACCAAAGGCATCCAGCCGCACGTTGTTGCCCACGTGCACGATCAGGTTGCTGTTGATCGGAATCGAAGCCCGCTGCGTCTCTTCCGGCTGCAGATTTTTATCGAGCATCACCTCATCGCTGGAGACGCCTACTGCGCTCTCCGGCAGGTCATGCACCACGATACGCGCCCAGGGCACATCGACCCGGCCGTCGAGAGTAAACAGCTGCGGCGTGGCCTCAAAGACCACATCCGGCGAGACGTCCAGACGCACCATCGGCGGCACCGTGATGCGCACCTTGCTGCCCTTGGCCGCCACCCGCGCGCGCCAGTTATCGAGCTGGCTCCAGTCGGCATCGCCGCTGAGGTTGATCTGCCCCTGCTGGGTACGCACGGTCCCGGCCAGGGTCGAACTCATGCCGTTAAAGTTCATCGCCAGCTGGCTCGGCTGCATATCGAACGGCATAAAGTTGCCGTCGATATCCACGCCATTGAGCTGCATCTGACCAAACACCTGCGGGCTTTGGGCATTACCCGCCAGCCGCAGGTTGGCGTTCAGCATACCAGCCGCCTTCTCGCCGCGGGAGAAAATGGCGTTCGCCATCGCCAGGTTGAGATTGCGGATATTGACGTTGCCGCCCAGGTTGCGCTGCCCTTGCGGATCGGTGACCTGGATCTGGCCGTCAAACTGGCCGTTGTTGGCGAGGCGGATCAGCCAGCCCAGCTCGGCGCGGTTGTTATGCAGATCGGCGGTGAGATTGAGGGTAGTAAACGCCAGCGGCAGCGGTGCGTCGTTGACCACCTGGGTGACCTTCACGTTACGCCCGGAGAGCGTGACGTTGCCCTGCGGCAGCCCCGGTTTAGTGGCATCCCAGGCGACATCCGCCTTACCGCTGAACACGCCGCTGGCCTGAGTGGACTCCGGCATAAACGGCTTGAGCATCGCCAGGTCGAAACGGTTAAGATTGACCACCGCCCGCCCTTCGGCACCCGCATCAATAGTCTGCGGCACGCAGAGTTCAGCGTTCGGGTTGGTCCAGCAGTGTGGCCCGATGCTTACCTTCTGCTCCGCATTGCGATAATCCAGCGCAATCGAGCGGGTTAACGACCATGGCCCCACCGGGGTGGCGAAGCGGGTGTTGTCCAGCGTGCCTTTCCAGCGCATCTCTTTGCGGTCAAAGCTGCCCGCCAGGTGCAGCTGGCCGGAGACCGGTTCGCCCTGGACGCGCAGCTGGAGGTCGTGCTGTTTCTCGCTGCCTTTGGCTTCCAGGGTGACCTGACTGAGGTTCACGCCCGGCTGGGAAAGACGATCGACGCGCAGGTTGAGATGCCCGGCGATCTGATCGGTGGATTTGACGTCGCCATCAACGCGCAGGCGGGCAATGGTAAGCTCCTGCCAGCGCAGGCCGTTGGCGGTGATATCGGCCAGCAGTTGTGGGGCTTCGACCGTGCCGCGCACTTTCACCAGCCCTTTCGCTGTCCCGCCCAGCCCCGGCAGGGCATTATCAAGATTCGGCGCGTCGATGGTGGCATCCAGATCGAGATCTTTCACCCCCAGCTCACCCTTGATGTCGGCGGTATTGCGGCCCAGCGCCACGTGCAGACCCGGGATGATCCACTGCAGATAGCTGTTGCCCTTCAGCGAGCCATTCACGTTGACTTTGTTCTGCTTCACGTTGCCGGTGATTTTCAGTTCCGGGACATCCATCTGCCAGCTTCCGCCGTACAGACTGCCGCGGGTTTTAATCAGCCCGTCGAGCTTCGATGGCCAGTCCGGCACCTCTTTGGCGGTGTTGATCCCGGTGAGCTTCAGCTCCCCGCGCCAGCTGATCGCCTTCTGCCAGTCGAGCAGCGCCGTCAGCTCGGTTTTACCCTCCAGCGCCGCGACCGTCAGCTTATCGAGGTTGATCTGCTGCTCGTTGCCCTTCGCATCAAGGGTAATGCCCGCGGAGGGCAGCCCCTCCCCTTTCACCGCCGTGCGGAACGACAGGGTGTAGTCGGTCATTTTGCCGGTGAGCTTCAGCTTCACGTCATCAGCCTGGTACTGCTTCTCGCCGGTGAAAGGCCAGTAGAGCTGTTCGCTGACCACTTCCAGGTTGAGCGGCAGGCCCGCTTCGGCAAGCCGGGTCTGGCCGCGCAGCACCATATCCACTGGACCGGAGAGGTTAACGCCAAACTCCAGCTGCTCGCGCAGGGCGCCGCCGACCTTCAGCTTCACCTTCTCGCCCTTGATCGGGTCGATGTTCAGGCTGCTGTTGAGGGTGATATCCACCGGCCAGTTATCGCGCAGCTGCGCGTTACCGGTGGCGTTGACGCTTCCCTGATTGGTATCGATATCCAGCGCATCGAGCTTCATATCGCCGTCGATGCTGCTCACCTTCAGCAGCATGTTGAAGACCGTTAGATCGGTATCGCCGGTCAGACGCAGCTGCTCGCCCTTAAACTCCTCAATGTTGAGATTCAGCGGCAGGTGAACGTCGGTCATCTCCGGCAGGACCGGTTTTGAGAACAGATCTTTCAGCGTTTCACCCAGCGGTTTCTCTTCCGGCTGCGGGTTCTGAATTTTTGGTTCGACGATCTCTTCCTGCGCCACCTCGGCCACTTTTGGCAGAGCGATCAGCAGCCCCTGCAGGCTGGTCGGGGTCAGGGTCAGGTTCTTCTCCTGCCAGCGCAGGCCGGAGGTGAAGTCCATCACCGACACGGTGGTGTCGTCGATTTTAACGTTGATGTTGTTCAGCGCCACCCGGCTAAGGGCAATCGGGTATGGCGTGGAGAGATCCAGCGGCCCGCTCTCCTCTTCGGCGACCTGCTCCGATTGCGGCATTTTTTTCGAATCGATCGTCACAAAGACGTCTTTTAACGACAGATCGTTGATGCACAGGCTGCTGTCGCGCAGACAGCTGAGCTTCACCGCCAGGTGCAGATCCCCGGCGTTGACCGCCACGCCCGGCTGGTCATAGCGGACGTTCTTCAGATGCAGATCGCGCCAGCCGCCGGTGACCTGGCCAATCTCCAGCCCCGGCACCCAGCGGTTAGCCGCCTTAAACAGCAGATGCAGCCCGCTGGTGGTTCCCACCAGGAAGGCCACCGCAGAGAGCAGCAGCAGGATAAACAGCACAACGCCGAGGCTGATTTTCTTCCATAAACTCATAATTCAGGCCCCAGACCGATGTAAAACTGTAAACCGTGTTCATCTTTATCACCCACCGGCACGGCGAAATCGAGCTTGATCGGCCCGACCGGTGACTCCCAGCGCACCCCGACACCGGCGCCGGTTTTGAAATCGCTGCGGCGGATATCGCTCACCGCCTCCCCGCTGTCGATAAAGGTCGCCCCCCACCATTTTCCGGTGACGTTGTACTGGTACTCCAGCGAGCCGGTGGCCAGCTTCGAGGCCCCGATCAGCTTGCCGTCGTCATCTTTTGGCGCGATGGATTTGTATTTATAGCCACGAATGCTGCGATCGCCCCCGGCGAAGAAGCGCAGATCCGGCGGCACTTTTTCGAAGTCGCCGGTTTCAATCCAGCCGAGATTGCCGCGCATCACGAAGCGGTGCCGGTCGTAGAGGGTGCGGATCCAGGCGTTCTGCGCCTGCACCACCACAAAGTCGACATCCGAGCCCCAGGCGGTATTGGAGTAGTCCACCGAATAGCGCTGGGAATCGCCCCAGGTCGGCATCAGCCCACCGCGGGAGCGGGTCCGGCTGATCATTACCCCCGGATAGAGCAGCATGGTGGTGTTGGTCACGTTGGCCTGGGTAAAGTGGTCGAGACTCCAGCGCAGGTTAATGGCACGCTGCCAGCCGCTGGAGAGATCCCAGTAGCGCGACACCGCGAGGGTCGTGGAGTCCGCTTCGGTATCGTTCAGATCGGTGCGCTTAAAGCCGCCCTGCACCAGGTAATACTGCTCGAGCGGGTTTTTCAGCAACGGCATTTTATAGCTGAAATCAAGCTGTTGCTCAGGCGCGGAGATACTGGCGTTGGTGGTCAGGCTGTGGCCGTAGGAGTTCATCCACGGCTTTTTCCACGTCGCTTTGACTCGTGGGCCGACGTCGGTGGAGTAACCCACCCCGGTCTCAATGGTGTTCTCGGTACGTGGCGACACCACGCCGTGCAGCGGCAGGACTTTAGTCTGCCGCGCTTTATCAAATTCCGGCGCCACCACCACCGAGTTAAACCAGCCGGTGGCCGACAGGCGGCGGTTGAGCTCGGCCAGATCTTTCGACTGGTAATAATCGCCCTCTTTGAAGGGGATCAGATTCTGCAGGTACTCGTCGCGGATCTGCGACCCTTCAAAGGTGACGTCGCCAAAGCGGTAGCGTTCCCCGCTGTCGTAATCGATATCCCAGAACGCCTGGTGCCGGTCGAGGGAGACGCCGAGCTGGCTTTTATTAAACTGGCTGTCGAAGTAGCCTTTGCGCAGCGCCACTTTCGTCAGATCTTTTTTGAAGCCGTCATAGTCGCTGTGATTGAGCACGGTGCCGTTCTTCGGGCGCGTACTCAACAGATCAAGGTAGTCATGATCCGTGCGCGCGCCGCCGCGCAGCACCACATCGGTACCGCCGATCAACACCGGCTCACCCGGCTTGACGCGGGCAATCAGCACCTGCCGACCTTTGGCCGGAGGTGGACGCAGTTCGAAGTCGATAGTCGGTTCGTAGTAGCCGAGCGCTTTTAAACCGCCGCGGATAGCATCATCCACGCGGGCGCGGAAGCGACGGTCTGGCGTCACTTCGTCGCTCTCGATCGTGGAGAGCTGTGCGCGGACGTTTTTTTGCAGCGCGCCGGATAACCCCTCAACCTGCAGACGAACATTCGCCGCGTCGGCGATTCCGCTTGTCAGCAAGAGACTGACAAAACATAACTGGCGGATTTTTGGCACGTTTTCTCCTGAATATCCTTGTTTCCACCCCTGGAAGCAGATGAAGTGCCGCTCCGCAGCAGATCACGGCATAAAGCCCAAAACCCAATTTACGGGTTGAAAAATGGTTAAACACCCTAATATTTCTTATGTTTAAATCTAGACTCATTCACCGCATTTATTGTGTTCAATTAAACGCGTCGTGACAACCTTAACCCAAACATCACCTGCCCGGAGGTCACACCGTGAGTTTATTCGATAAAAAGCACCTTGTTGCTCAGGCGGAGGCATTGCCGGGACGTAACACCCCGATGCCCGTCGCCACCCTGCACGCCGTAAACGGTCACTCGATGACTAACGTCCCGGATGGCATGGCCATCGCCCTGTTCGCAATGGGCTGCTTCTGGGGCGTAGAGCGCCTGTTCTGGCCGCTCCCGGGCGTCTACAGCACCGCGGCGGGCTACACCGGCGGCTACACCCCTAACCCAACCTATCGCGAAGTCTGCTCCGGCCAGACCGGCCATGCCGAGGCGGTACGCGTTGTGTATGACCCGAACGTCATCAGCTACGAACAGCTGCTGCAGGTGTTCTGGGAAAATCACGACCCGGCGCAGGGTATGCGTCAGGGCAATGACCACGGTACCCAGTACCGTTCGGCGATCTATCCGCTGACCCCGGAACAGGATACCGCGGCCCGCGACAGCCTGGCGCGCTTCCAGCAGGCGATGCTCGCTGCCAACGACGACCGTCAGGTGACCACCGAGATCGCCACCGCCCTGCCGTTCTACTACGCGGAAGACGATCACCAGCAGTATCTGCACAAAAATCCGTACGGCTACTGCGGCATCGGTGGTATTGGCGTTTGCCTGCCGCCGCAGCTGGCATAACAATAAACCGGTTCTGCCTGTTTGCGGGCAGAACCGGCTCAAAAAGTGATCTCTGGCGACTTTACAGTTCGTTACGCTATACTAGCCGCTGAAATAACCGGCCTACCGCTTCGGACCGGTGTTCAAAATGTCTACAACCCTGTGTGACCAACTTCCCTCCGAGGATCTGGCGAGAAGCCGGATAAGATATGTTAAACAGTATTTTAGTAATACTTTGTCTGATAGCCGTCAGTGCATTTTTCTCAATTTCAGAAATTTCCCTGGCCGCATCCCGTAAAATCAAACTCAAACTGCTCGCCGATGATGGCGATATCAATGCTCAACGCGTGCTGAAAATGCAGGAAAACCCGGGGATGTTCTTCACCGTGGTGCAAATCGGCCTCAACGCGGTCGCCATTCTTGGCGGTATCGTCGGTGATGCTGCGTTTTCACCGGTGTTTTATAGCGTCTTCTCCCGCTACTTCTCCCCTGAACTTTCCGACCAGCTGAGCTTTATTCTCTCCTTCTCACTGGTGACCGGCCTGTTCATTCTGTTTGCCGATTTGACCCCGAAACGCATCGGTATGATTGCGCCCGAAGCCGTGGCTTTGCGCATCATCAACCCGATGCGCTTCTGCCTGTACGTGTTCCGCCCGCTGGTGTGGTTCTTCAACGGCCTGGCGAACACCATCTTCCGCCTGTTCAAGCTGCCGATGGTGCGTAAAGACGACATTACCTCTGATGACGTTTACGCGGTATTCGAAGCGGGTGCGCTGGCTGGGGTGCTGCGTAAGCAGGAGCATGAGCTGATCGAGAACGTGTTTGAGCTGGAGTCGCGTACCGTGCCGTCGTCAATGACTGGCCGCGAGAACGTGATCTGGTTCGATCTGCACGAAGACGAGCAGAGCCTGAAGAATAAGGTGGCGGAACATCCCCACTCCAAGTTTCTGGTCTGTAATGAGGATATCGACCACATCATCGGTTACGTGGACTCCAAAGACCTGCTGAACCGCGTGCTGGCGAACCAGAGTCTGGCCCTGAACAGCGGCGTGCAGATCCGCAATACGCTGATTGTTCCGGATACCCTGACGCTCTCTGAAGCGCTGGAAAGTTTCAAAACCGCCGGGGAAGACTTCGCGGTGATCATGAACGAATACGCGCTGGTGGTAGGGATCATCACCCTCAACGACGTGATGACTACCCTGATGGGCGATCTGGTGGGTCAGGGTCTGGAAGAGCAGATTGTGGCCCGCGATGAGAACTCATGGCTGGTGGACGGCGGCACGCCGATTGACGACGTGATGCGCGTGCTGGATATCGACGAGTTCCCGCAATCCGGCAACTACGAGACCATTGGCGGCTTTATGATGTTTATGCTGCGTAAGATCCCGAAACGCACCGACTCGGTGAAGTTCTCGGGCTATAAGTTCGAGGTGGTGGATATCGATAACTACCGCATCGACCAGCTGCTGGTGACGCGCATCGACAACAAGCCGACCGTGCTGGTGCCGAAACTGCCGGACGCCGAAGAGAACGCCTCGGCCTAAGCCAGAAACATCAACGGCTCCCTCTGGGAGCCGTTTTTTTACTGCATAGCACGTTGGTTAAGCCATCTCAGTTTGCAGACGCATAACCTGACGGTTGACTTCGGACATCACAGAAAAGTGCTGTTTATCCTTCACTTTTGGGACAAGGATTTTGCCCTTATCAAACTCAAAAGCGCCAACATCCTTGATATACAACCGTCCACGGAACAGGATTTTTACGTATTTCGCCACCTGAAGCGGATTGTAGCGTTGAAAAATTTTCATTCTATTATCTCCTGCGAATCATACGCTCTTGCGGCACCACAATCGGGCCGACTCTCTGGAGCGCAAATTTATTGCCCAATGACTATAGTCCAGAAAAACAGTGATACCCAGTCTGCATAAGTTTATTTACCTTTTGATGACAAATAATCAGAATATTCTTTGCAATGGTAACTTTCGGACAGTATAAGCCTTCGTTTTTGTGCAGATATGTGCGTTCCCCCTCACTCTGGCACCGGGATTGCGGGTAAATCGCCGCGATCGCACATATGATTAAAACGTCAGACCAAGTGGTCGGATCACCTGCTAAAAAAATAAGGAAACACCATGACCCTACGTAACATTCTGGCAACCGCCTGCCTGATGCTGCCACTGATGGCTTCCGCACATAATTTCGAGAAGGGACAACGTGTGCCGCCGGTGGGCATCGCCGACCGGGGAGAATTGATCCTCGACAATAATGAGTTTAGCTACAAAAAATGGAATAGCGCGCAGCTCCCAGGCAAAGTGCGAGTTGTGCTGCATATTGCCGGTCGCTCATCGGCAAAAGAGAAAAACGCAACCTTAATTGAAGCGATCAAGTCGGCAAATTTACCTAAAGATCGCTACCAGACCACCACCATTGTGAACACCGATGATGCGATTCCGGGCTCCGCCATGTTTGTGCGTAGCAGCCTCGAGAGCAATAAAAAGCTCTATCCGTGGTCACAGATTATCGTCGACAGTAATGGCACGGCGCGCGGCGCATGGCAGCTGAAAGAGGAAAGTTCGGCGATTGCAGTGCTGGATAAAGAGGGCCGCATTCAGTGGGCGAAAGACGGAGCGCTGACCCAGGAAGAGGTGCAGCAGGTGACTGCCCTGCTGCATAAGCTCGTCGGTCAATAAAGCGAGACCCGGAAGCCGGGATTGAGGAAGGATTCACGCGGGGTATAGTCGAGCGGCTTGCCCTGCCAGTCGTGAACGTGCGCCCCCGCTGCGGCGGCAACGGCATGACCTGCCGCCGTATCCCAGACGTTGGTTGGCCCGAAACGGGGATAGAGCTGCGCCTGCCCTTCCGCTACCAGGCAGAACTTCAGCGAGGAGCCGATCGACGTCGTCTGATGCTCACCCAGCTGATGCAGGTACTCCTGCAGTTCGTTATCCGCGTGCGAGCGGCTGATCACCACCAGCGGTGGCCGCGCATCACGCACCTGAATCTGCTTGCGCACGCCGCACTCTTCCTTCCACGCCTTGCCTTCGGCGGCGCTGTACATCACCTTCAGTACCGGGGCATAGACCACCCCCAGCACCGCTTTGCCTTTCTCAATCAGGGCAATGTTCACGGTGAATTCACCATTACGTTTGATGAACTCCTTGGTGCCGTCCAGCGGGTCGACCAGCCAGTAACGCTGCCAGTGCTGACGCTCATCCCAGGGCTGAGGATCTTCTTCTGACAGCACCGGAATATCAGGCGTCAGCGCCTGCAAGCCCTGGAGGATCACCCCGTGCGCCGCGAGATCGGCGGCGGTCACCGGTGAGTCATCGATTTTTTGGATCACGTCCATCGGGATCTTGCCATCATAGACCTGCATAATGGCATCGCCCGCATCCCGTGCGAGCTGACAAATTTTATCTAACATTCTCCACCTCTTTGTTAACACAGTGGGTTTAACTCTTTGTTTTAGTTATATCGCATTGTGAATAAATCCGCTATCTGTGAAGCAATTCCGGTTTCAGGGCACTTTTTTCTGGCAGGATTCACAATTCTGTAAGCAAAAAAATATAGATACATATTCTTTTGTGGCCTGGTTCAAAAAAAGGACTCCTCTGATGATTAAGTTTAGCGCAACGCTCCTGGCGACGCTGATTGCGGCGAGCGTACAGGCAGCGACGGTCGATCTCCGCATTCTGGAAACCACCGACCTGCACAGCAATATGATGGACTTCGACTACTACAAAGATGCGCCGACGGAAAAATTCGGCCTGGTACGCACTGCCAGCCTGATTAATGCCGCCCGTAGCGAAGTGAAAAACAGCGTCCTGGTCGATAACGGAGACTTAATTCAGGGTAGTCCGCTTGGCGATTACATGGCGGCGAAAGGTCTGAAAAAGGGCGATATCCATCCGGTTTATAAGGCGCTGAACACCCTGGATTACGTGGTGGGTAACCTCGGTAACCACGAGTTTAACTACGGGCTGGATTATCTGCACATGGCGCTGTCGGGGGCCAAATTCCCGTACGTTAACGCCAATATCATCGACGTTAAGACCAAAAAGCCGCTGTTTACACCTTATCTAATCAAAGAGACCACCCTAGTCGATCAGGATGGAAAACCGCAGACCCTGAAGATCGGCTATATCGGCTTTGTGCCGCCGCAGATCATGACCTGGGATAAAGCCAACCTGAGCGGCAAAGTGACGGTCAACGATATTACCGAAACCGCGCGCAAATATGTGCCAGAGATGCGCGAGAAAGGCGCCGATCTGGTGGTGGTGGTGGCCCACTCCGGTCTCTCTGCCGATCCGTATCAGGCAATGGCCGAAAACTCGGTCTATTACCTCAGCGAAGTGAAAGGCGTCGACGCTATTCTCTTCGGTCACGCCCACGCGGTGTTCCCGGGCAAAGATTTCGCCAGCATCAAAGGGGCGGACATTGCCAAAGGGACGCTGAACGGCGTGCCGGCGGTGATGCCGGGCATGTGGGGCGATCATCTGGGGGTGGTCGATCTGGTGCTGAATAATGACGGCGGCAAATGGCAGGTGACCGAATCAAAAGCCGAAGCCCGGCCGATTTACGATCTGGCCGCCAAAAAAGCGCTGGTGGGCGAGGATAACAAGATCGTCGAGGTGCTGAAGCACGACCACGATGCCACCCGCGAGTTTGTCAGCAAACCGATCGGCCACTCTTCCGACAACATGTACAGCTACCTGTCGCTGGTGCAGGACGATCCTACCGTGCAGGTGGTGAACCTGGCGCAGAAAGCCTACGTGGAGCACTATATTCAGGGCGATCCGGACCTGGCCAAACTGCCGGTGCTCTCCGCCGCCGCGCCGTTTAAGGTGGGCGGACGCAAGAACGATCCGGCCAGCTATGTCGAAGTGGAGAAAGGCCAGCTGACCTTCCGTAACGCCGCCGATCTCTATCTCTATCCGAACACCCTGGTGGTGGTGAAAGCCACCGGCCAGGAGGTGAAGGAATGGCTGGAGTGCTCGGCCGGGCAGTTCAACCAGATCGATATCAACAGCATTCAACCGCAGGCGCTGATCAACTGGGACGGGTTCCGCACCTATAACTTCGACGTGATCGACGGCGTGGAGTACCAGATTGATGTCTCTCAGCAAGCAAAATATGACGGCGAGTGCCAGGTGGTGAATGCCCAGGCGGAGCGCATCAAAAACCTGACCTTTAACGGCAAGCCGATTGATCCAAAAGCGACCTTCCTGGTAGCCACCAATAACTACCGCGCCTACGGCGGCAAGTTTGCCGGGACCGGCGACAGTCACATTGCCTTCGCTTCCCCGGACGAGAACCGCTCGGTGCTGGCGGCGTGGATCGGTGAGCAGTCGAAACAGTCAGGCGAAATCCATCCGGCGGCGGACAACAACTGGCGGCTGGCGCCGATCCACAGCAAGGTGAAGCTGGATGTTCGCTTTGAGACCGCGCCATCCGAAAAAGCGGCGGCGTTTATCAAAGAGAAAGCGCAGTATCCGATGCAGCAGGTCGCCACCGATGAGATCGGGTTCGCGATTTATCAGGTGGATTTAAGCAAATAACAGCAAGTGCGGTTTTGTAGGCCGGGTAAGGCGCAGCCGCCACCCGGCAATCAGGCCGCACGCTCATCCCGATTACTCATCACCTGCGGTAAATTCAGCTCGATCCAGTCGGCCAGCGCCGCCACCTTCTCGCTCACCTCTTCCCCCAGCGGCGTCAGGCTGTACTCCACGTGCGGAGGCACCACCGGATACGACACGCGATTGATAAAGCCATCCTGCTCCAGAGCCTGCAGCGACTGAGCCAGCATCTTCTCGCTCACCCCGCCCATCTTGCGCCGCAGATCGCTAAAGCGATGGGTGCCCTGACGCAGGGCCACCAGGATCAGCACGCCCCAGCGGCTGGTTACATGCTTAAGCACATCCCGGGAAGGGCACTGCTCGGCAAAGAGATTGCCGTCGCGCAACTGCTCGCTGAGGGTTGGATTGGTCATTTGATACTTACCTTTTTGTACGTACTTACTAAAAGTTAGCTTGGGTGGTAGTGTGCCACAACATTCACACGAGACGAAGGATATTCATCATGATCGCGATTACCGGCGCTACCGGCCAGCTTGGCCAACTCGTTATTGAACAGCTGCTGAAAACCGTTCCGGCCAGCCAGCTGGTCGCCATTGTGCGTAACCCGGCGAAAGCTGACGCGCTGAGCCAGCAGGGGGTGACCGTCCGTCAGGCCGATTACACCGACCAGGCCGCCTTCACCGCAGCGCTCGCGGGCGTGGATAAACTGCTGCTGATCTCCTCCAGCGAAGTGGGCCAGCGCGCGCCGCAGCATCAGAACGTGATTAACGCGGCGAAGGCGGCGGGAGTGAGATTTATCGCCTACACCAGCCTGCTGCATGCCGATACCTCACCGCTGGGCCTGCACGTGGAGCACGTCGACACCGAAAAAGCGCTGGCACAATCCGGCATTCCTTACGCCTTGCTGCGTAACGGCTGGTATACCGAAAACTACCTCGCCAGCGCCCCACCAGCGCTGGAGCACGGGGTGTTCATCGGCTCTGCGGGTGAGGGCAAAATCGCCTCTGCCACTCGCGCCGACTATGCCGCCGCCGCGGCCCGGGTTATCAGCGAAGAGGGCCATGCCGGGAAAGTGTATGAGCTGGCGGGCGACCAGGCCTGGACGTTAGGCGACCTGGCGGCCGAACTCAGCCGCCAGAGCGGGAAAAACGTGGCGTACCAGAACCTGAGCGAAGCCGATTTCGCCGCCGCGCTGAAGGGCGTGGGCTTGCCGGCGGGTCTGGCGGATATGCTGGCCGACTCCGACGTCGGTGCCTCGAAAGGCGGTCTGTTTGATGATAGCCGCACCCTGAGCGCGCTGCTGGGTCGCCCGACCACGACTCTGGCCGAGAGCGTGAAAGGCATCCTGTAATTGTTAAAATGTGGTTAATTATTGTGGCATCCCCGTGGGTCATCTCTGATAATGAAATCTGACCCGCGAGGAGGCTCACCGTGCAAGGCGTACCCGAACAGTTCTTCGATGAGAGAGACAGCGCGCGCTTTCGCCATCTGGCGCAGCTGCCGGGCGTAGAGCTGTATCACGCCCATATCTCACGCTACGCCTTTGAGCCGCACACCCACGAGGCCTTCGGTATCGGCGCCATTGAAGCCGGTGCCGAGCGCTTTCGCTATCGCGGGACGCAGTACGTGGCCCCCGTCCATTCCGTTGTCACCATGAATCCCGATGAGCTGCATACCGGCGAGGCCGAAACCGCCGACGGCTGGCGCTACCGGATGATCTACCTCGAGCCAGATCTGCTGGAAGAGGTGACAGGCATTCGTCACTGGTGGTTTAGCGACGTGACCCGCCACGATCCCCGCCGTTCGCAGCAGATTTGCCAGATGATTTATGGCCTGTGGCACACCGAGGATCCGCTGGCGCAAAAAGGGCTGCTGCTGGATCTGATTGATACCTTCCAGCCGCTGGCGCGTCATGCTCCGGTATTGCCTGAAGGGGCGCATCGTTTCGAGCGCGTGCGCGATTATCTGCATGACAACTATATGCACTCCCTGACGCTTGATGAGCTGGCGCAGGTGGTGTCCCTCAGCCCGTACCATTTTCAGCGCCAGTTCAAAGCCCACTTTCACGTCACGCCCCATCAGATGCTGATGGCGATCCGCCTGTGGCGCGCCAAAGCCTTTCTTACGCAGGGCCTGCCAGCGGCAGAGGTGGCCGCCGCAACGGGTCTGACCGATCAGTCGCACCTGACCCGGGCGTTTACCCGTCGGTACGGCATCACTCCCGTGCGCTACCAGAAACAGGTCGCGAAGCGCTAATGCGCAATCTCATACAATACGCTCCCCTTCTGCCCTTCTACACTGCCAGCAGGTTCAGCGAAAATGGATACGAAAATGGTTAGCGGCGTGTTGTATGCCCTGCTTGCAGGATTAATGTGGGGGCTGATTTTTGTCGGCCCGCTGATTGTGCCGGAGTATCCGGCGGCGTTGCAGTCGATGGGGCGCTATCTGGCGTTGGGGCTGATCGCCCTGCCGATCGCCTGGCTAGGCCGGGCGCGGTTACGCCAGCTTTCGCGCCAGGACTGGCTGACCGCCCTCGCGCTGACCATGATGGGCAACCTGATCTATTACATCTGCCTGGCAAGTGCCATCCAGCGCACCGGGGCACCCGTTTCGACGATGATCATCGGCACGCTGCCGGTGGTGATCCCGGTGTTCGCCAATCTGCTCTACAGCCAGCGCGACGGCAAACTGGCGTGGTCAAAGATGGTGCCAGGCCTGGTGGCGATTGCGCTGGGGCTGGCCTGCGTCAACATTGCCGAGCTGCGTCACGGCGCGGCCGGGGGTAGCGGCTGGCGCTATGTCTCGGGGATCCTGCTGGCGTCGGTGTCGGTGGTCTGCTGGGCGTGGTATGCCCTGCGTAATGCCCGCTGGCTGCGGGAAAATCCGCACAAACATCCGATGATGTGGGCCACCGCTCAGGCGCTGGTGACGCTGCCGGTGTCGCTGCTGGGCTATCTCGCCGCCTGCGCCTGGCTGAATGTGCAGCAGCCGGACTTCGCCCTGCCGCTGGGGCCGCGGCCCTGGATCTTCCTCGGGCTGATGGTGGTGATTGCTGTCTGCTGTTCGTGGGTGGGTGCCCTGTGCTGGAACGTCGCCAGCCAGAAATTACCGACGGTGATTTTAGGGCCGTTGATCGTTTTCGAAACCCTGGCCGGGCTGCTGTATACCTTTTTGATGCGCCAGAGCCTGCCGCCGCTGTTAACCGGGACGGGGATTGTATTGCTGGTGGTGGGAGTGGTGATCGCGGTGAGTGCGAAGCCGGAAAAACCGGCAATAGTGCCGGTTTCGTAGTTCCGTAGGCCGGGTAAGGCGAAGCCGCCACCCGGCAGGTTTTAGAAGGTTTCCCAGTTAGCGTCCGTGGTCGCCAGCACCGGTTTTGCTTTTGCAGTATAGGTTTTCACGGGTGCCGCTTTGGCTGCCTGGCCGTGGACGATCTTAAACACCGCCACCGCCTCGTTCAGACGTGCCGCCTGCTCTTCCAGCGCCGCCGCTGCCGCTGCGGACTCCTCAACCAGCGAGGCGTTCTGCTGGGTCACACGATCCATCTCGGCTACCGCCTGGCCCACCTGATCAATCCCGCGGCTCTGCTCATCCGAGGCGGAAGCGATTTCGCCCATGATGTCGGTCACGCGGGTCACGGCGCTGACAATTTCCGCCATCGTCGCTCCGGCTTCATTCACCAGCGCGGAACCCGCACTGACGCGCGCGCCAGAGTCGTCGATCAGGCCTTTGATCTCTTTCGCTGCCTGCGCACTGCGCTGAGCCAGAGTACGTACTTCCCCGGCCACTACCGCAAACCCACGCCCCTGCTCGCCGGCACGCGCCGCTTCTACCGCCGCGTTCAGCGCCAGAATGTTGGTCTGGAAGGCAATGCCGTCAATCACGTTGGTGATCTGGGCAATCTTGCTGGAGCTGGTAGCGATTTCGTCCATGGTGCGCACCACGCCTTCAACCACGTTACCGCCTTTCTTCGCGGTAGAGGAAGCGTCCAGGGCCAGGCGTGACGCCTGCCGGGCGTTATCAGCGTTCTGCTTCACGGTGGCCGTTAACTGCTCCATGCTGGCCGCCGTCTCTTCCAGGGAGGCCGCCTGCTGCTCGGTACGGGAAGAGAGATCGTTGCTGCCTGCGGAGATTTCACCGGCACCGGTGTAAATAGTATCCGCCCCATCGCGGACCACGCCTACGGTGTTGGCCAGCGCCTTTTGCATCTCGTCAACGTTGCGTGCCAGCATCGCCATTTCGTTCTGCCCGTGGGCATTAACCGGCTGGGTCAGGTCGCCCGCGGCAATAGCGCGAATATGAGCAATGACCTCATGCAGCGGCTTCAGCAGCACATTGCGCATGGCGATCCAGCTGGCGACAATCACCGCCACCACAATCACCATAATGGACGAGAGGATCCACAGGATACGCTGGTAGTCGTTCTCGTTATCGGTGATGCCCGCGCGGGTCAACTTCGCCTGCGCTTCACGCCATTCACGGTACACCGCCTGCATCGCCACCTGCTTCTTCTCGGCATTCTGCTTGAACATATCGTCCAGCTTGCCCTCGGCCAGCAGCTCGTTCATTTTCGCCAGCGTGGTGTGGTAAGCGCGGTACTGCTCTTCCAGCCGCTCCGCCAGCTTCTCATCCATGCCCGGTGTTTCCGGCAGGGCATAGTATTTGTCGTAATGGCCCTGCGCCTCGGCCAACAGCGCTTTTGCGGCAGTGACAAGCTCACCCAGCTGCGTGCCGTTGATCTCGGTCGCCGTGCTGCTTTGCAGACGGAGCATGCCGCGGTTAAGGGTAACGCGCGCCTGGTTCAGGCTGATCCACGCGTCGGTAAACTCTGCCACGTTCTGGCTGGACAGCTGGGAGACGGTGAAATTGTCCTTATCATTATTCAGGGCATTGATAAAAACTGTCGCGGCGATGATTTGCATCAGTCCGAGCACCAGCAGTACCGAGACTAACAGGGTGATTACTTTAATCCGTTTAAACATTCTTAACCTTATGTGCAGGACATTGTCTGTGGAGGACATATCGGCAAAGCAGGCGTGTTATTTAACGTTTCGTGGTCTAACCACCCTGTTTTTCGGAAATAATTAAATCCTTTCAGCAAGTTAAAACATAAGAAAGTTTTTAGAATGGCCCGCTTTTTTACCCTCTGCTCCTAAAGGGTTATATCCTCGCCTTAAAGATGCATTTAAAATGCATCTTATCAAATAACGATGAGGTAACGACCATGGCCTTCCGCGACCAACCTTTAGGCGAGCTGGCGCTCTCCATTCCACGCGCTTCTGCGCTGTTTCGTAAATACGATATGGATTACTGCTGCGGCGGTAAGCAAACCTTAGCGCGTGCGGCATCGCGTAAGGAATTGGATCTGGACCTCATCGAAGCTGAACTGGCGAAACTGGCTGAGCAGCCGCTGGAAAAAGACTGGCGCAGCGTGGCGCTGGGCGACATCATCAATCACATCATCGTCCGCTACCATGACCGTCACCGCGAGCAGCTGCCGGAACTGATCCTGCAGGCGACCAAAGTTGAGCGTGTCCATGCGGAGAAAGCCTCTGTTCCGCGCGGCCTGGCGAAAAACCTGACCATGCTGTACGAAGAGCTATCCAGCCACATGATGAAAGAAGAGCAGATCCTGTTCCCGATGATCAAACAGGGGATGGGGAGCCAGGCGATGGGGCCTATCAGCGTGATGGAGAGCGAGCATGACGACGCGGGCGAACTGGTAGAGGTGATCAAACATATCACCAATAATGTCACCCCACCGGCGGATGCCTGCACCACCTGGCGCGCGATGTATAACGGGATTAACGAGATGATCGACGATCTGATGGAGCACATCAGCCTAGAGAATAACGTGCTGTTCCCGCGGGCGCTGGCCGGGGAATAAAAAAGCCCGGTAGCGCTAGCGCTTACCGGGCCTACAAACGGCAACCGACGTTGCCGTTTTGCTTTTATCTTACACCTGCCATTCTTTTCTTACCGATAAACAGCCAGCCCAGCCCCAGCGCGATAAACCACAGCGGCGTGACGATCAGCGCCTGACGGGTATCCTCTTCCAGGGTCAGCAGTACCAGCACAAACACGAAGAACGCCATGCAGACCCAGCACATAAACTTGCCCAGCGGCATCTTGTAGATCGATTTTTCATGCAGGTGTGGACGCTTTTTGCGGTACACCAGGTACGAGCACAGGATGATGGTCCAGACGAACATGAAGAGGATCGCCGAGACGGTGGTGATCATGGTGAACGCGCCAATCACGCTTGGATTCACGTAGAGCATCACCACCCCGCCCAGCAGGCAGATACAGGAGAAGGTCAGCCCTTTCGCCGGTACCGCACGCTTTGACAGCTTGGCAAACGCGCTCGGGGCCACGCCTTCCTGCGCCAGGCCGAACAGCATACGGCTGGTGGAGAACACGCCGCTGTTGGCCGACGAGGCCGCAGAGGTCAGCACCACGAAGTTAATCAGGCTCGCCGCAGCAGGCAGGCCAACCAGCACGAACAGCTCAACGAACGGGCTCTTGGTCGGTACGACAGAGCTCCACGGCGTGACGGACATAATAATGATCAACGCAAACACATAGAACGTGATGATACGGATCGGAATGGAGTTGATCGCCCGCGGCAGGGATTTCTCCGGATCTTTGGTTTCTGCGGCTGTAGTACCTACCAGCTCAACCCCCACGAAGGCGAAGACCGCAATCTGGAAGCCCGCAAAGAATCCGCTCAGCCCTTTCGGGAACCAGCCGCCGTCATTCCACAGGTGGGAGAACGAAGCTTCTACGCCCGTCGGAGAGGTGAAGTGCGTCATTACCATCACCAGGCCGACCACAATCAGGCCAACGATAGCGACGATTTTAATCATCGCGAACCAGAACTCCATCTCACCGAACATTTTTACGGTGGCGAGGTTAAGGCTCAACAGCAGAACAATCACCGCCAGCGAGGCAACCCAGTCCGACAGTCCGGGGAACCAGAACTGCGCATAGGCCGTAATGGCGACAACGTCGGCCATCCCGGTGACCACCCAGCAGAACCAGTAGGTCCAGCCGGTAAAATAACCCGCCCACGGCCCGAGAAGGTCAGAGGCAAAGTCGCTGAAGGATTTGTATTCGAGATTCGAGAGCAGCAGCTCTCCCATTGCACGCATCACGAAAAAGAGCATGAAGCCGATGATCATATAGACAAATATGATCGACGGACCGGCAAGGCTAATGGTTTTGCCTGACCCCATAAACAGCCCGGTGCCAATGGCACCGCCAATGGCAATTAACTGAATATGACGGTTTGTGAGATTACGCCGTAGCGACTGTTCAGACGGTGCCTCTTCGTCGGCAACGACTTTTACCTGATCTACCATGTGATGTTTTCCTGTTGTGACTACCTGTGTTGTTTAGGCTCTTCTGGCCCTTTATTACGTCGAAAAGCGACGGCCCGATTAAGGACTCATCGATATTAGGTAAGAATCGGCGGGATGAATACTATGATTTAAATATTATGTTAACAATATGTTGAAAGTGAGTGTCATATCACTTAAGCAACGCAAAACAGCTCACAAAAATACACTTAATGCGATCATTTGCAAGATAATCTGTTGATTAGCGCGTAACTATAGGTTTTTTAACTGATTTCCCCTCCCCGGTCGGGGAGAGGAAAGAGAGCAGGATTACAGAATTTCCAGCAGCTCGACTTCAAACACCAGGGTGCTGAATGGCGGAATGGACGCGCCAGCGCCACGCTCGCCGTAGGCCAGGTTCTGAGGGATAGTCAGTTCCCATTTGGAGCCTACCGGCATCAGGGTCAGGGCTTCGATCCAGCCTGGGATCACGCCGTTTACCGGGAATTCAGCCGGTTCGCCGCGGGCAACGGAGCTGTCGAACACGGTGCCGTCGATCAGTTTACCGGTGTAGTGCACGCGAACGTGGTCGGTACGCGCCGGGATTGCGCCGTCACCCTGGTTGATCACGCGGAACTGCAGGCCGGTTTCGGTGCTGTTCACGCCTTCGCGCTCACGGTTCTCTTCGAGGAATTTCTCGCCTGCCGCAGCCATCTCTTCAAAACGCGCGCGACGCACGGAGTCAGCACGTTCGTGGATTTCGCGCAGCGCGCGGTGAACCACATCTACCGGAACAGCCGGGTGCTTACCTTCCAGTGCATCGGCGATACCCGCCACCAGCGCTTCTGGTAACAGACCCTGCAGACCTGATTCGCTCAGCTGCTGTCCTACCTGCAAACCAATACCGTAGCTTGCCTGCGCTTCGATTGTGTCAAAAGTCGGGGTGGTCATGGGATTTCCTTCCATCACATTTAAAGTAGCGGGCAGCATAACAGCCACCTTCCATCCGGTAAAACTTTGTCTTATGGAAAGATGACAAATTGCGATGAAACGGAAACAATAGAGACTATCTGGATTTTTCCCGAATGTGTGTCACGGAAGCCGGGTTTGCTACGCTCATCAGGCAGTTAGCGAACTATACTTCTCGGGACAGGAAAAAAGACGCGGAGCAGGAGGAGAGCCATGCCCGGGCCATTTGAACTAAAACCTACCCTGACGAAAATCTGGCATGCGCCAGACAACTTTCGCATCATGGACCCGCTGCCGCCCCTGCACCGCAGAGGCATTATCATCGGTGCGCTGATGGTTATCGTTGGTTTTCTGCTGCCAGGCGCTGACGACAGCGCGACAACGCCTGTCCGGCGGGATGCCGAACTGGATTTCCGCTCGCAGACGCAGCCGCAACCCGATACCCAGCCGATGCAGACGCAGCTGGTTTCCCCGACAAACGATCCGGGCCAGATGGCGCCGGTTGAGCCGGAGCCGATTCAGGAAGAGCAACCGCAGGAGCAGGCCGCCGCGCCTGTACAATCGCAGCCGGTGCCGGGTATCGAACAGCAGTGGCGTTCTTACCGGGTAGAGTCCGGCAAAACGATGGCGCAGCTGTTCCGCGATCACAACCTGCCGCCGACGGATGTCTATGCGATGGCGCAGGTTGAAGGTGCCGGTAAGCCGCTGAGTAATCTGCAAAACGGTCAGATGGTGCAGATCCGCCAGAATGCGAGCGGCGTGGTGACAGGGCTGACCATTGACAGCGGCAATGGCCAGCAGGTGCTGTTTACCCGTCAGGCGGATGGCAGCTTCGTTCGCGCAAAATAGCCCTTTGCCCGGTGGCGTGATGCTTACCGGGCCTGTTTTCCACTCACTTTATTGACCCACCAAATCCCAGAGCAGACCAGCACCAGCGCCACGGCATATTTGATCTCGAGGATATTCTCCCCAAGGAAAATGGCGGAAAGCACGGTTCCGGCCACCGGCACTAAAAAGTTGAAGGGCGCAATCATGCTGACGCGGTTGTACTTCAACAGCAAACTCCACAGCGCGAACGCCACCGACGAGAGCAGGGTCAGATAACCGAGGATTGCCGCCGCTTTGACGCTGGGGAGTGCCAGCGTCCCGCCGGTGATGTAGCCGCCCACCACCAGCATTACCCCACCGATCGCCAGCTGCCAGCCGGTCATCACCATCGGATCGACCGTCTGGGAAATACGTTTGCCGTACAGCGTGGCGGCAGAGAGGATAAACGCCGCCAGCACCACAAAACCGTCGCCGTTCCAGACAAAGTGGAAGTCCTGCAGGCCGCTGTTAAAGTTGACGATCATCACCCCGGCAAAACCGAGGATACAGCCGAGAGCTTTGTTGTAGCTGATCCTGTCGTTCTGATAGATGAAGTGCGCCAGCATGACGCTGAAGAAGGTGGCGGTAGCGTTCATGATCGACCCTTTCGCGCCCGTCGTGTAAGCGAGGCCGATATAAAAGAAGGTGTACTGGATCGCCGTCTGCGTCAGGCCGAGGACCGTTAGCTGACCAAACTGCCGTGGGCTGAGCCGACCAATCGGCTTGCGCTGGGCAAGGGCTAACAGCAGCAACAGCAGGCCGGCAAACACAAAGCGATAACCGGCAAAGACCACTTTTGAGGGAATGTCGTTGGTGGCGATCTGAAAGAGTTCGTAGCCGCTCTTAATCGCGGGATAGGAACTGCCCCATAGCAAACAGCACAGCGTCGCGCAGGCGAAAACGATGTTTTTACGGGCAAAAATCGGCGTGGGGAGAACGGAGTCCATAGCAAATCCAGAAGATAAAATGGCGTTTCATTTTATTATCAGAGAATGCAGCGGGAATAGCTACCCTGAAAGGCAAAAGGTGGGACAGGTCTCATTAAAAAGCAAAACGCCGGCACAAGGCCGGCGCTTCGACGTGGTGACGAGTAATTACTTACTCAGCAACAACGTTAACAACCAGTTTAGCGAAGACTTCGCTGTGAACCTGGAAGTCCACTTCGTGCTCACCGGTGGTACGCAGAACGCCGTTCGGCATACGAACTTCGCTCTTAGCCACTTTAACGCCAGCTGCAGTTACTGCATCAGCGATATCGCGGGTACCGATGGAACCGAACAGTTTACCTTCGTCGCCTGATTTAGACGCGATGGTAACGGTGCCCAGTGCGTTGATTTCTTCAGCGCGAGCGTTAGCAGCCGCCAGAACGTCAGCCAGTTTGGCTTCCAGTTCAGCACGACGTGCTTCGAAAAACTCTACGTTTTTCTTGGTAGCAGGAACAGCTTTACCCTGTGGAACCAGGAAGTTACGAGCGTAGCCCGCTTTAACGTTTACCTGATCACCCAGGCTGCCCAGGTTTGCTACTTTATCAAGCAGAATAACTTGCATTACCTTATCCTCTTAAAGTCGTATTAATGGACCGTGCCCGATTACTGATGACGATCAGTGTACGGCAGCAGGGACAGGTAGCGAGCGCGTTTGATAGCGCGAGCCAGCTGACGCTGGTATTTTGCACGAGTACCGGTGATACGGCTTGGGACAATCTTACCGCTTTCGGTGATGTAGTTTTTCAGCGTTGCGATATCTTTATAGTCGATCTCTTGAACGCCTTCCGCGGTGAAACGGCAGAACTTGCGACGACGGAAATAACGTGCCATATGGCTAGTCTCCAGAATCTATCAAATCAATCTGCTCGGCATGCAGAACCATTTTGCTCAGGCCGTTCTTTGCCTTGTGGCAAGAAATGAACCCCTGAACGATTACTGCGCTACCGACCGTTATACTGTGAGTAATGGCCTGGTTTTCGTGTCCGCTAATAATAACGGGCATTTGGCACCACGCCTGCCGGTGAAACCCGGCTTCCTCCTGCACTGAACGATGCTCAAGCACGAACTGGCAGTGAGGAATTCCTGATGGGCTGACCTTACGAAGGGGGGTCCTGCACACGGTACCGGACAACACCAGACGGTTGGTCATCAGAAATTACTCTTCAGAATCCCCAGCATCAGAATCATCTGCGGTTTCGTTTGCGAAATCATCGCGACGCTCACGGCGCTCGTCTTTCGCTTTAACCATCGGAGATGCTTCGGTCACTGCGTTTTTGGTACGCATAACCATGCTGCGGATAACGGCATCGTTGAAGCGGAAGTTAGTTTCCAGCTCATCGATCGCTTCCTGCGGCGCTTCAACGTTCAGCAGAACGTAGTGAGCTTTGTGCAGTTTGTTGATCGGATAAGCCAGCTGACGGCGGCCCCAGTCTTCCAGACGGTGGATCGTGCCTTCTGCTGCAGTGATTGCACCAGTGTAGCGCTCGATCATACCCGGAACCTGTTCGCTCTGGTCAGGATGGACCATAAAAACGATTTCGTAATGACGCATCGAATTGCTCCTTACGGATTATTCAGCCTCCTGTCTGGGTCAGCCGAGGCCCGGGGAGGCAAGGAACGTGTTAAAGGTCGGCCGAAAAATTGACGCGCCATAATACTTGCCCCCCCCTGGAAACTCAAGCGCATTGCACAAATAATTCGCACAAAGCGCAAAGCGCGTCTAAGTGGGTGATTTACCATTGCTCAGGGTCGATCGTGGCGCTTTTTTGAACAACAGCATCAGAAATGGTCGTCAATACCCGCCAGATAAGGGGTTACACTTTAATCAGACCCCTTCTGAGGACCAAACCCGAAGTGATTATCGTCGCACCGTAGTTTGTCGTGGAGCGCATATCATGAAAAAGATAAACCTTGCCATTCTGGCTGCGCTTTTGCTCAGTGCAAACGCGACAGCAGCGATTCAGGTTGACGGCCGACAGGCCAGAAATATGGATGATGTGCAAAGTCTGGGCGTCATCTATATCAACCACAACTTCGCCACGGAAAGTGAAGCGACTGAAGCCATTAATGCAGAAGCCGATGCGCGGGATGCCCGCTACTATCACGTCATGCTCACCCGTGAACCGGGCAGCAACGGCAACATGCACGTCAGTGCAGATATCTACCGGTAATAATGCTTTGACGCTAGCACCAGGAAAGCCAACAACGAGAATATGTCATAGTCGAATTAGCCCCCTGCCCGGGGGCTTTTTTTATTTTTGCCCGTAATAGGCATTCGGGCCATGCTTGCGCATAAAGTGCTTGTTCATCAGGTAGCTGTCTATCGGTTGCAGGCGCGGGTTGATACTGCGGGCAATCCACGCCATTCTTGCCACCTCTTCCAGCACCACAGCGTTATGCACCGCATCCTGCGCATCTTTACCCCACGCAAAGGGGCCATGCTGGTAGACCACGATCCCCGGCGTGTGCAGTGGTTCACCCTCTCCCAGCGTGTCGATGATCACCTTGCCGGTATTGAGCTCATACTCACCCTGCACCTCCTCTTCGGTTAATGCCCGCGTACAGGGGATGTCGCCAAAAAAGTAGTCGGCATGGGTGGTGCCCAGCGCCGGGATCGCCAGCCCCGCCTGCGCCCAGGCCGTGGCATGGGTGGAGTGGGTATGCACCACGCCGCCAAGGGAGGGATAACGCCGGTACAGCGCCAGATGGGTCGCGGTATCGGACGAAGGCCGCCACTGGCCCTCCACCACCTTGCCGTCGAGATCCACTACCACCATGTCTTCCACCCGCATGGTCTCATAGGCTACCCCGCTGGGTTTGATCGCCACCAGCCCGCGGCTCCGGTCTATTGCACTGACGTTTCCCCAGGTAAAGGTGACCAGACCGTAACGCGGCAAATCCATGTTTGCCTCAAAGACCTGCTGTTTAAGCTGCTGCATTTTCGCCTCCCCTTAACCCGGCCCGCGCCATCCGCTCCAGCACCCAGTCGCGGGCTTTTGCCACTTCGAGCAGCGGATCCTCTGCGGTTTCGCTCCACATCTCTATCAGATAAGGTCCGCAGTACCCGCTGTGATTGAGGGTGGAGAAACAGGCTTCGAAATCCACCACGCCCGTGCCGAACGGCACGTTTTTGAATACGCCAGGCCGGGTGTCTTTGACGTGTACCGCCACGATATGACCGATCCCCGCCTGCAACTCCATAGGCACATCGTTATCCCACGCGGAGAGGTTGCCGATATCGGGATAGAGCTGGAACCACGGATTATTGAGGTAGTGGGCATAGCCCAGCGCCTTGCTGATGGAGTTCATCAGCGGGTAGTCCATGATCTCCATCGCCAGCGTCACCTGGGCGCGGCTCGCCATCTCCACGCTCGCTTTCAGCCCCTCACGAAAGCGCCGCCGCGTTTCGTTGTTGGCCTGCTGGTAGTAAACGTCATAGCCCGCCAGTTGGATGACGCGGATCCCCACGTCCTGAGCAAAACGAATCGCCTTACGCATGATCGTCAGCCCCTGGGCGCGCACGGCATCATCTTCACTGCCGAGCGGAAAACGACGATGGGCGCTCAGGCACATTGAGGGGACGCGCACCCCGGTTTCGGCCACCGCATTCACCAGCGCCAGACGCTGCTCGCGGCTCCAGTCGAGACGGGAGAGGCGCGCATCCGTCTCATCCACCGACATTTCGACGAAATCGAACCCCAGAGACTGAGCCAGTTTCAGCCGTTCGAGCCAGCACTCCCCGGCGGGGAGTGCCTTCTCATAGATGCCAAGCGGCACCTGCTTGCTTAACATAGCCGCTCCTTATCCCCACAGCTGGGCGATGGAACGTTTGAACTGGCGCGCCGCTTCCACCGGCGAGGCGGCATCACGAATGCTGCGCCCGGCAATAAAGACATGGATCGGGATACCTTTGAACAGCGGAAGATCTTCCAGCGCCAGGCCGCCGGTGACGGTCACCTTAAAGCCCATCTCCGCCAGGCGCTTAACGGCACTGATATCCGCGTCACCCCAGGCGACGCCTGCGGCCTGCGCATCGCGGCTGCGGTGATAGACTACCTGCTGAATGCCAGCCTCGCGCCACTCTTCCGCCTGTTTCCAGGTCCAGAAACCGGTGAGTTCGATCTGCACATCGCCGTTAAACTCTTTGGCCACTTCCAGCGCGCCTTTAGCGGTATTGATATCCGCGCAGCAGATCACCGTCACCCAGTCAGCGTTGGCTTCGAAGCACATCCGCGACAGGATTTTGCCCGCATCGGCAATCTTGGCGTCTGCCAGCACAATTTTATGGGGATAGAGGGCCTTCAGATCGCGTACGGCGCGCACGCCTTCCCCGACGCAGAGGATGGTGCCCACTTCGATGATGTCCACCTCTTCGGCGATCAGGCGGGTGGTTTCGTAAGCGTGGGCCAGAGTCTGGTTATCCAGCGCAACCTGCAACATTGGTAATGACATTTCAGTTCCCTCTTAGCGTGCCGCCGCAGTGGCGTTATCGATTAAATCCAGCACGTCCTGCTCGGTACGGCAGGCGCGTAAACGGTCGAAATTGGCTTCGTCTTCAAACAGATTGACGATCTGCATGATGCCTACCTCCTGATGGGTGTTGGCATCAACGGCCGCCATAGTGATCAGAATATCGACCGGGTCGTTATCCTCGTGGTTAAACACCAGCGGCGTTTTCAGGGTCACCAGTGCGAACCCTGTCTTTTTAACCCCCTCCTCCGGGCGGCCATGCGGCATCGCCAGCCCCGGCGCAATCACAAAGTACGGCCCAAACTGCTCAACGCCATCGAGAATGGCCTGGTAATAGCGCGGCTCAACCACATCAGCTTTAACCAGCAGATCAACGCTCAGCTTTACCGCCTCCTGCCAGGTGCTGGCCTCGGCCTGTAAAAGGATGGAGTGATTGTCTGCCAGCGAATCACGGAGTTTCATAGCGCCCCCTCACTTCACGTCTTGCGGGAAGTGTTCTTTGATCACATCCAGCAGTTTTGGGCCAAAATCCGCAGGCGACAGCATGTTGCGCACGCCCACCACATATTTATTGCCTGTGACGCTAATCTCCCCGGCGATATGGGTCGAGGCGATGATGATGTCCGCGCCGTTCAATTCACTTTTGTATTCACCCACCGCGCAGCTGTTCACCGTGTGGTCAATGTTTGACTGGGTTAAAAACTGGTCCACTTTCATTTTCATGATCATGGAGCTTCCTTGTCCGTTGCCACATACAGCCAGAATACGTACGGTCATAGTCAAAACTCCTTAGTGAGCAGAAACTTCTGCTGTTTGTTTTTCCGCATCTTCTTCCGCCCGCAGCGAACGGCCAGCGAAGAACATATAAGCGAGGGCAATAAAAATAATGAGGGCCATAAAGAGAATGCCGAGGGAGGCGAAGCCCTGCATCATTGGCGGGGCCAGAATTGACCAGTCGGCCATGCCCATCCAGGCGCTCATGCCGGTGAGCTTGACCGCCCACACGCAACCGAAGATCTCAATCATCCCCATCACCAGACAGATCTTGAGCGCCGCGCGCCAGCCGCCAAAGTGGTTGGCAAACACGCCAATGGTGGCGTTGGAGAAGAACATCGGGATAAAGCCAGGAATGATGAGGATGGAAGAGCCGCAGCCCACCAGAATACCGACCGCAATCAACTGGCCGATGGTGCCCCACATAAAGCCCCAGACCACGGCATTCGGCGCAAAGCTATAGATAGCCGCACAGTCGATCGCCAGAACCGCACCGGGGATCAGGCGCTGCGAGATGCCGTTGAAGGCTTCCGAGAGCTCGGCCACGAACATGCGCACGCCCTGGGTAATAATGAAAATCGCCACCGCGAAGGAGAAACCGGTTTGCAGGATGTAGATGGTCCAGTGGGTTTTCCCGGCCATCGCCTGAATCACATCGGTCCCAAATGAGAGAAGAATCGCACCGAAGAAAATAGTCATCACGATCGCCGTCGAGACGATGTTGTCGTGGAAAATATTGAGCCAGCCCGGCAGCTTGAGATCCTCCACGCTCTCCTCTTTTTTGCCAAGGTACGGCGCGACTTTATAGGCGATCCAGGAGGCGAACTGCTGCTGGTGGCCGATGGAAAAACCGCAGCCGTCGGTCACCTCCTGGGTCGGCTTGTACATCATGTTGGAGGTGATCCCCCAGTAAAGCGACACCAGCACTGCCGTACAGATGATGGTGGTCCACATGGGATAACCGTAGATAAAGAAGAAGACGGCAATCAGCCCGGCCTGCTGGAACATGATGTGGCCGGTCAGCATGATGGTACGAATACCCGTAATACGGCGCAGCAGAACATAAATAATGTTCAGCGCCAGCGCCAACAGCACGGCATATCCCACCCAGCTGTAGGCATCGTCCATCCGTTCGATGGTGGCCATCATTGATGCATAGGTGTCTGATATTGCGCCGTTAATGCCATAGACCTCGGACATTTTGGCGACGACGGGTTTAAAGGTGCTGGTTAAAATGCCGGACCCCGCCTGGAGGAGCATGAAACCGATGATGGTTTTGATGGTGCCTTTGATAATGACGCTGACGCTCTTGCGTAGCAGGATGTAGCCCAGACACGTCACGATACCCAGCAGCAGCGGGGCATTGGTCATTACCTGATTAAAAAAGACGGTAAAGACGCTGTAGAGGATCTCCATAACACTCTCCGATAAAGGCAGTACGCTGCGTAATGCTCGTACAACAGGCCCCCACTCTAGTAATCACAAATAATCACCACAAGATTGCATTTGATTATTTGTGACGCATCACTCAAATTATTTCCTCTCATACTGTAATGACTTTCATTTCAACCTTTTAAACTTATATATAATCTTATTTTTCAAGAAATTACCAAAAACACAGATAACAAAACACAGCATATTCTTTATCGGTAACGTGCTTTTAAAGGGAGGAAGGCTTCAAAATGGGCGTTGCAATGCTGATTTATTGGTGACAATATAAATCATATTGAATCACTAATTGATTACTTATGATAACAAAAGGGAGTCTGGTAATGAGTAAAGTGCACACTATCACCCGGGAATCATGGATCCTCAGCACCTTCCCGGAATGGGGTACCTGGCTGAATGAAGAGATTGAACAAGAGCAGGTTGCGCCTGGCACCTTTGCCATGTGGTGGCTGGGCTGCACCGGGATCTGGCTGAAATCCCAGGGCGGCGCGAATGTTTGCGTCGATTTCTGGTGCGGGACCGGCAAGCAAAGCCACGGCAATCCGCTGATGAAGAAAGGGCATCAGATGCAGCGTATGGCGGGGGTGCAGAAGCTGCAGCCAAACCTGCGCACCACGCCGTTTGTCCTCGATCCGTTCGGCATTCGCCAGATCGATGCCGTGTTGGCCACTCACGATCATAACGATCACATTGATGTGAATGTCGCCGCCGCCGTGATGCAAAACTGCGCGCCAGATGTGCCCTTTATCGGTCCGCAAACCTGCGTGGATATCTGGATCGGCTGGGGCGTGCCAAAAGAGCGCTGCATCGTGGTGAAGCCTGGCGACGTGGTAAAAATCAAAGACATTGAAATCCACGCCCTGGATGCGTTTGACCGTACGGCGTTGATTACCCTGCCGGCAGACCAGAAGGCAGCTGGTCTGCTGCCGGACGGCATGGATGAGCGGGCGGTGAACTATCTGTTCAAAACCCCGGGCGGAACGCTGTACCACAGCGGCGACTCGCACTACTCCAACTACTATGCCAAACATGGCAACGAGCATCATATCGACGTGGCGCTGGGATCTTATGGCGAGAACCCGCGCGGCATCACCGATAAGATGACCAGCGCCGATATTCTGCGCATGGCAGAAGCACTCAATACCCAGGTCGTGATCCCGTTCCACCATGATATCTGGTCAAACTTCCAGGCCGATCCGCAGGAGATCCGCGTCCTGTGGGAGATGAAAAAAGATCGTCTGAAATATGGCTTTAAGCCGTTTATCTGGCAGGTGGGCGGCAAGTTTACCTGGCCGCTGGATAAAGACAATTTTGAGTATCACTACCCGCGCGGCTTTGACGACTGCTTTACCATTGAGCCAGATCTGCCGTTCAAATCATTCCTGTAATTACCTCTTCATCGCCAGGCGCAGCGCCTGGCGGTTCCATCTTTTACTTAGTAATTTCAGGCTATTTCAAATATCATCTTTTGAAATCAATTTATTTCGGAATAGCTCATGACAGAAGCACAGCGGCATCAAATTTTACTGGAACTCCTGGCACAAACGGGGTTTGTTACCGTGGAACAGGTGATTGCCCGGCTGGGCGTCTCCCCCGCCACCGCGCGCCGGGATATCAATAAACTTGATGAGAGCGGGAAGCTGAAAAAAGTCCGTAACGGTGCCGAAGCTATCAGCCAACAGCGCCCGCGCTGGTCTCCGATGAATATTCATCAGGCGCAGAATCACGACGAGAAAGTGCGCATTGCCCGGGCCGCCTCTCAGTTGGTGAATCCTGGCGAAAGCGTGGTGATCAACTGTGGTTCAACCGCCTTCCTGCTGGGCCGCGAAATGTGTGGCAAGCCGGTGCAGATCATTACCAACTACCTGCCGCTGGCCAACTACCTCATCGATCAGGAGCACGAAAGCGTGGTAATCATGGGCGGTCAGTATAATAAAAGTCAGTCCATCACCTTAAGCCCGCAGGACAGCGAGAACACGCTGTATGCCGGGCACTGGATGTTTACCAGCGGGAAAGGGCTCACCGCCGAGGGGCTGTATAAAACCGATATGCTGACCGCCATGGCGGAGCAGAACATGCTGAACGTGGTCGGCAAGCTGGTGGTGCTGGTCGACAGCAGCAAGGTCGGGGAGCGCGCAGGTATGTTGTTCAGCCGCGCCGAGCAGATAGACCTGGTGATCACCGGTAAAGGTGCGGACCCCCTGATCCTCCAGAAACTGGAAGATCAGGGGGTGAAGATCCTGCGCGTTTAAAGGTGCTGACGGAAAAACGCCACCGTGGCATCGAGGGCGGTCGGCGTGATGCGATGTTTGACTCCCGCCTCCCACAGACAGGTTAGGTTCTTATCCAGCCCTTCCTGCTGCAGGGCCTGCTGCAAACGGAAGGTCTCCGCGGCGGGCACGACGTCATCCGCCTCCCCGTGCCACAGCAGCAGCGGGCGGTCGGCCAGACGGGGTAGCGCAGTTGTCACCTCCCAGTCGGCAAGCGGAGAGACCATCGCGTCAAATGTCTCAGGTTGCAGCGGCGCAAACAGCGTGCGGGCCAGGGAGGTAAAGTAGCCAGAGCCCATCAGGCTTGCCACGCATTTCACCTCCGGATGGCGCGCCATAATACCCAGCGCGGTCATCCCGCCCATCGAGGCACCGGCCACCGCAAGGCGTTCATCCGCCACCAGTCCGGCCTGATACAACCCATCCCTTAGCGCAGCAAACTCCGTGAGGTTGCCATGCAGGATTGGCCAGAACTGCTCCAGACGAGCCTGCTCATCCCCTGCAAAGCGTGCGCCGTGATCCGGTGCATCCGGCATCACCACCCGAAAACCGGCCTGCGCCAGCGCTACCGCAAAATAGCTGTAGACCAGCTTTGATGAAGTAAAACCATGATAAAAAATAATAACCGGCAGCGGTTGAGATCGTTTTCCTGCCGGAACGGCGTGTACACTTTCATGGTCGCCAAAGTGCCGTATTTCAAGTTCAATCATCAAAAGGCCTCATGCTAAAGGGTGATTTAAAATGTTGAGAACTGGATTACGCTTTCGCACAATTTTCATTCGAAATTTACGCCACAGCTAACAATTTGGGAACATTCCCCCAATCCTAAATCAACAGAGTTCTACACTATGGCTATCAGGAAACGAGATATGGTTATGCGAAGGTTTGCTGCTTTATTGCTGATGCTGGTGTTGGGCGGATGTAGCGTGTTAGAAGGTACGCCACAGCCTGCACCGCCGGTTGCCGACCACCCACAAGAAATTCGCCGTAATCAGACGGAAGGATTACAGCGGATGGGTACCGTCACCGCACTTGAGCGTGGCTCTCCCGCCGATGTGGAAGATGCCATTAAAGCAAAAGCCGTCGCCGCGAAAGCAGATTATTACGTCATTCTCCTTATCGATGAAAACATCGTAACAGGACAATGGTACTCGCAAGCCATTTTATACCGTAAATAACGCGCGGTATTTAAACGACATTTACACTGCTTTGCGTCCATAGACGTTTTCCTGTCCACAATAAACTCCATGCCTGCGGCAATGGAAATGAGTTTATTAGCGAAGGATTGCCCGGCGGATACCGGGGACACGTAAAATGGAGCTGACGATGAAACGATCTCTTGCTTTGACCTCACTGTTACTCTCAGCCGGTCTGGTGAGTACTGCCGCACAGTCAGCCGAATTTGCCAGCGCTGATTGTGTGACGGGTTTGAATGAAATTGGACTGATTTCCGTGAATGATATCTCAGGGAGTCCGCAGGATGTAGAGCGCATGATTGCGCTAAAAGCAGATGAACAGGGAGCATCCTGGTATCGCATTATTACCATGCAGGAAGATAGCCATGTCAATCGCTGGCGGGTACAAGCCATTCTCTACGCCTGAAAAGCGCCCATAAAAAGCCACTAAAAAAGAGTGGCTTTTTAATATTTACAATTCTATTATCCTTGCCGCTACTACCTCGAGACAACACTGTAACATTTTGTTACATAAAGCTAATAAATGTTATCCCCGCTCTGCCGTTGAAAAGCGTTACCTTTTTAGCAATGAGCAATTTATGATCAACTTTTTTCGCCGTGCAGGTCTGGGCACAAAGCTATCGCTGCTTACCGGCTTGAGTGTTGCCACACTCTTTCTGCTGTTCACTTTTCTCCTGAGCTATAACTCCAGTCAAAAACTCGAATCGCTGGCCATAGAAGACCTGCATAACCAGTCTACCGGCGTGGTGGATATGGTGCAGATGTTCAATACCAGCCTCACCGAAGAGGTGGAGAGCTATACCCGCCTGTTCACCACCTTTTTGCCGCAACCGCTGGCCATTGACGCCAGCCAGACCCGCACCATCAACGGTCAGAACGTCCCGCTGCTGAAAGGCGGTGAGACGGAACTCCATGAGAACAACACCACGCCCGATGATTTTCTGAATCGCACCGGGGCCATCGCTACGCTGTTTGTCCGCAGCGGCGACGACTTTGTCCGCGTGGCAACCTCCCTGCGTAAAGAGAACGGCGACCGGGCCATCGGTACGGTACTGGATCACGCCAGCCCGGCCTGGACGGTGGTCAGCAAAGGTGAGGTCTATCGCGGCCTCGCCCTGCTGTTCGGCAAACGCTACATCACCCAGTATCAACCGGTGAAGGACGCGGGCGGACAGGTGATCGCCATCATCTTCGTCGGGGTCGACATTACCCACTCGTGGAACGTCATGCGTGAGAAGATCCTCAGCCGCCGTCTGGGCGAGAGCGGCCACTTCTTTGTGCTGGACCGCAGTCATGGCAAAAATCACGGTCAGTACCTGTTCCATAGCGCAGAAGAGGGGCAGTTGCCGAAATGGGAGAACGACATTCAGCAGCAGCTGCTGGCGGATAAATCCGGCACCCTGGAGCGCCATAGCGCCGACGGTCGTACGCTGATTATGGCCTGGACGCCGCTCCCGGGCTGGAACTGGACGATAGTGGGCGAGGTGGATAAATCCGTCCTGCTGGCCGAGGTGACCAGTCTGCGCGATCGCTTCCTGCTGGCCGGCATCGTCCTGTCCGCACTCTTCGCCATGCTGTTCGCGTTTATTATTCGCCGCTGGCTTTCACGTCCGCTGCGCGATGTGATTGGTCTGGCAGAACAGTATGCCGCAGGCGATCTGCGTAACACCCTGCCTGCTACCCGTCAGGATGAGGTGGGTCAGTTGATCAATGCCAT
This sequence comes from Leclercia tamurae, assembly GCF_025566055.1. Classification (GTDB taxonomy): domain Bacteria; phylum Pseudomonadota; class Gammaproteobacteria; order Enterobacterales; family Enterobacteriaceae; genus Enterobacter; species Enterobacter tamurae. Next base: position 130,692 of record NZ_JAMHKS010000073.1, read on the forward strand.
CAACGGGATTGGCGGCGGGCTGCAAAAAATCGTGCTGCAGGTGCGTGAAGCCGCAGGGGATATCCATCAGGGAACCAACGCCCTGGCAGCGGATACCGGTGAGATCTCTGAGCAGATCAACAAACAGGCCAGCAGCGTGGAAGAGACCTCCGCCAGTATGGAGCAGCTGGCGGCCAGCGTGCAGCAGAATGCGGCCAATATGGAGCAGACCCAGCAGCTGGTAGGCGAAACCTCACGGGCGGTGCATCAGGGCGGGGAGACCGTCAGCAATGCTGTCGCTACCATGGATGATATTCGCGAAGCATCGAAACGTATCGAAGCCATTACGCGGGTGATTGAAGGTATCGCTTTCCAGACCAATATCCTGGCCCTGAACGCCGCCGTAGAAGCCGCCCGGGCGGGCGAGCACGGTAAAGGCTTTGCCGTGGTGGCTCAGGAAGTGCGCGCCCTGGCAGCGCGTAGCGCCAACGCGGTGAAGGAGATTGAACAGCTGATTGGCGATACGCTTAGCAAGGTGAGCGAGGGCCACGCCCTGTCGGAGCAGACCCGGCATGCGATGGAGAGCATCATCGAGCACATCGACAATATCAACCAACTGGTCACGGAGATTAACCATGCCTCCCGCGAGCAGTCGGCAGGTATCGGTCAGGTAAATCTGGCGATGACGCATATCGGCGAAGCGTCGCATATCAACGCCGACCGCGTATCACGTAGCGAACAGACGGCACAGGTTCTGCGCGGAAAGGGTTCCCACCTGACCGATCTGGTTAGCCTGTTCCGCCTGTAAGAGTCAGGCTACACCGCCCGTGGCGCGCAGCAGCAGGTCATCCTGGACCTGCTCGCTGAGCAGAGATCCTCCACGGGCGTCAAGCATTTCACGGCACCAGGCCTGCGCCACCGGCGGTGACGCATGGCGCAACATCTGTGCCCCCGCGCCCAGCAGAAAGATCTGCCGGGCGATCTCCCTGCCCTGCGCCTCATGGGGTTTACGCAGCTTCTGCTGTAACTGGCGCCAGCTGCGATCGAAATGCCGATCCTGCCCCTTCACACCAGCAAAATCCTCGGCCAGCAGATCCATCACCGCAGGCTGTTTCGCCAGCACCCGCAGCACGTCCAGCCCCATCATATTGCCCGAGCCTTCCCAGATGCTGTTGACCGGCATCTCCCGGTAGATACGCGGCAGCTCGCTCTCTTCGCAATAGCCGATACCGCCGAGCACCTCCATCGCTTCCGCGACGAACGGGATCCCGGCTTTACAGATCGCCAGTTTCGCGGCCGGGGTAAACAGCCGTGCCCACAGGGCGTCGTGCTCGTTATCCCGGCGATCCCAGGCCCGCGCCAGGCGGAACAGGAGCGCCGTTTGTCCCTCCAGCTGCAGCGCCATGCGGCTTAACACATCGCGCATCAGCGGCTGATCGATCAGGTTTTTGCCAAAGGTCTGCCGCTGGTGGGCATGATACAACGCCACCGAGAAGGCCCGGCGCATCAGGCCGTGGCTGCCGAGCGCGCAGTCGAAGCGGGTGAGGCCGCCCATCTTCAGGATCTGGCGCACCCCTTCCCCCTCTTCACCCAGCAGCCAGCCGGTGGCCTCGAGGAACTCGGCTTCGCTGCTGGCGTTAGAGCGGTTGCCCAGCTTGTCTTTCAGACGCTCCAGATGGACGGCATTGCGCAGGCCGTCAGGCAGAAAACGGGGAACGAAGAAGCACGACAGGCCGCCCTTCGCCTGCGCCAGTACCAGATGCGCATCGCTTTGCGGCACCGAGAAAAACCACTTATGGCCCACCAGCCGGTAGCTGCCGTCGCTGCAGCGCTCTGCCCGGGTGGTGTTGCTGAGGACATCCGATCCGCCCTGCTTCTCCGTCATCCCCATGCCAATCAGCAGGCCGCGCTTCTGGTTGCCTGGCGCCAGATGGGAGTCATACCGGTCGCTAAGGAGCGGCGTTAGCCAGTCGTGGAAAGCGCGGGGTAGCGCCTGTTGCAGCAGCGGCGTGGCGGCATGGGTCATGGTGATCGGGCAAAGCGTGCCGGACTCCACCTGCGCATGCAGGATAAAACGCGCCGCGCGGGCCACGAAGGCCCCTTTTCGCGCCTCCTCTTCCCACGCCAGGTTATGCACCCGGTTAGCGCACAACCCCTGCATCAGCAGGTGCCACGCGGGATGAAAGCGCACATCGTCCAGCCGGGCACCGCTGGCGTCAAAGCGCAGCAGCTCGGGCGGATTGGCGTTAGCAAGGCGGCCCAGTTCCAGCGATTCTGCCGTACCCAGCTGCTGACCAATACTGGCGAGCAGCTCCGCGTCCCAGTCAGCGCCTTCACGGCTGACCGCTTCACACAGGGCACGATCGGAAAGAAAAAGGTTGCTGTTGGTGAGTGGCGCAGGCTGATTAAAAACCGTGTGCGTCTGCCAGTGCATAATGTATCCCTCCTTCTATGGCAATGAGGTAATTATGGACAGACCGGGCAGACGCTGCACGGAAGCGGGCGCAAAATTTCGCCCTCTCCAGGCGTGAATCTGGTCACAGATTGGACGAATAATAAATTTCATATCGGCTTTTATAGTGAATAATTTATTCTTAACCTCATGGAGAGAATAACGATGCAATCCACTCAGCGGGCGCCGGATGCCCACAAGCGCGCATTAGTTGCAGGCTCAATCGGTAACTTTATCGAATGGTACGAATTTGCGGTGTACGGTTTTCTGGCCACCGTGATTGCAAAAAACTTTTTCCAGCTCAGCGGTGAGGCGGGGCTGACCAGCCTGATCCTCACCTACGCCTCGTTTGCCATCGCCTTTTTCTTTCGTCCGTTAGGCGCCATCGTCTTCGGGCGGATCGGCGATCGTATCGGGCGTAAGCCCACCCTTATCATCGTACTGGTGATGATGACCCTGGCCACGGCGGCGATTGGTCTGGTGCCGGTGTATGCCAGCATCGGCATTGCCGCCCCGCTGATCATCACCGGCCTGCGGATCCTGCAGGGGCTGTTCGCGGGTGGTGAGTATGGCGGCGCGGTGTCGCTGATGACCGAGTTCGCCCCGCGTGGCAAACGCGGGCTGTACGGCGCCTGGCAGTCCTTTACCGTTGCGCTGGGGCTGCTGGCCGGCGCGGGGATCGTGGCATTGCTCTCGGCCCTGCTGACGCCAGAAGCCCTGCATGACTGGGGCTGGCGCATCCCGTTCTTTATCGCCCTGCCGCTGGGGGCGGTGGCCCTGTGGCTGCGGGTGAGCATGGAAGAGACGCCGAGCTTCGTGAAGCAGCAAACCAAACCGGTAGTGGCGAAAGCCCGCACCAGTGACACGCTGAAAGCTATCGTGATGGGGATCGGCCGGGTGATGGTCTGGTCTGCCGCAGGTTATACCTATCTGGTGATCATGCCCGCCTACCTGCAATCGGCCCTGCACACCGGCTTTAACCAGGCGCTGCTGATAGCGGTGATCTCCAATATCGGCTTTGCGCTGACCATTATTCCCTCCGGGATGTTGAGCGATCGTATCGGCCGCCGCACGGTGATGGTGATTGCCGCCGTTCTGCTGCTGATCCTCGCCCTGCCGCTGCTGAAAATCCTGCAGGCGGAGTCCAGCACCCTGGCAGTGAAAGCGATAGTGGTGCTGATTGCAGGTGGCCTGGTAGGGATGCTGGCAGGGCCAGGACCGGCCATGCTGTCAGAGATGTTCCCGACGCGGGTGCGCTATACCGGGCTGGGGCTGGCCTATTCGCTGTCGAATGCCATCTTCTCGGGCTGTGCGGGTCTGATCATTACCGGACTGATAAAAGAGACGGGGAATCTGGATATTCCGGCCTATTACGTGATGGCCACGGCGGTGGTGAGTATTTTCGCGCTGATGACGCTAAGAAAGGATGACCATTTGCGGTCGCTGGAGGAGTGATATTGCCCGGTGGCGGCTTCGCCTTACCCGGCCTACAAAAGCACGGACCGTAGGCCCGGTAAGCGCAGCGCCACCGGGCACAGCAGACTACCCGCGCTGGCGCACCGCTTCGAACAGGCAGATGCCGGTTGCCACGGAGACGTTCAGGGACGAGACGCTGCCCGCCATCGGAATGCTGATCAGCTCGTCGCAGTGCTCGCGGGTCAGACGGCGCATACCTTCCCCTTCCGCACCCATCACCAACGCCAGACTGCCGGTCATTTTGCTCTGGAACAGGGTATGGTCTGCTTCACCGGCGGTGCCGACGATCCAGATATTCTCTTCCTGCAGCTGACGCATGGTGCGCGCCAGGTTAGTGACGCGGATCAGCGGCACGTTTTCCGCTGCGCCGCAGGCCACTTTTTTAGCCGTGGCGTTGAGCTGTGCAGAGCGATCTTTCGGCACGATCACCGCGTGAACACCTGCGGCATCGGCGCTACGCAGGCAGGCACCGAGGTTGTGCGGATCGGTCACGCCGTCGAGGATCAGGAAGAACGGGTTATCCAGGGTGGCGATGAGATCCGGCAGATCGTTTTCCTGATACTGGCGGCCCGGCTTGACCCGGGCGATGATCCCCTGGTGCACCGCACCTTCGCTTTTCTCATCCAGATACTGACGGTTCGCCAGCTGGATCACCACACCCTGCGCTTCCAGGGCGTGGATCAGCGGCATCAGGCGTTTGTCTTCACGCCCTTTCAGAATAAAGACTTCCTGAAAACGCTCCGGTGCGCGCTCCAGCAGGGCCTGCACCGCGTGGATGCCGTAAATCATTTCACTCATTAAAGGTACTCATGTGAGGCGGCGTGCGCCGGGTTAAATGGGGCCGTGAATGTTGTCACTTGCGCCTATTATAACCGACCCGCCGGTCAAATCGACTCCTGTCGGCATTAGCCGTTCACCGCCGCACGCGCAACGCCTGTCGCGACCGGGTGCACAGGCAAAATGGCGTTCAGTAAAAAGCGCGTATAGTCATGCTGGGGCGCAGAGAAAATACGCTCTGTATCGCCCTGCTCCACGATCCTGCCGCGATACATCACCCCCACGCGATCGGCAATGTGCCGGACGACGTTCAGGTCATGGGAGATAAACAGGTAGGCCAGCCCGTACTCGCGCTGGAGCCGCATCAGCAGGTTCAGGATCTGCGACTGAATGGAGACATCCAGCGCCGACACCGGCTCATCGCAGATGATTAGCTTAGGCTTAAGGATCAGCGCCCGGGCGATCCCGATGCGCTGCCGCTGACCGCCGGAAAATTCATGCGGATAGCGCGTGGCATCCTGCGGTCGTAAACCTACCTGCTCCAGCATCTCCCCCACCTGCGCTTTGCGATTGCCGATGCCGTGGATAATCAGCGGCTCTTCCAGGCTATAGCCCACGGTGCGCTTCGGGTCGAGGGACGAGAGCGGATCCTGAAAAATCATCTGCATATCCCGGCGCACGCTGCGCCATCCGGCAGCGTTTAACCCGGCCAGCGAGCGTCCTTCGAACTGAATATCACCCCCGCTGGCAGGGGTTAACCCCAGCACCAGCCGTCCGGTGGTGCTTTTCCCGCTACCGGATTCCCCCACCAGCGCCCAGGTTTCACCGGCATTGAGGGTAAAGCTCACCCCGTTCACCGCCGGTACGGACTGGCCGCGACGCTGAAAAGTTTTCGTGAGCTGATTCACGCTCAGTAAAGGGGTTGTCATCGTAGGGCTCCTGTCTCTTCGGCCCGCCAGCAGCGAACCTGGTGACCTTTACCGCCGAGGGTGCATAGCCCGGGGGCCTCTGCCCGGCAGCGCGGCTGCGCCAGCGGGCAGCGATCGGCATAGGTACAGCCCGTGGGCAGCGCATGGAGTGAAGGCACCTGGCCGCCGATCTCTGCCAGGGCGGTTTTAGGCGTATGGTCCGCCGACGGGCGAGCCGCCAGCAGCGCGCGGGTGTAAGGGTGGCGCGGACGTTCAAACAGCGTCCAGACATCCGTCTCTTCCACCACCTGACCGGCGTACAGCACCACCACGCGCTGGCACAGCCTGGCCACCACGCTCAGGTTGTGGGTAATAATGACAATCCCCATCCCGGTTTCATGCTTAATCTCATCAAGGAGATCGAGGATTTGCGCCTGAATGGTCGCATCCAGCGCGGTGGTGGGTTCATCGGCAATGAGCAGCGACGGCGAGGTGGCGATCGCCATGGCAATCATCACCCGCTGGCGCATGCCGCCGGAGAGTTCATGCGGCCAGGATCCGGCGCAGCGCAGCGGATCGGGGATGCCTACCTGAGCGAGCAGAGCGAGGATTTTCGCCTGACGCTGCACACGGTTAAGCGTTGTATGCAGCCGCAGGCTCTCATCAATCTGATAGCCAATCGTCATCACCGGGTTCAGGCTGGCCAGCGGGTCCTGAAAAATCATCGCCATGTCGCGGCCGCTCATCTGCCGACGCGCTTTTGCCGACAGCGTATGCAGCGCGTTGCCCGCCAGCACCACGTCGCCCTCCACCCGGCTGGTGCGCGGTGACAGTAGCCCCATCACCGCCTGGGCGGTCACGCTCTTGCCGCAGCCCGATTCGCCGATAATGCCGAGGGTTTCGTGGGCATGCACATGGAAGGAGACACCGCGCACCGGGGAGATGATCCCCTGACGGGTGGCGAAGCTGACCTCAAGATCCTTTACCTGCAGTAACGTCTCAGCCATGACGTCCCCCTTGTTTTAACAGACGTAAAACCCGGCGCGGCAGCGGTTTTAGCCCCGGATCGGCGCTGTCGCGCAGGTCATCGCCGATGATATTCAGCGCCAGGATCAGCAGCACGATGGCGATGCCGGGGAAGAAGGTCATCCACCAGGCGGTAAAGATCACCGCTTTCCCTTCCAGCAGTAAATTGCCGAGGCTCGGCATCGGGGCCGGGACGCCTGAGCCAAGAAAGCTGAGCGCGGCCTCCGTCAGAATGGCGACGGAAAAGACCCAGCTGACCTGGACGATAAAGGGCGAAATAACGTTGGGCAGCAGGTGCAGCCAGATAATGCGGGAGGCGCTCGCCCCCTGCGCCCGCAGCGCTTCGATAAAGTTTTTCTCTTTAATGACCATCGCCGCCCCACGGATCACCCGGGCGATCGACGGGACATAGACCAGCGACAGAGCCAACACCACGTTGGCGATATTTGGCCCCAGCACGCCGACGATGGCGATCGCCAATAGCAGGGACGGGAACGCAAACAGCCCGTCACAGACGCGCATCAGCACCCGGTCGACCGGACGGTACCAGGCACACAGCAGGCCGATCACCATTCCCGTGATGCCCGCAATCACCGCCACCGCGGCCCCTACCGAGAATGACACTCTCACCGCCAGGGCGACACGCACAAACAGATCCCGGCCAAAGTTATCCGTGCCGAACCAGTGCGCGGCGGAAGGCGGTTTCAGTCTGCTGAGCGGATCGATGCTGTAGGGATCGTAGGGGCTTAACGCGCTGGCAAAAAACGACAGCAGGACGATGGTCACCAGCACCGCAGGCCAGATGAGCAGGGAGGGGTTGCGCTTCAGGATCATTTTTCACCCCCGTCGACGGAAAGTCGCGGATCGGCCAGATAGCTCAGCAGATCCACCGCCAGGTTGATCAACACATAGCAGACGGTGATCAGCAGCACCACGCCCTGGATCACCGTGACGTCACGCCGTTCGATCGAGTCCACGATCAGCGATCCCACGCCGGGAATGCCAAACACGCTCTCAATGACGATGGTGCCGGTGACCAGCGAGGCAAAAGATTCGCCGCAGATGGTCAGAATGGGGATCAGGCTGTTTTTCAGGGTGTGGCGCAGCAGCACCAGCCGCTCCGGCACCCCTTTGGCGCGGGCGGTACTGATAAAGGGCTCCTGCATCACATCCAGCATGACCGCGCGGGTCATGCGGGCGATCAACGCGGCGATACGCAATCCCAGCGCAAACGCCGGCAGGGTTAAATACCAGACGTTAAGCCAGAAATCCTCGTTGGTGGAGCGATACCCCACCACCGGGAACCAGCGCAGCTGCACCGCAAAAAAGAAGATCAAAAACAGGCCGAGCAGAAAGCCCGGCACCGACATCCCGAGGGTCGCCAGCATGCGGATGGCGCGATCCAGCAGGCTGCCGTGTTGCCAGGCGCTCAGCACCCCGCCCGCCAGACCCAGCACCAGCGCGATCGCCTGGGCATATAACGCCAGCGCCAGCGTAGGGGTGAGATGCTGTAAAAACAGGGTCATCACGCTGGTATCGAGAAACAGTGAATGGCCTAAATTGCCGGTAAGCACCTCGCCAAACCAGCTGATAAACTGCGCCAGCATCGGCCTGTCCAGCCCCATCTGCTGGCGCAGCGCCGCGATATCCTGCGGGCTGGCATCGTTACCCAGAATCACCAGCGCCGGATCGCCCGGCGCCAGATGAATCAGACAGAACACCACTACCGACACCACCAGCAGCACCGGTAGCAGTGCCAGCAGGCGGTGAAAGAGGTATCTTTTCATCGCCTTCTCCCGTCAGGGTTTAGTTACGCTAACGTTCCACAGAATCGGGCCAATCAGATCCTGGTAGCCCTGCACGTTGTTTTTGATCGCCACCGCATCCGGGGTAGTACGCCCCAGCACAATCACCGGCAGATATTGCCAGCTCAGCACGTTCAGCTTATCCACCAGCGGTTTGGCCTCTTTCAGCGACGGTGCCTGTTTGATCTGATCCAGCACGCTGTCGATCTCCGGGCTGTTGCTCAGGCCCGGGAATTTGGCCCGTGAATCAAGGAACGGATACTGGTGCAGAACCTGACGCATGGAGAACTCCAGGGCGCAGAGATCGAAGTTTTTCGGATCCTGACGGCGCTGCAGCACGGTGGGCCAGTCATACACGTCCAGCCGGGATTTAACGCCAATCTGCTTCAGCACCTGCTGGGCGACGATCGCCAGGTTATAGAGCTCGGCATACTCTTTGGTGGCGATGATCACCACCTCTTCGCCGTTGTAGCCCGACTCTTTCACCAGCGCGCGCGCCTGATCCAGCTTGTGCTGGTTCCAGAAAGGCTTACCCGCCTCGCTGTACCAGTCCACCTGATCCGGGAAGCCCAGAGAGGGATCTTCTTTGAAGAAGCGCGGATCGCTGTAGCCTGCCAGCAGGGTCTGATGCACGTCGAGCGCCAGGTTAAACGCCTGGCGCAGCTTCACGTTGGCGAACGGCCCCTGGTTTTTATTAAACAGATAGGTGATCAGGGATCCGCCGCTCTGCGGCTGGAACAGGGAAAGATCCGGGGCGCTGCTCAGGGTCTCGATATTGTCCTTTGGCAGCTGGAAGACCAGATCGTACTCCCCGGTCATCGCTCCCGCCAGGCGGGTCGATTCGTCGGTGATGTAGCGGAACCAGATATCCTTTACGTCCGCTTTTTTCTGCCCCGACAGCCCGCTAGCAGGCTCGGTGCGGGACTGATACTGGTCATAGCGGGTCAGATGCAGATAGTCGCCCGGCTTAAATTCCGCCAGCTTGTAAGGACCGGTGCCGACCAGCTCCGTCACCGGCTTATTGCTGCTGTTCGCTGCGTCAATAATGCGTTTTGGCATGATGGCGGCGATGTTCTTCACGTCGGCCAGCACGTTGAGGGTAATGAGCGACGGGGCCGCCAGCGTGAAGCTGACCGTTTTGTCATCCACTTTGCTGAACTGTACGCCCGGCAGGTTGGCTTTCCCCTGGGTGGAGACCGCCAGCCAGCGGTTCATGGAGGCCACCACGTCATCGGCAGTCAGCAGCTGGCCGTCGTGGAAGTGGATCCCGTCGCGCAGCACCAGGGTGTAGGTTTTGCGATCGTCGCTGAGGGTGTAACTCTGCACCAGTTCCGGCACGGGCTCGAATTTATCATTGATGGTGAACAGGGTTTCGAAGATATGCCTGTCCACGTCCGAGGTGGCATTGTTGGTCGTCAGATAGGGATCCAGCGTGCCCGGCCGGTTGCCGTAGGCGATGTTCAGCGTCGCGTTGCGATCCACGCTCTGAGCGTGGGCGCTTCCCAGCGGTAAAACCGCCGCCAGCATCAGCGCGGCGGCAGAAAACAGCATTTTCATTATTATGTCGCTCCGGTATTAAGGTTAAGCGGCCTGGGTTATCGCGGTACGACCGGCAAATTCGTCTTTTGCCGCCTGCAGCAGGGCGGCATCCGTCAGCAGGCGTAATCCCGTGCGGGCCAACACCTGGGCACCCGTCACCAGCGCGTCGTAGCCCTGGGTGGAGTTGGCCGCTTCACGAAACGCGACGGTATGGCCAATCAGATCGTCCGGGCCAATCTTGATGTACGGATGCGCCGTCGGCACCGCGTGGCTGATGTCCCCGGCATCGGTCGAACCCAGCCCCTCTTTCTCTTTCAGCTCTACGTTCTCTCCTGCCGCGGTAAATTCCTCCAGCAGGACGTCGTTCAGGGTGTGGTTGATATTGAAATCACGCGGGCCAACCTGATGCTCAATTTTCACGGTGGTGCCGGTGGCCAGCGCAACGCCTTCGGCAATGGCGCGAATGCGTGGCTCCAGCGCCAGCACCTCTTCCCGGGTGTGGGCCCGGATGTAGTAATGGGCGGAGGCATATTCCGGGATCACGTTCGGGGCCTGGCCGCCGTTGGTGATGATGCCATGCACGCGAATGCCGTCCGGCAGCTGCTGGCGCAGGACGCTGATGCCGTTGTAAAGCAGCACCAGCGCATCCAGCGCATTGACGCCTTTATGCGGTGAGCTGCCCGCGTGGGATGGCTTGCCGTAGAAGTGGAAGTAGAGATGATTGTTCGCCAGCGACGGGCCGGAAAGCCGCGTTTTGCCCGCAGGGTGCACCATCAGGGCCACATCGACCTCCTTCAGGAAACCGTGCTCCACGAAGCGGGCTTTCACGTTACCGTTTGGCCCGCCTTTTCCGCGCAGCCCGCCCTCTTCTGCCGGGGTGCCGAGCACCACCACCTTGCCGCCAGTGCTGGCCAGCGTCTCACCGAGCGCAATCGCCGCGGCAATGCTGGTGACGCCAATAATGTTATGTCCGCAGGCGTGGCCGATATCTATCAGCGCATCATATTCTGCGAGGTAAGCAATGGTCGGGCCGGGCTTGCCGCTCTCTTTTACCGCGTAGAAGGCCGTTTCGTGTCCGGCAACGTTCAGGGTGACGGTAAAACCATGCTTCTCCAGCAGCTGCGTCAGCAGGTTGCTGGCGTAATATTCGTTATTGCCGGTTTCCGGATGGGCGTGAATATCTTTGGCGAGCGCCACATATTCGTCCCGGTGCTGCTGAATACTTGTTTCAAGACGGTCTCGTAATTCGCTGTTGCTCATTGCTTCCACCTCAGTGATGACAGTTGATTCATTCCCGACACCGGGAACTGTGTTTAACCTAAATGCCGCTTTGCCTCCTGGCGCACCCGGTGCAGGACGTGATGCTTGATCTCGCTGTAGCGCGGGTGCCCGGCAAGGGTTTCGATGTCGCGTTCACGCCCGAACGGCAGGACGATCTCTTCGACGATTTTTCCAGGTTTTGCCGACATGATCAGGATCCGATCGGCGAGGAACAGCGCCTCGTCCACATCGTGGGTGACAAACAGCAGCGTGGTGCCGGTGGACAGCCAGGCCTCACGCAGCAGCTCCTGCATCATCAGCCGGGTTTGCGCATCCAGCGCGCCAAAAGGCTCATCCAGCAACAGCACTTCCGGCTCCGGCAGCCAGGCGCGGGCCAGCGCCACGCGCTGCTTCATGCCGCCGGACAGTTGCCAGGGAGCGTGATGCTCAAACCCTTTCAGCCCCACGCGCTCCAGCCAGTCCTGCGCCTGGGCGTTGGTCTCATCCTTGCGGTGTTTGCCGAGGCGTGGGCCAAAAGTGACGTTATCCAGCACCGACAGCCACGGGAACAGATTCGGCTGCTGGAAGATCATCCCGCGGTCGGGGCCCGGCTCGCGCACCGATTTCCCACCCGCCACCACCCGTCCGCGATCCGGCTTATTGAAGCCGGCCACCAGGTTCAGAATGGTAGATTTACCGCAGCCGGACGGCCCCAGCAGCACCACGAACTCCCCCTTGCTGAGGGAGAGATTGATATCCTCCAGCACCCTGAAGGGCTGCGGTTTCGCCGCAAAGGAGAGCGAAACATTTTCCAGCGTGATAGCACTCATTATTCTTTCCCCGCCCAGGGCACAATTAGCCGCTGCAGCCCCAGCAGTAAGAGATCCAGAACGTAGCCAATGCCGCCCAGCAGCAGAATGCCGAGCATGACGATATCGGTACGCAGATAGGAGCTGGCGTTGATCACCATCCAGCCGAGGCCAGAGCTGGCCGCCACCATCTCCGCCGCAATCAGCGACGTCCAGCCAATACCAATCGACAGCCTGACGGTGGTGAAGAGGTCCGGGAGCGCATCCGGCAGCACCACGCGCAGGAAGATCTGCTGACGCGAGGCACCCAGGGTTTGCGCCACGCGGATGCGCGAGCGGCCAATGCGATCCACCGCCGCGGCGGCACCCACCACCACACTCAGGAAAGTGGCGATAAAGATCAGGAAGAATTTCGAGGCTTCGCCAATGCCCAGCCACACCACCGCCAGCGGGATCAGCGCGATTTTGGGCAGCGGGCGGAGGAACTGAACGAACGGATTGAGCACGGCGGCGAGGCCGTCCGACAGCCCCATCAGCAGCCCCAGCGGAATACCAATGGCGATCGCCACGGCAAAGGCGCTAAGCGCACGCGCCAGGCTGACCGCGATATGCTCCCACAGCGGCACCTGACGATAGCCATCGGCCAGCAGCTCTTCCGTGGTCAGACCGATATCGGTGAGCGAGGGCAGCAGCAGGGGATCCACCCACTGCCGCATGGCCGCCACCTGCCAGACAATAAAGAAAACCGCCACCGACAGGACGCTGATAGCGATATGGTGACTCAATCTCATTGCGCTGCTACCGCCGCGTCGCGAATGTAGCGTGACTCAATCGCCGTATCCCAGTTGGCCGGGATATCGCGTTTGCGGATCTCACCGATGCCCGCCAGGAAGCTGGAGGTTTTGGTCAGCGCTTTGCCAATGCCGCTGTCGGTGGTTTGCGTGCCGTTACCCAGCCAGTCTGCGGTGCCCTGCTGCGCCAGCGTCGGGTACTCCAGGCCGCCGAGGGTATTGGCGGCGGTGGTCACGGGTGCCCCCACTTCTTTGGCGACAATCGCCGCGGCGCGGTCCGGGTCTTTCTTAAACTCGTCGACTTTTTGCTGATGCACGCGCAGGAAAGCGGTCACCGCCTGCGGATACTGCTCGGCAAAGGCCTTGCGCACCACGTAGTTGTTGTAGATCAGATAGCCATCTTTCTGCAGATCTTTGGTGGCAAAAACCTGATGCCCGCCGGAGGACTCCAGCTCCTGCGCAAACGGTGCCCAGACATAGCCCGCATCAATATCACCCCGTTTCCAGGCGGCGACCATCTCTGCCGGACGCAGCGGCAGCAGGGTAATCTTGCTGCGGTCGAGTTTGTTGACGCTGATCGCCGCTTCCAGCGCATACTGCGCGGTCGAGTTCGGCGGGTAGGCCACGCGTTTCCCTTCGATATCCTTGATGCTGGCAATACCGTCTTTGCCGATCAACCGCTCATAGCTGGCAATGACGCCAGAAACGCCGATAATTTCTACCGGCAGCTTTCTGACAATTCCTGCCGTGGCCGGACTTGATCCAAAGTTGGCAATATCAATGGCATTACTGGCGAAATAATTTAATGCGTCGGCACCGGAGGCAAATTGCACCCACTTCACCTTGCTGTTTAACGCCTTATCCAGCGAACCGTCGGCTTTTGCCAGCATTAATACCTGGGAACCGCCGCTGAATGCCACGCGAACTTCAGCAGGCGCGTCGGCATAACTGAAATTTGCCCACAAACCACCCGCTGCAATTAATAAGCAGAGACTTTTCTTCATTTTATTTTCCTGTGAAATAGTAAGGTTTAATGGTGGTAATTAATTCGCTTGCCATAACTGCGAACATCGCTCCGCCAGCGCCTGCGCCGGATCGAAGGTTAAATGCAGAAAAGGCGCGTCAACGGCCTGGAGCGCAACCGGCACTTCGGTGCAGGCCAGAATCAACTTTTGCGCCCCGCGTGCGAACAGCGCCAGAGCCTGTTGGGCCAAGAGTTCGCCCCCTTCCTTAAGCGCCCCGCGTTTTACCGCGTAGCAGCCCGGCACAAACCACTGCGTTAATTCTTCGGGCGTCGGTTCAACCACCTCAATGCCCTGGGCCGCCAGTTTTTGCTGATACCAGCCGGCGTCCAGCGTGCCTTTGGTGGCGATAATTCCTACCCGCTGCGGCGTATTCGCTTCCTGTTCCAGCGCGGCCAGCGTGGCATCCACAATATGCAAAATGGGGGCGGCACTCGCCTCGCTGAGCGCCTCATACCAGTGGTGCGCGGTGTTGCAGGGGATGGCGATATGGCTCGCCCCCGCCTGGTTCAGCACCCGAATGCCGTGAATGAGCTGCGGCAGCGGTGAAGGACCGGTGCCCGCCAGCGCTTTTTGCCGATCGGCGATTTGCGGCACGTTCCAGACCACAGAGGGCAGCTGCTGCTGATCGCTCTGGGCGGGCGTGGCCTCCAGCAGTTGGCGCTGAAAGTCGAGCGTCGCCAGCGGACCCATGCCCCCCAGCACGCCGAGCAGAAACGGCTCAGACATGCTCAAGTACCTGACGATAACCAAACAGCCCTGCCGCGCCGCCGGTGTGGATAAAGACCACGTTCTCATCCTGACGGAAATGGCCTTTACGAATCAGGTCGATCAGCCCCGCCATCCCTTTCGCAGAATAGACGGGGTCGAGCAGAATGCCCTCGTGGCGCGCCAGCAGCGTCAGCGCTTCCAGGGTGCCTTCGGTCGGTAAGCCGTAGCCATCCCCGACGTAGTCGCTGTTGGCGACGACCGCATGGCGCGACAGCTCGCCCGGCACACCCAGCAGCTCAAGGGTGCGGGAGGCCAGGTTCCAGACGTTCTCTTCCTGCTTCGCTTTAGGTGCCCGCACGCTGATACCCAGCACGGGCACGTGACTGTTGGTGGCCGTGAAGCCCGCCACCAATCCCGCCTGGGTGCCGGTACTGCCGGTAGCGTGCACCACATGGTCGATGCGAAGACGACGCTCGGACGACTGATACAGCAGCTCCTCGGCGCAGGCCACGTAACCCAGCGCCCCGATGGGATTGGAGCCGCCGCCGGGGATGACGTAAGGGTTATGCCCCTTCTCGCGCAGGGTGGCCGCGTACTCTTCCATTGCCTGCTGCATGTCTGTGCCGGCAGGCAGGTGGGCAACGATTTCACCGCCCAGGATATGATCCAGCAGAACGTTACCCGAACGTTGGTAATCTTCACCAAAATCCGTCACCCGCTTTTCAAGCAGGGCCTTGGCCTGTAACCCCAGACGCGCGGCACCGGCGATGGTCTGACGTACATGGTTAGACTGGGTGGCGCCCTGGGTAACAATGACGTCGGCTTTTTTCGCCACGGCATCGGCCAGCAGAAATTCAAGTTTGCGCGTTTTATTTCCACCCGTTGCCAGGCCGGTAGCATCGTCTCGCTTAATCCATATTTTTGGCCCACCTAATAAGCGGGATATATTTTCCAGCGGTTCGAGTGGCGTAGGAAAATGACCGAGAGAGACGCGAGGGAAACGAGCCAGATGCATATATACTCCTTGCAAAGCAGGAAATGAATTCATTTAAAAGTCAGTGGAATTCACTATACACATCGCCCTGAGATGGCTAATCAAAAATAATAAATAACGATTTCTGAAAAATAACTAAGCAGGAAATAAAGGGGGAGCGGGGAAATATCTATTCTGTTGTGGAATGACTTACGGCTAAAAAGAATAACCCCTTCCGGCTGGAAGGGGTTAGAGGACGGTATTACTCAGCGCTGTTTTTCTTCGCTGCGCGCTTCGCTTTGGTCGCGGCAGCGATTTTCTGGGTTTTGTCCGACGGCTTTTTCGCTGCTCTGCCTTCTTTCTTCGCGGCCTTCGGCTTCTGTTTTTTCTCGCCACGGAAGGCGCTGTCCGGCTCGAAGTTTACCTTTTTACCGGTCTGACGACGTTTACCGCTGGTTTTACCGGCTGCCCCTTTCTTCGCATTATCGCGCGCGGTTTTACCCACGTTGCGCGGCGCACGTTCGCTGGAGATCAGGCTGAAATCAATCTTGCGCTCGTCCATATTGACCGCTTCAACCTTCACTTCCACGCGATCGCCCAGGCGGTAGGTCTGGCCGCTGGATTCGCCGGTCAGACGCTGTCCAACCTGATCGTAACGGTAGTAGTCGTTATCCAGGGAAGAGACATGCACCAGGCCATCAATAAAGAGTTCATCAAGACGGACAAAGAAGCCAAAACCGGTGACGCTGGCAATCACGCCCTTAAACACGTTCCCGACCTGATCCAGCATGAAGTCACACTTCAGCCAGTCAGCGACGTCACGCGTGGCTTCATCCGCCCGGCGTTCCGCCATCGAACAGTGCTGGCCCAGCTGCAGCATCTCTTCCATCGAGTAGTGATAACCCCCGGTTTCCGTGGTGTTGCCTTTATGACCCTGCTCCTGCGCCAGCAGATACTTAATGGCGCGATGTAGGGAGAGGTCCGGGTAACGACGGATCGGCGAGGTAAAGTGGGCATAAGACTGCAGCGCCAGGCCGAAGTGACCGCGGTTTTCCGGATCGTAAATCGCCTGCTTCATGGAGCGCAGCAGCATGGTTTGCAGCATTTCGGCGTCAGGGCGATCGGCGATGGATTCCAGCAGCTCGGCGTAATCGCGCGGCTCCGGCTTGTTACCGCCCGGCAGTTCAAGGCCCAGCTCCGCCAGTACGGTACGGAACGAGGTAATAGCTTCGGTGGTCGGTTTGTCGTGAATACGGAACAGCGCTGGCTCTTTGGCTTTCTCAACGAAGCGTGCCGCGGAGATGTTAGCCAGGATCATGCACTCTTCAATCAGCTTGTGGGCATCGTTACGCTGGGTCTGTTCGATCCGCTCGATGCGGCGCTCGGCGTTGAAGATGAACTTGGCCTCTTCACTCTCAAATGAGATCCCGCCGCGCTCTTCACGCGCCTGATCCAGCACTTTATAGAGGTTATGCAGCTCTTCAATGTGCTTCACCAGCGGCGCATACTGCTCACGCAGATCCTGGTCACCCTGCAGCATGTGCCACACTTTGGTGTAGGTCAGGCGAGCATGTGAACTCATCACCGCTTCATAGAATTTGTAGCCGGTTAAACGCCCTTTGGTGGAGATGGTCATTTCACACACCATGCACAGACGGTCAACCTGCGGGTTGAGGGAGCACAAACCGTTAGAGAGCACTTCCGGCAGCATCGGCACAACCTGGGACGGGAAGTAGACCGAGGTGCCACGGTTGCGGGCTTCGCCATCCAGCGGAGTACCTGTGCGGACGTAATAGCTCACATCCGCAATGGCCACCCACAGGCGCCAGCCGCCGCCGCGTTTTTTCTCGCAGTAGACGGCGTCATCAAAGTCACGGGCATCTTCGCCATCGATGGTGACCAGCGGCAGGCTACGCAGATCCACACGGCCCGCTTTCGCCGACTCAGGGACCTGCTCTTTCAGGCCTTCAACCTGCTCTTCAACCGCTTTTGGCCAGACGTACGGGATTTCGTGAGTGCGCAGCGCCATGTCCACGGCCATGCCGGTGCCCATGTTATCGCCCAGCACTTCGACAATCTTACCGACCGCTTTGGTACGGCGGGTCGGACGCTGGGTCAGCTCAACGACCACCACAAAGCCCATCCGCGCGCCCATCACCTCTTCCGGTGGAATAAGGATATCAAAGCTCAGACGGCTGTCGTCCGGCACCACAAAACCGACGCCGGCGTCGGTGAAGTAGCGGCCCACGATCTGGCTGGTTTTCGGCACCAGGACACGCACTACACGCGCCTCACGACGACCTTTACGGTCGGCACCCAGCGGCTGGGCCAGGATCTGGTCGCCGTGAATGCACATCTTCATCTGTTCAGAGGAGAGATAGAGATCGTCCTTGCGGCCTTCGACGCGCAGGAAGCCGAAACCATCCCGGTGACCAATCACCATGCCTTTCAGCAGGTCGAGGCGTTCTGGCAGGGCATAGCACTGGCGGCGGGTAAAGACCAGTTGTCCGTCGCGCTCCATGGCGCGCAGACGACGGCGAAGGGCTTCAATTTGCTCTTCGCCTTCAATGTTTAATTCAACGGCAAGTTCTTCACGATTAGCGGGTTTTTCGCGTTTGGTTAAGTGTTCAATGATGAACTCGCGGCTTGGGATAGGATTAGCGTATTTTTCAGCTTCGCGTTCCTGGAAAGGATCGTGTGACATAGCGGTTCCTCCGTTGTCATCTCCGGTGGAAATTTTCTTCATTCCACCAGCAATAATTTATACAGCGGTTGATTCTCTTCAACCAAATCGGCCAGCGTGTAGTTATCCAGCTCCATGAGAAAACTTTGCACGGCCTTAGAAAGCGCCTGTTTCAGACGACAGGCGGGCGTAATGTGGCAGAACGCGCTGCTACAGTTCACCAGAGTTAATGGCTCCAGTTCGCGCACCACATCACCAACACGAATACTCTGTGCCGGTTTACCGAGGCGAATGCCGCCATTTTTCCCGCGGACGGCAGCAACGTATCCAGCACGGCTAAGTTGATTGATTATTTTGACCATATGATTACGGGACACGCCGTACACCTCTGTCACCTCAGAGATACTGGTCATCTTCCCTTCAGGTAACGACGCCATGTAGATCAGCGCGCGTAATCCGTAATCGGTGAAACTTGTTAACTGCACATCAACCTCAGGAAAAGGGTAAATCGCGGTATATCCGCAGAGATATTCACTAATGATGATAAACCAGCCAGATAGTTGGCGGCTAATTTATTTGAACTGAAAGGCGGGAAGGAGAAAGAAAAAGCCGGATGCGCGTTGCTTATCCGGCCTACGATGGGGGTCTGTAGGCCCGGCAAGCGCAGCGCCGCCGGGCAAAACCATCATTATGCGTCGAACGGGTCGCGCAGAATCATCGTTTCACTACGGTCCGGGCCGGTAGAGATAATATCAATCGGCACACCGGTCAGTTCTTCAATACGCTGGATATAATCCAGTGCCGCCTGTGGCAGGCCGCTACGCTCTTTCACGCCGAAGGTGGTTTCAGACCAGCCTGGCATGGTTTCGTAGATCGGCTCAATGCCCTGCCAGTCGTCAGCTGCCAGCGGAGTGGTCGTCACTTCGCGGCCATCTGGCATACGGTAGGCAACACAGATTTTCACTTCTTTCAGGCCGTCCAGGACGTCCAGTTTGGTCAGGCAGAAGCCAGACAGGGAGTTGATCTGCACCGCACGGCGCACAGCAACCGCATCCAGCCAGCCGGTACGACGACGACGACCGGTGGTCGCGCCAAACTCGTTACCCTGCTTGCAGAGGAACTCGCCGGTTTCATCAAACAGCTCGGTCGGGAACGGACCAGCACCCACGCGAGTGGAGTAAGCTTTGATGATACCCAGAACGTAATCCACATAACGTGGGCCCAGGCCAGAGCCGGTTGCCACGCCACCTGCGGTGGTGTTAGAGGAGGTGACGTACGGATAGGTACCGTGGTCGATATCCAGCAGCGTACCCTGCGCACCTTCGAACATGACGAAATCGCCACGCTTGCGCGCCTGGTCCAGCAGATCGGACACATCAACAACCATACCGGTCAGGATGTCGGCAACGGCCATTACATCGTCCAGCACTTTCTGGTAGTCAACCGCGTCAACTTTGTAGAAGTTCACCAGCTGGAAGTTGTGATACTCCATCACTTCTTTCAGTTTTTCAGCAAAGGTAGCTTTGTCGAACAGATCGCCAACGCGCAGACCGCGACGGGCAACTTTATCTTCGTAAGCCGGGCCGATACCACGACCGGTAGTCCCGATCGCTTTCGCGCCACGCGCTTTTTCACGTGCCAGGTCCAGCGCAACGTGGTAGTCGAGGATCAGCGGGCAGGCTTCAGAGAGCAGCAGACGTTCGCGAACCGGGATGCCACGGTCTTCCAGGCCTTTCATCTCTTTCATCAGCGCAGCAGGAGACAGCACAACACCGTTACCGATGATGCTGGTCACATTGTCACGAAGAATGCCTGATGGAATAAGATGGAGGACGGTTTTTTCACCGTTGATTACGAGAGTATGGCCCGCGTTGTGACCACCCTGATAGCGTACAACAAATTTAGCACGTTCAGTCAGAAGATCGACGATCTTCCCTTTACCTTCGTCACCCCATTGGGTGCCCAGTACGACGACGTTGTTACCCATTTTTAAAAATCACCGATTGCTTAAAAATGGATTCTACCATCGGTTTTGATGATGTTCAGCTTTTTTTGTATACAAATTTCGTCGAAATTGCCGGGTTCATCGCCAGTTAATCGATTACCTCAATATCTTGTGTGGCACGCTAGTTTTCATCACAAGAGAGGCACTTTCTGAGCGGTGTTGGCATGTTGAAATAATAACAGCTTTTATTTCATGACCAGGAATTACTACATCCTGTTATTCATCAATGTGATTCCAGATGATGAATTAAAATTCATAATCCTTTGGTATTGCTCAATATTTCAAAAGTTGTCAGGATCTTTTCGCGTCTCAAGAAGGAGACTGCGTAAAATGAATAATTAGGATGATTATTATGAAAGAATTAACAGCGTTTGAAATTGAATGTGTAAGCGGTGCGGGCTGGTTGCAGGATAACCTGGCATCTTTAGGTAGCCAAATCGGCGCGGCAGCATGGTCTAAGAGCAGCGACCTGCTGAACATCGAGGTCCCCCTGATTGGCACCATTAACCTGACCACTATTGCTCCGGATTTGGGCGGCAACGTAGGTAAATCGATCGGCTCTTCCATTGGCGGAACTATCGAATCAGCCCTGGCGGGTCTGCCAGTTGTTGGTGGCCTGCTGAATAAATGGCTGGGCAATTGATGTAAAAAAGGGCGCCTCACCGAGGCGCCCTTTTTATATTTCACGCGATTAAAATCAGCGGCTGGCTGCCGGGGATTTCATATAGCGGAAGAAATCGCTATCCGGGCTAAGTACCATCACATCCTGATTACTCTGGAAGCTGCTTTCATAGGCACGCAGGCTACGGATAAAGGCGTAGAAGTCCGGATCCTGGCTGAACGCGTCGGCGAACAGCTTCGCGGCTTCGGCATCACCTTCACCACGCTGGATACGACCCTGACGCTCAGCTTCTGCCAGCGTTTTAGTCACTTCATAGTCTGCGGTTGCACGCAGCTTCTCAGCCTCTTCCTGACCCTGTGAACGATGGCGACGGGCTACCGCTTCACGCTCAGCGCGCATACGGTTGTAGATCGCTTCGGACACTTCGGTCGGCAGGTTGATCTGCTTAATACGTACGTCAACCACTTCGATACCTAACGCAGCCATACTGTTCGGGTTGACCACCGGCACTTTACCGTTGGTTTCAGCCTGAACACGTTCAGCCGCTTTGGCGATCGCGTCGTCAGCCGCTGGCGTGGTCACTTCATCTTCCGTGCCCGCAGAGCCGGAGTTCAGGGCGTCACGTACTTCCAGGGTCAGACGACCACGGGAGTCGGTAACGATATCTTTCACATCCAGACGACCAATTTCAGAACGCAGACGGTCAGAGAACTTACGTTTCAGCAGCACTTCGGCCTGGGAGACGTCACCGCCGCCGGTCGCCAGGTAGTAACGGCTGAAATCGCTGATACGCCACTTGATGTAAGAGTCGACAATCAGGTCTTTCTTCTCTTTGGTCACGAAGCGATCGGCCTGGTTATCCATGGTCTGGATTCGGGCATCCAGCGTTTTAACCGATTCGATCATCGGGATCTTAAAGTGCAGACCCGGCTCGTAAACCAGCGGTTTGTTTTCGCTGTCACGCAGAACTTTGCCAAAACGCAGGGTAATACCGCGCTCACCCTCTTTAACCACAAAAATAGAGGTATAAAGCACGACCAGCACGATGATGATGATCGCAATAACTGACTTACGCATCGTTATTCCCCCTGACGCTGGTTGTCGTTACGCTGCGCGTTGGCGCGGCGTTGGTCCATGATGTCACCATCGCTTGAAGAAGAGGTGGTATTGGCTCTGGTGTTGCCGGTCGACGCTGGCGGCAGACGTAACAGCTCATTCGCTCCGCTGTTATTGGCCTTTGCACCACTCGCATTTCCGCCTTTCAGCATCTGATCCAGCGGCAGAACCATCAGGTTGCCATTTTTGGTGTCATTCACCAGCACCTTACGGGTGTGGCTCAGCACTTTTTCCATGGTCTCGATATAGAGACGCTCACGGGTAATTTCCGGTGCGGCTTTATATTCAGGCAGCAGTCTTGCAAAACGCGCCACTTCACCCTGAGCTTCGAGAACGGTCTGAGTCTTATAGGCACGCGCTTCTTCGAGAATACGCTGTGCCTGACCGTTTGCACGCGGCTGAACTTCGTTGATGTACGCTTCCGCTTCACGGATGTACTGCTGTTCGTTTTCACGGGCAGCAATCGCATCATCAAACGCCGCTTTCACCTCTTCCGGCGGACGAGCAGCCTGGAAGTTGACGTCCAGCAGGGTAATACCCATGTTGTACGGACGAATGGTCTCTTCCAGCTCACGCTGGGTATCGCTACGAATAACGGTACGACCTTCGGTCAGAATGCGGTCCATGGTGTATTTGCCGATTACGCCGCGCAGGGCGCTGTCGGTAGCCTGACGCAGACTGTCGTCCGCGCTGGTCACGCTAAACAGGTAGTGCTGCGGATCGGTGACACGGTACTGCACGTTCATCTCAACGCGGACGACGTTCTCATCGGACGTCAGCATTACGCCGGACGCCGCCAGTTCACGTACCGACTCAACGTTAACGGCGCGCACGTTATCAACGAAGGTAGGTTTCCAGTTCAGGCCGGGCTCAACCAGATGGCTGAACTTACCAAAACGGGTGACAACACCGCGCTCGGCTTCTTTGATGGTGTAGAACCCGCTGGCAGCCCAGATAATTACCGCTGCAGCCGCAACAATAGTCACCACGCGACCGCCCATATGAGGGCGAGGACCCTGGCCAGTACCGCCGCCAGTGCCTTTACCACCGCCAAGACCGCCCAGCTTTTTACTCAGCTTGCGGAAGATATCATCCAGATCGGGTGGCCCCTGCTCGCGACCACCTTTGTTGCCATTTCCCCCGGAGTTGCCGCCTTGATTATTGCTGCTCCCCCACGGGTCGCGGTCTTGTCCGTTATTACCGGGCTGATTCCACGCCATGTATGTGCTCCATATTTGTTATGCGGTGATATACCTTCAAACGCTTGGCATGCCGGAGCATCCATTGCGATTCGGGTATCCCAAAGGGCAAAAACCTTCAGGCATCTCCTATCCGGTCAGACGACGTAGTCGACCAGCGCAGGTTCTTGTTTACAGAGGCGACGCCAGTCAACGATCGGCATACGCACTTGCAACCCCACGCTGCCGTCATCCTCCATCCACTCTTTTTCTATCGCCTGAAGCTGATAAAAACGGCTGCGCAGTCGGCCTTCCTCGGGGGGTAGACGCAGCGTGTGCTGAGCCACTTCACCGGAAAGACGTTCTGTTAAGGCCTGGAAAAGCAGTGGTACACCAACACCGGTCTGGGCAGAAAGCCAGACCCGAATCGGTATGTTCTCTTCATCTCTGTCGATACGCGGCTCAAAGCCATCCAGCATATCGATTTTGTTCATCACCAGCAGCGTCGGGATCTCGTGCGCATCAATCTCTTCCAGCACGATATTCACTGCATCGATGTTTTCCTGCAGGCGGACATCCGCAGCGTCAATGACATGCAACAGCAACGTCGCCTGACGAGTCTCCTGCAGGGTGGCTTTAAACGCGGCCACCAGATCGTGCGGCAGATGACGGATAAACCCAACGGTATCCGCCAGCACGGTTTCACCGACGTCTGTCACATCAATACGGCGCAGCGTCGGATCCAGGGTCGCAAACAGCTGGTCTGCGGCATACACCTGGGCCTCAGTGATCTGGTTAAACAGGGTGGATTTACCGGCGTTGGTATAACCGACCAGCGACACCGTTGGAATGTCTGCTTTCTGTCGGGAGCGGCGCCCCTGCTCACGTTGCTTCTCAACTTTTTCAAGTCGTGAGAGGATCTGGGTTATACGGCCACGCAGCAAGCGACGGTCGGTTTCGAGCTGGGTTTCACCCGGGCCACGCAAACCAATCCCGCCTTTCTGTCTTTCAAGGTGTGTCCAGCCGCGCACCAGGCGCGTTGCCAGATGGCGCAACTGCGCCAGCTCGACCTGCAGTTTCCCTTCATGGGTACGTGCACGTTGAGCAAAAATGTCCAGAATCAAACCCGTTCGATCGATAACGCGACATTCGCACAGACGTTCCAGGTTGCGTTCCTGGGCCGGTGTCAGGGCGTGATCAAAAAGCACGACTGAAGCGCCAGTCGCTTTAACGGCATCCGCAATCTCTACTGCTTTACCTTCACCAACAAAATACTTTGGGTGCGGCGCTTTACGGCTACCGGTAATCACCTGCATTGCTTCGACACCGGCGGAAGAGACCAGAGCTTCAAACTCCTGGAGATCTTCCATATCTTTGTCTTGCGAAAAATAGATGTGTACCAGCACCGCCTGCTCACCGGCATCATAACGGTCAAACAAGCGTAAACCTCTCAAAAAAGATCAGCGGGGAACGCAGAAAACCTGGCTCCCCGATATGGAAATAACAGCCAGTAACCTTATTCGGTTTCTTCACTGTCCTGCGCAGGCGCAGAAGAACCCTGCGCGTTGCTGCCATGATGGTAGTTACTGGAACCGCCGCCAGCGTTATTGCTGTGATGAGATACCGGGCGAGACGGAACAACAGTAGAAATCGCGTGCTTGTAGACCATCTGGCTGACCGTGTTTTTCAACAGGATCACGAACTGATCGAAAGACTCAATTTGACCTTGCAGCTTAATACCATTCACCAAATAAATAGAAACTGGAACACGTTCACGACGCAGTGCGTTCAAGAACGGATCTTGTAAAGATTGCCCCTTAGCCATTCTATCTTTTCCTTATATGCTTGTTTTGTACTTAGAACCTTGCGATTCTGAAAAATTGCGCACGATACGGCTTAATTGTACACATTCAGTCTGCGATATCACCAACAACCTGTAACACATCGTTGTACGCCTGTTGCGGTTTTTCACTGTCTAACCAGTGAATACCGTCCCAACCGCGCAACCAGGTCATCTGGCGCTTCGCCAACTGTCTCGTGGCGCAAATACCTCGATAAACCATTTCATCATGTGAAATTTCACCTTCAATGTATGACCACATCTGGCGATAACCCACACAACGAATGGAAGGCATGTCCGTATGCAAATCTCCACGGGCAAAAAGCGCCCGCACTTCTGCTTCAAAACCTGAAGCTAACATCTGATGAAAACGCTGCTCAATTCGCTGATGGAGCAGTTCACGGCTCGCCGGGGCGATGGCGAACTGATGCACCTGATACGGCAGAGCCTCTCCTGACGTTTGCGTCAGTTCCGTTAAAGTTTTACCCGAAATGAAAAAAACTTCCAGTGCCCGGGAAAGCCTTTGCGGATCATTTGGATGAATACGTGCTGCGGCAACCGGATCGATCTCAGCCAGTTGCTCATGCAATGCACCCCATCCCTGCTCTGCCGCCTGTTGCTCAATCTTTGCTCTTACCGCAGGATCTGCCGATGGCAACGGCGACAACCCTTCCAGTAAGGCCTTGAAATAGAGCATGGTTCCACCCACCAACAGGGGAATACGCCCTGCTGCGGTGATCTCTGCCATCTGCGCCAGCGCATCGCGGCGGAAGTCTGCCGCCGAATAGGCCTGCGCCGGGTCAAGAATATCCAGTAATCGGTGCGGCGCCGCGCGTAATTCTTCCGCGCCAGGCTTGGCCGTACCGATATCCATCCCCTGATAAATAAGGGCGGAATCGACGCTAATCAACTCTACTGGCAAAACTTTACGTAACTCAATGGCTAACGCAGTTTTACCGGAGGCCGTTGGCCCCATCAAAAATATCGCCTTAGGCAGGCTGGTATTACTCAAATCACTCATTTTTCAGGGCGTTCTTAGCCGGTTGTAGATCTACAGGTTGTAATAAACCACCCGGCGGCGCTTTCACCAGCTGCGGGCAGAGGCGTTCGACCTCCGCCAGCACCGTGATCGCCTGCGCCATACTCCACGTCGAATGTTCGCTGGCCAACTGGCGGGCGATCCACTGCGCGGTGTTGGCGGCATCAAACGTCGTTTGTTGCGCCAGGTAGCCTATCAGTTCAGGAATCAAGTTTTGTAAATTTTGTTGGCGTAAGGGTAAAGGCACCGCCCGAAGCGTGACATGGTGCGCTTCGGTCACTACCTCGATGCCCATTTCTGCCAGCGCGGTTTGATACCGCTGGATGATCTGCGTCTCTTGCGCCGAGATTTTTATCCGTACCGGGATCAGCAGCGGCTGGGCGCAGGCCTGCTGTGGACCAGGTGCAAGCTGCGCCTGTTTTAACCAGCGCTCGGCCACCGGCAGAGACAACAGCGCCAACTGGCCATCACGCTCCAGCAGGGCCGCATCCGGCGCTACGATGGTCAGCACCCGGCCAAAATTCTGGCTATGCCCCACCAGCGTAGAGGGCGCAGGCGCGATATCTGTTGTTTTCTGTGCAGGGGCCGGGGTATCAAGCAAGGTGCGATAGACCGCGCCCGCCTGCTTCTGGTAGCCCGGCTGGACATGGGGATAGCTGGCACCCGATGTCCGGGAAGCTGAGCCGCCGGATGCAAAGCGCGGGGCAGCAGGTTCACGGGCGACAGCCGGTTCAGCAAACTGGTTTTTGCCCGCCGCAACGCGATTTTCCGGAATCGGACGCGGCGCAGGCTCCACATTACTCAACGGCAGGGTCGGGTCGGCCTGCTGCTGTAATACGCTCAGCACACCCTGGTAGATAAAGTCATGCACCAGCCGCGACTGGTGAAAACGCACTTCATGCTTCGCCGGATGAACATTCACATCCACCTGATGCGGGTCGATCTCGAGATACAGCACGAAAGCGGGCTGCTCGCCGGCACCGAGTTTATCTTCGCAGGCCTGGCGGATGGCATGGTTGATCAGGCGGTCACGCATCATGCGTCCGTTGACGTAGCAATACTGGATCTCCGCAAACGCCGCGCTGCTGGCTTTTGGATCGGCCACCCAGCCGCGTAGGGTCAGATCGCCATGCTGCCACTCAATGGCCAACGCCTGTTCCAGAAACGGCGTACCGCAGATAGTGCCCAGCCGGCGCTCTTTCTGCCCGCCCTGCGCCACGGCGCGGTACTGACGCATCATCTTGCCATTATGGCTCAGGTTGATGGTGACATCGAAACGCGCCAGCGCGATGCGGCGAATAATCTCGTCGATATGACCGAATTCGGTTTTCTCGGTGCGCATAAACTTGCGCCGTGCGGGGGTGTTGTAGAACAGATCCAGCACTTCCAGCGTGGTGCCCACCGGATGGGCGGCAGGTTTGACCGTCACGTCCATATCCCGGCCTTCAGCGTAGGCCTGCCAGGCTTCCGGCTGTTCTGCCGTGCGGGAGGTGAGCGTTAAGCGGGAGACGGAGCTGATACTGGCCAGCGCTTCGCCGCGAAAACCGAGGCTGATAATGGCTTCGAGGTCGTCGAGGGAGGCGATTTTGCTGGTAGCGTGACGGGCCAGCGCCAGGGCCAGCTCCTCTTTTTTGATGCCGCAGCCGTTATCACGGATGCGGATGAGTTTCGCGCCGCCGCGTTCAATATCAATGTCGATGCGGGTCGCACCCGCATCAAGACTGTTTTCCACCAGCTCTTTCACGACCGACGCAGGGCGTTCTACCACCTCACCGGCGGCGATTTGGTTCGCAAGCTGCGGCGGCAGAACCTGAATCGGCATGAAATCTCCTTAGTTGGTCGAGGTCGACTCGCCCGGTAATACGGCGCTGGCGGTCTGCCCCGCGCCACCCTGCGGTGCAGACTGGAGCGGATGCGAATCAAAATACTTGCGCAGGCCTTTATAAATCGCCTCGGCAATCTGCTGCTGGTAGCTGTCGCTGCCCAGCAGGCGCTCTTCACCGTGATTACTGATAAAGCCCGTTTCCACCAGAATGGACGGGATATCCGGCGAACGCAGCACGCCCAGGCTGGCATGTTCCGGGCGGCGTTTGTGCAGAGAACCGACACTTTGCAGCTGATTCAGGACGTTAGTCGCCACATCATACCCGACACGCTGGGAATGGCCGAACT
The DNA here is from genome assembly GCF_025566055.1 of Leclercia tamurae. Taxonomy (GTDB): domain Bacteria; phylum Pseudomonadota; class Gammaproteobacteria; order Enterobacterales; family Enterobacteriaceae; genus Enterobacter; species Enterobacter tamurae. Next base: position 158,875 of record NZ_JAMHKS010000073.1, read on the forward strand.
GTAAATCCAGTACCGCCTGGCTCAGGTAGGGATCCGACTGGCTATTCGCCAGTACGTCGCCTGCCCCGCCTAACAGCTCGGATTGCTTTTCATGTTCCTCAAGCCAGTTTGCCATTTCGCTGTTAGCACGACGGTTGGAAAGCACCCATACGGAGGCTCCCGTCGCGTTGCGGTTGGGAGCCGCATCGGCATGCACAGAGACGAGGAAGTTAGCGTTCTGCTGGCGCGCCACGTCAGACCGGCCCATGACCGAGATAAAATAATCGCCGTCGCGGGTTAACACGCCTTTAAACATCGGGTCGTCATTCAGCAAGGTCCGCAGCTTACGGGCGATGGCGATGGTCACGTTCTTCTCACGCGTCCCGCCCGGCCCGATGGCGCCAGGATCATCGCCACCGTGTCCGGCATCAATCGCAATAATGACTTTGTCGCCGGTTGTCTGGCGCGCCTGGGCTGCCGGACGCGTCACCGTGTTGCTGCTGGTAACGCTGGTAATCCGATCGCTGCCGGTTTTAAACGGATTGCGGGCCGGCTCTGACGGGCGTGGTGCAACGACCGGTGCTTCCACCCGCTTCGCTATTACCGGCGGTGGAGGCGGCGGAGGCGGCGGTGCATCGGCATTGATGGTGAAGATCACCATATAGTTGGCGCCGTTCTGCTGCTTTACCGCCCGGGTCTTGCCGTTCTGCGTTAAATCGACCACCAGACGCAGGGACTGATCGTCTTTCGGCGTACCGGAACGAATGCGGTGCACCAGGTTATTGCCGCTGAACTGCAGCGGTAACCCTTTGATGACGCCGGTCTGTTTAATATCCAGCGCGACGCTGCGCTTATCGTCCTGCGAAAACGCATACTCTGGATCGCCCATAAAACTGAAGGTGATCCTGGCCTGATTGTCGCCGTTTGACACCTGGATATCGGACAGCGTTGCCGCCCCGGCCTGGGCACAAAACAGCACCGTTGCAGCCATCAACCAACTTTTAACGCGATTAATCATCCCGTTATCTCTTCTTTTAACCGGCTAACCGCGCCAGTATGGAGTTACCTGATGCGGAGACAGCAGTGACGCGGGCTTCACGCCCTTGCGCCTGATACTCCAGGTGAATTTCAACATCCGGGTCAGGCAAGACGCCTGTTCCCTGCTGCGGCCACTCTACGAGGCAGATAGCATCGTTGGCGAAATAGTCACGGATCCCCATAAATTCCAACTCTTCAGGGTCGGCTAGGCGATAGAGATCGAAGTGGTACACCATCAGGTTGTCGAGGGTGTAGGGCTCAACCAGCGTATAGGTCGGGCTTTTCACGTTTCCCTGATGCCCCAGCGCCTGTAAGAAGCCCCGGCTAAAGGTGGTCTTACCCGCGCCAAGGTCGCCATACAAATAAATGACGGTTGCGCCCTCGCAGGCCTGCGCCACGCGCTGGCCGAGATCTAAAGTTGCCTGTTCGTCGGGTAAAGGGATCACTCGATTAATCATTTTCTACGTCAATTATTTCCGGGTTAACAACACGCCGCAGCGTGTCAAAAAGATCGGTTGCCAGCATACCGCGCGTGCCATACTGGTCAGCCAGCCGATCGGCGGCTGCACCGTGGGCGACGCAGCCTGCGCAGGCGGCATCATAAAGCGCCAGTTTCTGTCCGAGCAACGCCCCGATAATACCGGAAAGCACATCGCCCATACCGCCGCTCGCCATGCCGGCATTGCCGACATCAATGATACCTGCAAAGCCGCCCTCGCTGGCGACGATGGTGCCAGCGCCTTTCAGCACCACCACACCACCGTAACGTTTTACCAGACGCTGGGCAGAATGTAAGCGATCGCTTTCAATTTCTGCAACGCTGCAGTTAAGCAGACGCGCGGCCTCACCGGGGTGCGGCGTCAGGATGCGATTGTGACGTTTATCCGGGTTGATTGCCAGAAGGTTCAGCGCATCAGCGTCCCACAGCATGGCGTGCCGAAAGCTCTCAACCATGCGTAACGCCTCTTTACCCCATGGCTCCTGACCCAGACCGGGGCCAATCACCACCACATCGGCCCACTGCAGGCTCTCTTCCAGCGCCTCGGCTGTCAGTTCGTGCACCATCAGTTCAGGCCGGGCGGTGACGATCGGGGCAATATTTTCGCGACGGGTCAGGACGCGCACCAGCCCCGCCCCCGTCCGTAACGCCGCTTCGCCGGTCATGCGAATAGCACCTGCGGTGCCGTGGTCGCCGCCGATAATGACCAGACGCCCGTGATCGCCTTTATGCGAGGTGGGACGACGCGGCGGAAGCCAGTTTGCCAACTGCGCGGCGTCAAAGCGGCTAATGGCTGTCTCTTGCCCGGCGAGCCAGCCCTCCAGCCCGAGGGCGTTATGGTGCAACGCCCCGACGACATCACGTGCTTTCCCGGTCAGCAGACCGGGTTTAAGGGCGATAAAGGTCACCGTATGGTCGGCGTGGATCACTTCTCCGGGCGTGGTGCCCGTCTGCGCGTTCAGTCCGGAGGGGACATCCAGCGCAACGACGGGGGCCGGATGCTGGTTGGCCTGCGTGATTAATCTGGCAACCTGATTGCGTGGCGCGCTGCGTAAACCGGTTCCCAGCAGACCATCGACAATCAGATCGACGCCTTCGGGCCAGACCGACTCCGCGGCATGGATAACGCCTGCCGCCTCCAGCCAGGTTTCCCGCGCTTTTGTCGCCTCTTCGGGGAGGGGTTTATCGCTCTCCAGCGCCAGCAGCGTGACGGTAATGCCTGCGGCGAGCGCCAGTCGGGCAACCACATAGCCATCGCCGCCGTTGTTGCCATGACCGCACAGGATCAACCAGTGTCTGCTCTGCGGGTAAGCCGTGCGGGCAACGGCAAAAGCCGCCTCGCCTGCGCGCTGCATCAGCTCATAAAGGGTCATACCGATGCTGTCTGCCGCCTCTTTTTCAATGCGACGTAGCGCCTCTGCGGGCCAGACAGAATGTGGTATACTTGCGGGGTTTTTCTTCACAGTATGGTCCGTCATGTCACAGCCCCTCGATCTCAATCAGTTAGCGCAAAACATTAAACAGTGGGGCGCTGAGCTTGGTTTTCAACACGTGGGTATCACCGATACCGATCTCTCTGCCAGTGAGCCAAAACTCCAGGCATGGCTGGATAATCAATACCACGGCGAAATGGAGTGGATGGCGCGTCACGGCATGATGCGCGCCCGTCCGCATGAACTGTTGCCGGGGACCCTGCGCGTGATCAGCGTGCGTATGAATTATCTTCCCGCCCGGGCAGCCTTTGCCAGTACGCTGAAAGACCCCACGCTGGGGTACGTCAGCCGTTATGCCCTCGGACGTGATTATCATAAACTGCTGCGTAACCGACTCAAAAAGCTCGGGGAAATGATCCAACAGCAGTGCGCCACGCTGAATTTTAGACCCTTTGTCGATTCCGCGCCTGTTCTTGAACGCCCGCTGGCTGAAAAAGCAGGGCTTGGCTGGACAGGTAAGCACTCACTTATCCTCAGCCGCGATGCTGGCTCCTTCTTTTTCCTCGGTGAACTGCTGATTGATCTCCCTTTACCGGTGGATAAACCGGTCGAAGACGGCTGCGGACGCTGTGTGGCCTGCATGACCATCTGCCCCACCGGGGCCATCGTTGAGCCTTACACCGTCGATGCCCGCCGCTGCATCTCCTACCTGACGATCGAACTTGAAGGGGCCATCCCGGAAGAGTTTCGGCCGTTAATTGGCAACCGCATATACGGCTGCGATGACTGCCAGTTGATTTGTCCGTGGAACCGTTATTCACAGTTAACGGAAGAGGACGACTTCAGCCCGCGTAAAGCCCTGCATGCGCCACCGCTTCTGGAGCTATTTGCCTGGAGCGAAGCCTGGTTTCTGAAGGTGACGGAGGGATCGGCTATTCGCCGCATCGGACATCTGCGCTGGCTGCGAAATATTGCGGTCGCGCTGGGAAATGCCCCCTGGGACGAAGCCAATATTCAGGCCCTGGAAACTCGCAGAGGTGAGCACCCACTTCTTGATGAACACATAGAGTGGGCGGTTGCGCAGCAAATCGCCAAACGAAACGCCTGCGTTGTAGAGGTACAATTACCGCAGAAAATCAGGCTGGTACGGGTGATCGAAAAAGGGCTACCACGCGATGCATGATGTTTCCACAGGCTGTGAATAAAATTTAAAAGCCAGAGTTAGTCCGGGCCCGGCTACAGGTCAAGTGATCGGCTTAACATTTTGAAATGAAATTTTCTTTATTATTTTCAACAGATTATAAAGTTACTATTCATCAGGCGAAGTATTTGGCTATTCGCTGAAAAATGGCAAAGCTGTGGATAAGTCTGTTAAGAAGAGTTTGTCAGAAATGAAACAAATCATCCCCGGCGGGGCTTGCCGCTGTGGATATCTGGAAGAGGAGTAAAAAATTTGGAGCGGGAAACGAGACTCGAACTCGCGACCCCGACCTTGGCAAGGTCGTGCTCTACCAACTGAGCTATTCCCGCTTGGGTGGTGCGTATCTTGCGATACCTTTCAAATTTTGGAGCGGGAAACGAGACTCGAACTCGCGACCCCGACCTTGGCAAGGTCGTGCTCTACCAACTGAGCTATTCCCGCTTAATCTTTGTCTTTCAAGCCGCCACTGCGTTGGCTGCCTTCACTCACCTTAGTCACTTACTTTAGTAAGCTCCCAAGGATTCGTTCAGTTGCCGCCTTGTTGCAACTTGAAATCCTGCGATTGGTGGTCTTACTGCACAGCGAAAGATTTGGAGCGGGAAACGAGACTCGAACTCGCGACCCCGACCTTGGCAAGGTCGTGCTCTACCAACTGAGCTATTCCCGCAAAATCTGTGCTGTCGTAACGATGAATTCTCTGTCGTTACGGGAGGCGCATTATACGAGAAATCCTTTCTGCTGCAACCCCCCCAAAAGCGTTTTTTTATAAATTCAGTTCAAGTGCTGCAATATTCGTCACATTGCGCATTTTTAAATCGTTTTAGCGATTTAGACCCGACAAGTGCTGCCCCGCCGGGCCTGCCGCTTACAATTTAATAAAATGTTCGCGGTAGTAAGCCAGCTCCGCCACTGATTCGCGGATATCGTCCATCGCCTGGTGAGTGCCCTGCTTTTTAAAGCCGTCCAGCATCTCCGGCTTCCAGCGACGGGCCAGCTCTTTCAGGGTGCTGACATCGAGATAACGGTAGTGGAAGTACGCTTCCAGCTCCGGCATGTACTTAAACAGGAAACGGCGATCCTGACCGATGCTGTTACCGCAGATCGGTGACTTGCCCTGTGGCACCCACTGCTTGAGGAACTCAATGGTGGCCAGCTCGGCTTCACGATCCCCCAGCGTACTGGCTTTAACACGTTCCACCAGCCCACTGCCGGTATGGGTGCGCACGTTCCAGTCATCCATCAGCGCCAGCTGCTCGTCGGACTGATGCACCGCAATGGTCGGCCCTTCCGCCAGCACATTCAGGTTCGCGTCGGTCACCAGCGTGGCGATCTCAATAATGCGATCGCGCTCGGGATCCAGTCCGGTCATCTCCAGATCGATCCAAATCAGATTGTTTTCATCTGCACTCATGTTATTTTCCACCCTTCTCGTATAACCGGCCGTGGCAGGTTAACTAGTATTAATTAGTGTGTATCATAGAGGTTTTGCCCAATATGGGCGACCAGGAGCCAGCACGATTGAGTAAAAATAAACTCTCCAAAGGGCAACAGCGCCGCGTGAAAGCCAATCACCAACGCCGTCTTAAAACCACTTCGGAGAAGGTCGATTACGACGACAACCTGTTTGGCGAACCCGCTGAAGGCGTGGTGATTAGCCGCTTCGGTATGCATGCTGATGTGGAATCGGGCGATGGCGACGTTCACCGCTGCAATATCCGCCGCACCATCCGCTCGCTGGTCACCGGTGACCGCGTGGTCTGGCGTCCGGGTAAAGCCGCCGCAGAAGGCGTGACGGTGAAAGGCATCGTGGAAGCCGTGCATGAGCGCACGTCGGTATTGACGCGCCCCGACTTCTACGACGGCGTAAAACCCATTGCCGCCAACATCAATCAGATCGTGATTGTCTCTGCGATCCTGCCTGAGCTGTCGCTGAATATTATCGACCGTTATCTCGTCGCCTGTGAAACCCTTGAAGTTGAGCCGCTGATTGTCCTGAATAAAATCGATCTGCTCGACGACGAAGGCATGGACTTCGTTAATGAGCAGATGGATACCTATCGCAAGATTGGCTATCGCGTGCTGATGGTCTCAAGCCGCAAGCAGGATGGCCTGAAGCCGCTCGAAGAGGCATTGACCGATCGCATCAGCATTTTTGCCGGTCAGTCCGGCGTGGGCAAATCCAGCCTGCTGAACAACCTGCTTGGTCTGCCGCAGGAGATCCTGACCAACGATGTCTCTGACAACTCCGGTCTGGGTCAGCACACCACCACCGCCTCGCGCCTGTATCACTTCCCGCATGGCGGCGACGTGATCGACTCCCCAGGGGTGCGTGAATTTGGTCTGTGGCATCTCGAGCCCGATCAAATCTTTAACGGCTTTGTCGAATTCCTCGACTATTTAGGCGCGTGTAAATACCGTGACTGTAAACACGATAACGACCCTGGCTGTGCCATTCGTGCCGCGGTCGAAAACGGTGAAATTGCTGAAACTCGCTTTGCAAACTATCACCATATTCTCGAAAGCATGGCGCAGGTAAAAACGCGTAAAAGCTTTTCTGAATCTGATGACTGACAACTAAGCTAAGCGTCGCTAAAATCGTCCCCTTTTTTCAGGTTCCGGCTGTCTTGCAGCCGGATCAGGAACGACAAAACAATGGCCTGGAGGCTACCTTGTTAAACTCATTTAAACTTTCGCTTCAATACATTCTGCCGAAACTGTGGCTCACTCGCCTGGCGGGCTGGGGCGCGAGCAAACGAGCGGGCTGGCTGACTAAGCTGGTGATCGATCTGTTCGTGAAATACTACAAGGTCGACATGAAAGAGGCGCAGAAGCCGGATACCGCCAGCTACCGCACCTTCAACGATTTCTTTGTGCGTGCCCTGCGTGATGAAGTGCGTCCGCTGAATACCGACCCGAACGTGCTGGTAATGCCTGCTGACGGCGTGATCAGCCAGCTGGGTGCGATCGAAAACGACAAGATCCTGCAGGCCAAAGGCCATAACTACAGCCTGGAAGCCCTGCTGGCAGGTAACTACCTGATGGCGGATCTGTTCCGCAATGGTTCCTTTGCCACCACCTACCTGTCGCCACGCGACTATCACCGCGTGCATATGCCGTGCAACGGCATTCTGCGGGAGATGATCTACGTTCCGGGCGATCTGTTCTCGGTAAACCATCTGACTGCGCAAAACGTGCCGAACCTTTTTGCCCGTAACGAGCGCGTTATCTGCCTGTTCGATACTGAGTTTGGCCCAATGGCGCAGATTCTGGTGGGTGCCACCATTGTCGGCAGCATTGAGACCGTCTGGGCGGGCACCGTTACGCCGCCGCGCGAAGGCGTGATCAAACGCTGGACCTGGCCTGAAGGTGAAAACGAAGGCTCCGTGGCGCTGCTGAAGGGCCAGGAGATGGGCCGCTTCAAACTCGGCTCAACCGTCATTAACCTGTTTGCACCGGGTAAAGTGAAGCTGGTCGAGCAGCTCGAAAGCCTGTCGGTCACCAAACTCGGCCAGCCGCTGGCGGTGTCGACGGAAACCTTCATGACATCGGATGCAGAACCTGCCCCGCTGTCCGACGAAGAGATTGCCGCCGAACTCGAAGCCAGCCCGCTGGTTGATGACAAAAAAGACGAAAGCTAAGTAAAGGTAAACTGACGTGCGCCTGATTATCACTTTGCTGATGGCCTGGTGCCTCAGTACGGGGGCGTACGCCGCTACGGCCCCCGACAGCAAACAAATCTCACAGGAACTGGAGCAGGCGAAGGCGGCAAAGCCCGCCCAGCCGGAAACCGTTGAGGCTCTCGAGGCTGCGCTGAACGCGCTTGAGGAGCGTAAAGGCTCCCTTGAGCGTGCCACGCAGTATCAGCAGGTCATCGATAACTTCCCCAAACTGTCCCAAACCCTGCGCGCGCAGCTGAACGATCTGCGTGAAGAGCCGCGCCAGGTCCCTGCGGGCATGACCTCTGACACCCTGAATCAGGAGATCCTGCAGGTCAGCAGCCAGTTACTGGAAAAAACCCGTCAGGCGCAGCAGGAGCAGGAGCGCGCCCGCGACATCGCTGACTCTCTGACCCAGCTGCCTCAGCAACAAACCGATGCCCGCCGTCAGCTCAATGAGGTTGAACGCCGGGCCGGGGCGCAAACCGGCAATACCGCTCTTAGCCAGGCTCAAACTCTGGGCATCCAGGCGGAATCCGCCAGGTTAAAAGCGCTGGTGGATGAACTGGAGCTGGCGCAGCTGTCGGCCAACAATCGCCAGGAGCTGGCGCGTATGCGCTCTGAGCTGGCGAAAAAGCAGAGCGAGCAGCTGGATGCTTATCTCCAGGCGCTGCGCAATCAACTCAACAGCCAGCGCCAGCAAGAAGCTGAGCGGGCGCTGGAGAGCACCGAACTGCTGGCAGAGAACAGCGAGAATCTGCCCGCCGGGATCGTCGAGCAGTTTAAGGTCAACCGCGAGCTCTCTGCCGCGCTGAACCAGCAGGCCCAGCGCATGGATCTGGTGGCCTCCCAGCAACGCCAGGCGACCAATCAAACCCTGCAGGTGCGTCAGGCGCTGAATACGCTGCGCGAACAGTCGCAGTGGCTCGGTTCGTCAAACCTGCTTGGTGAAGCCCTGCGCGCCCAGGTTGCCCGCTTGCCCGAAATGCCAAAACCTCAGCAGCTTGATACCGAAATGGCGCAGCTGCGTGTGCAGCGTCTGCGCTTTGAAGATCAACTCAACAAGCAGCCGCAGCTGCGCCAGATCCACCAGCCCGACGGCAAAGTGCTCACCGCCGAGCAAAACCGCATTCTGGAAGCCCAGCTGCGCACGCAGCGTGAATTACTCAATTCACTGTTGCAGGGCGGCGATACGCTGCTGCTTGAGCTGACCAAACTGAAGGTCTCCAACAGCCAGCTGGAAGATGCGTTAAAAGAGGTTAACGAGGCGACGCACCGCTACCTGTTCTGGACCTCGGACGTGCGGCCGATCTCCTTCTCCTGGCCGATTGATATTGTTCAGGATCTGCGGCGTTTGATTTCGCTGGATACCTTCAGCCAGCTTGGCAAAGCCAGCGTGATGATGCTCACCAGCAAGGAGACGATTTTCCCGCTGCTGGGCGCGCTGATTCTGGTTGGGTTCAGCATTTACTCCCGCCGACACTTCACCCGCTTCCTCGACCGCTCCAGCGCGCGCGTCGGCAAGGTGACCCAGGACCATTTCTGGCTCACGCTGCGCACGGTCTTCTGGTCGATTCTGGTCGCCTCGCCGCTGCCGGTACTGTGGATGACTCTCGGCTATGGCCTGCGCGAAGCCTGGCCTTATCCACTGGCGGTGGCCATTGGCTACGGGGTGACGGCCACCGTACCGCTACTGTGGGTGGTGATGATCTGCGCCACCTTCGCCCGCCCGAATGGCCTGTTTGTCGCCCACTTTGGCTGGCCGCGTAACCGCGTGGCGCGGGCGATGCGCTACTACCTGATGAGCATCGGGCTGATTGTGCCGCTGATCATGGCCCTGATCATGTTTGATAACCTCAACGACCGGGAGTTTTCCGGATCGCTCGGGCGGCTGTGCTTTATCCTGATTTGTGGTGCGCTGGCGGTAGTGACGCTGAGCCTGAAGAAGGCCGGGATCCCGCTCTATCTCGACAAAGAGGGCAGCGGCGATAACATGGTTAACCATATGCTGTGGAATTTGCTGCTCAGCGCCCCGCTGGCGGCGATTCTGGCGGCGGCGGTCGGCTATCTGGCCACCGCCCAGGCGCTGCTGGCGCGTCTTGAAACCTCGGTGGCGATCTGGTTCCTGCTGCTGGTGGTCTACCACGTTATCCGGCGCTGGATGCTGATTCAGCGTCGTCGTCTGGCCTTCGACCGGGCGAAAAACCGCCGGGCCGAAATCCTCGCCCAGCGTGCGCGCGGCGAAGAAGAGCCAGCTCACATGCTCAGCACGGAAGGCACGGTAGAAGTCGATGAAACCGAGCTGGATCTGGATGCCATCAGTACCCAGTCCCTGCGCCTGGTCCGCTCCATTCTGATGCTGGTCGCCCTGCTGTCCGTCATTGTGCTGTGGTCGGAAATTCATTCAGCGTTTGGCTTCCTGGAGAACATCACTCTCTGGGATGTGACCTCGACGGTTCAGGGCGTGGAGAGTCTGGAGCCGATTACGCTCGGGGCGGTGCTGATAGCCATTCTGGTGTTCATCATCACCACCCAGCTGATCCGTAACTTCCCGGCGCTGCTGGAGCTGGCCCTGTTACAGCATCTGGATTTAACGCCGGGCACCGGCTACGCCATTACCACCATCACCAAATATCTGCTGATGGTGTTTGGCGGGCTGGTGGGCTTCTCGATGATCGGCATTGAGTGGTCGAAGTTGCAGTGGCTGGTGGCCGCGCTCGGGGTCGGGCTCGGGTTTGGCTTGCAGGAGATCTTCGCCAACTTTATCTCGGGCCTGATCATCCTGTTTGAGAAGCCGATCCGTATTGGCGATACCGTAACGATCCGCGATCTGACCGGCAGCATTACGAAGATCAACACCCGCGCCACCACCATCAGCGACTGGGACCGTAAAGAGATCATTGTCCCTAACAAGGCGTTTATCACCGAGCAGTTTATTAACTGGTCGCTGTCGGACTCCGTGACGCGTGTGGTGCTGACCGTGCCGGCCCCGTCGGATGCCAACAGCGAAGAGGTGACGCAAATTCTCTATACTGCGGCCGAGCGCTGTTCGCTGGTGATCAGCACGCCGGAGCCGGAAGTGTTCCTAGTGGATTTACAGCAGGGGATCCAGATTTTCGAACTGCGTATTTACGCGGCCGAGATGGGCCATCGCATGCCGCTGCGCCATGAGATCCACCAGCTGATTCTGGCGGGCTTCCGTGAGCACGGTATCGATATGCCGTTCCCACCGTTCCAGATGCGTCTGGAAACGCTGGACGGGCGTAAGACCGGAAGAACCTTGACGTCGGCGGCGAAGTCGCGCCCGGCGGGGAGTTTGTAATGAACAAATACCGGTCATGGACAATGGCCGGTATTCTTCGCGATAAGTCTTACCACAGACAGAGCTTATAGCGGATAAAAAATTGCCATAACCAGTAACCGCTGATAAGAAGAGTTATGATATAAATAAACCAATACCGTTTCTTTTTAATGAAGATGGCATAAATTGCCGGAAAAAATACAGGTAATGAGAAGAAAATTCCAACATCGCGTATATCATCATTCGCAATAGAACGCATGAGGTCACAAATATTATTAATATCCCCATAACCTATCCACCACTCTTTATCCTGAACAGAGCAGAATACAATCCAAAAAAGAGAAATAATAGCCCATAAAAAACCCAACGTAAATACTTTCCAGGTCATTATAAGCTCCCTAGCATTTCCATTATAGTCTGTTTTTTTTGAATGATATGGCGTCCATACTCACTATATTCTCGCGTGGGTGAACCTACAGGAGCATGAATGGAATTGATGATATCAGTTGCGCTTCGTTGTACTCCTCGATTGTAACGTGAACCAGCAAGTATAATTTGCTCATCTGTAAGTGTTGCAGTATTGATACCGGGGTTATCATACAAAATTAAGTCACGCAAATGAAAAGCCACTACACGAATGTTAAAGCTATTATCTAATAAGCATTGAGCAAGCCGGAACTGCTGAAAACGATCAAGAGCTTTAAGATCGATACCCAAGGTTTGTGCGGCAACACCTAATTGAATAGCGATCGAACCAACTGATGTTGTATTTGAGTGTTTATTCTTTTTATTTAATAGTTCATCTATTACTTGCTTTGCTTGAAGAACGCCAAATCCTTTAAATCTTTCTGGCATTCCTCCTACTTCTGACACAGCAACCCCGGCCAACAGAAGCACAGGAATTTGTGCTTCTTTAGCATACTGTTTAATCATATTTTTATGATATATAAACCACGCACTCTTATAAATCCATAAATATGCATCACCGGTCATGTACTTCCAGCTGGTGGGAATAATATACCAACGAAAAGCATCAAAACCATCCCAGTGCGGAAAACCATATTCATTAACCCGGCAAAAAAGCAAAGATTCATTCATATTATAAATCCCTTTATTAATGATCCATTGGAAGGGAATTTATAAATTGATTGCTTATTTTTCACAAGTCAAATAAATATTGTCTCTCAACTATTAATTAAGCTTGTATCAGGCATAAAATGAACAATAAAGGCCGTACGGGCGACTTACCAGCCGCCCTTTCAGAAATCAGGCGCGGTCTACGGTAAACGCAATCACATCACCCAACTGCTCAGCGCCCAGCGCCAGCATCACCAGACGATCAACACCCAGCGCCACGCCGGAGCAGTCCGGCAAGCCAGCTTTTAACGCGCCCAGCAGATTGTGGTCGATGGGCTGCTGCGGCAGGCCGCGCGCGGCGCGCTTGCGGTTATCCTGATCGAAACGCTGCTGCTGTTCACGGGCATCCGTCAGTTCGTGGAAACCATTCGCCAGCTCAATACCTTTAAAGTAGACCTCGAAACGCTCCGCTACGCGGTGATCTTCGGTGCTGATCTGGGCCAGTGACGCCTGGCTTGCCGGGAAGTGATAGACAAAGGTCGGGCGATCTTTGCCAATCTGCGGCTCAACGCCAAAGGTAAAGAGCAGCTGCAGCAGCGTGTCGCGATCTTCTTCAGTATCGGCAACATTGCTGAGATCCAGTTTTGCCGCCGCTTCGCGCAGCTGGGTTTTGTCCGCAGAGAGCGGATCAATCTCCAGATGGCGCTGGAAAACCTGCTGGTAAGAGAGTGTTTCAGCTTCCGGGCACTCCAGGACCTGCTGCAGCAGATCGTCCACCTCATTCATCAGGCGATACATATCATAGTGCGGGCGGTACCACTCCAGCATGGTGAATTCAGGGTTGTGATGACGCCCCATCTCTTCATTGCGGAAACTGCGGCACAGCTGATATACCGGCCCACATCCGGCCGCCAGCAGGCGCTTCATGTGGTATTCCGGGCTGGTCATCAGGTAGAGATTCATTCCCTGGGAGTGACCAGGACCAACAAAACGGGTTTCAAACGGCACCAGATGAATATCCGTTACCGTCGCCTGGCTCATGCAGGGCGTTTCCACCTCCAGCACACCGCGATCGGCAAAGAAGCGGCGAATCTCCGCCATAATTGCTGCGCGTTTTAACAGATTGGGGATGGATGCGCTCGGCTGCCAGGTGGCCGTTTCGCTCATGAGAATTTCTCCGATTTCAGACAAGGGGACGAAGTCTACTCGTAACCCATGGCGGAGACAAATTTTGCACAGTCAATTTTGTGGTTTTCATAACTCCCAATAATTTCGTGACGTGATTCATCAATTGCAATGATAAATCCAGCGAAAGAACCGCAAAAAAATCGAACACGTCAAATTTCCCTTTCTTTCCTGGGGCTATACTGCGTTACCCATAAAGGAGCAGTGGAATCGCTTTCGCATTTGCCCTCCCCGGCCGTGCACTACCTTAGGGTAGGTGAGATGCGAAATATCAAAAATCTGGAGGAATGTCGTGCATACCTTTCAAGCCGATCTTGCCATTATTGGCGCAGGCGGAGCGGGATTACGCGCAGCGATTGCTGCAGCCCAGGCTAACCCAAACGCTAAAATTGCCCTGATTTCAAAAGTCTACCCGATGCGCAGCCATACGGTCGCCGCTGAAGGGGGATCCGCTGCCGTCGCGCAGGATCATGACAGCTTTGATTATCACTTTCACGACACCGTAGCCGGTGGTGACTGGCTTTGTGAGCAGGATGTCGTTGATTATTTCGTGCATCATTGCCCGACGGAGATGACCCAACTGGAGCAGTGGGGTTGCCCGTGGAGCCGCCGTGATGACGGCAGCGTCAACGTGCGTCGCTTCGGCGGCATGAAGATTGAGCGTACCTGGTTTGCCGCCGATAAGACCGGCTTCCATATGCTCCACACCCTGTTCCAGACCTCGCTGCAGTTCCCCCAGATCCAACGCTTCGACGAACATTTCGTTCTCGACATTCTGGTTGATGACGGCCACGCCCGCGGTCTGGTGGCGATGAACATGATGGAAGGGACGCTGGTTCAGATCCGCGCCAATGCCGTGGTGATGGCGACCGGTGGTGCCGGACGTGTTTACCGCTATAACACCAATGGCGGCATCGTGACCGGCGACGGGATGGGCATGGCGCTGCAGCACGGCGTTCCGCTGCGTGACATGGAGTTCGTCCAGTATCACCCGACCGGCCTGCCGGGTTCCGGCATTCTAATGACGGAAGGCTGCCGCGGTGAAGGCGGGATTCTGGTCAATAAAGATGGCTATCGCTATCTGCAGGATTACGGCATGGGCCCGGAAACCCCGCTGGGTGAACCGAAGAACAAATATATGGAGCTCGGCCCGCGGGATAAAGTCTCTCAGGCCTTCTGGCACGAGTGGCGCAAAGGCAACACCATCCCCACCCCACGCGGCGATGTGGTCTATCTCGACCTGCGCCACCTGGGCGAGAAGAAACTGCTGGAACGTCTGCCGTTCATCTGTGAACTGTCAAAAGCCTATGTCGGCGTCGATCCGGTTAAAGATCCGATCCCGGTACGTCCAACCGCACACTACACCATGGGCGGTATCGAAACCGATCAACAGTGCGAAACCCGTATCCAGGGCCTGTTTGCGGTGGGTGAATGCTCCTCCGTTGGTCTGCATGGCGCTAACCGCCTGGGATCTAACTCGCTGGCCGAGCTGGTGGTGTTTGGCCGTCTCGCGGGTGAGCAGGCGATGGCGCGTGCCGCGACGGCCGGCGCCGCTAACGGTGCTGCGCTCGATGCGCAGGTTGCCGATGTTGAGCAGCGCCTGAAAAACCTGGTGAATCAGGAAGGCAGTGAGAACTGGGCGAAGATCCGCGATGAGATGGGGCTGTCCATGGAAGAAGGCTGCGGCATTTACCGTACGCCGGAGCTGATGCAGAAAACCGTCGACAAGCTGGCTGAGCTGCAGGAGCGCTTCAAGCGCGTGCGGGTGACGGACACCTCCAGCGTCTTCAACACCGATCTGCTTTATACCATTGAGCTGGGCCACGGCCTGAACGTGGCCGAATGCATGGCGCACTCCGCCCTGGCGCGTAAAGAGTCGCGCGGCGCTCATCAGCGTCTGGACGAAGGCTGCACGGAACGTGACGACGTCAACTTCCTCAAGCATACCCTGGCTTATCGCGACGCGGACGGCACAACACGTCTGGACTACAGCGACGTGAAGATCACCACGCTGCCACCGGCAAAACGCGTTTACGGTGCAGAAGCGGAAGCAGCCGAGAAGAAGGAGACGATCAATGGCTGAGATGCAAACTCTGAAAGTCGAAGTGGTGCGCTACAACCCGGAAGTGGACAGCGCGCCGCACAGCACGTTCTATGAGGTCCCTTACGATGAGCAGACCTCGCTCCTGGATGCGCTGGGCTACATCAAAGACAACCTGGCGCCGGACCTGAGCTACCGCTGGTCCTGCCGGATGGCGATTTGCGGCTCCTGCGGCATGATGGTCAACAAAGTGCCTAAGCTGGCCTGCAAGACCTTCCTACGCGAATACCCGAAAGGGATGAAGGTTGAAGCCCTGGCTAACTTCCCGATTGAGCGCGATCTGGTGGTCGACATGACTCACTTTATCGAAAGCCTGGAAGCCATTAAGCCGTACATCATCGGCAACCCGCGCACGCCGGATCAGGGGCCGAACAAGCAAACCCCGGCGCAGATGGCCAAGTATCACCAGTTCTCCGGCTGTATTAACTGTGGCCTGTGCTATGCCGCCTGCCCGCAGTTTGGCCTGAATCCGGAGTTTATCGGCCCGGCCGCCATTACTCTGGCGCATCGCTATAACGAAGACAGCCGCGATCACGGGAAGAAAGAACGTATGGCGCAGCTGAACGGCCAGAACGGCGTCTGGACCTGTACCTTTGTCGGCTACTGCTCGGAAGTCTGTCCGAAGCACGTCGACCCGGCCGCCGCGATCCAACAGGGCAAAGTAGAAAGCTCGAAAGACTTTCTTATCGCTACCCTGAAACCACGCTAAGGAGTGCATGATGACGACTAAACGCAAAGCCTATGTACGGCCGATGCCGTCCACCTGGTGGAAAAATCTGCCGTTTTATCGCTTCTATATGCTGCGTGAAGGCACGGCGATACCGGCGGTATGGTTCAGCATCGAACTGATATACGGCCTGTTTGCCCTTAAGCACGGTCCGGAAACCTGGGCCGGTTTTGTCGGGTTTCTGCAGAACCCGATTGTGGTGATCCTGAATATCATCGTGCTGGCGGCAGCGCTGTTGCATACCAAAACCTGGTTTGAGCTGGCACCGAAAGCGGCAAATATTATCGTCAAAAACGAAAAACTGGGGCCAGAGCCGATCATCAAAGGCCTCTGGGCGGTAACTGCGGTCGTGACCGTGGTAATTCTTGGCGTAGCCCTGTTCTGGTAAGGAGACCACTGTGATTAATCCAACTCCAAAACGTTCTGACGAGCCCGTCTTCTGGGGGCTCTTTGGGGCAGGCGGCATGTGGTGCGCCATTATCGCACCGGTCATTATTCTGCTGGTAGGCTTTATGCTGCCGCTGGGGCTCTACCCCGGCGATGCGCTGAGCTATGAGCGGGTACTGGCTTTTGCCCACAGCATTATTGGGCGGCTATTCATCTTCCTGATGATTGTTCTGCCGCTGTGGTGTGGTCTGCACCGTATTCATCACGCCATGCACGACCTGAAGATCCACGTCCCTAACGGGAAATGGGTGTTCTACGGTCTGGCGGCCATTCTGAGCGTGGTCACCCTGGTTGCCGTTGTCTTTATGTGATCCTCCCCCGCTCTCCTGCCTGCCGGTGGGAGAGCAAAATTCCAGACAGGTTCTACACTTATCAAAAATCCTGTAAGGAAATGCCTATGCGCATCCTGCCCGTCATCGCCGCCGTTGCCGCTGCATTTCTGGTTGTTGCCTGTAGCGCTCCCACCCCGCCCCCGGGCGTGACTGTCGTCCGGCCCTTCAACGCCCAACAATTCATGGGCACCTGGTATGAAATCGCCCGTTTTGACCATCGCTTTGAACGTGCCCTGCAAAAGGTAACGGCCCACTACAGCCTGATGAGCGACGGCGGGATCCAGGTTATTAACCGGGGCTACAATCCTGAGCGCGGCATGTGGCAAAAAGTGACGGGGAAAGCGTACTTTACCGGCGCGTCTGACACCGCCGCGCTGAAGGTCTCTTTCATCGGGCCTTTTTATGGCGGCTATAACGTGATTGCGCTGGATAGGGATTATCAGCATGCGCTGGTGTGCGGGCCTAATCGTGACTACCTGTGGATCCTCGCCCGCACACCGACGATTTCAGATGAGATGAAACAGCGGTTACTGACTTCTGCCACCCGTCAGGGCTTTGATGTCAGCCAGCTGGTCTGGATTGAACAGCCTCATTAATGGGTGCTGAGCTTCAACCCAATAATGCCCGCGACAATCAATGCGAGGCTGGCGATGCGCGCCAGGCTCGCAGACTCACCCAGCAGTAAAATGCCGGTAATGGCCGCGCCTACTGCACCAATCCCCGTCCACACCGCATAAGCCGTCCCTACAGGCAGCGAACGCATGGCCCACGAGAGCAGCACAATGCTCACGATCATCGCAGAAACGGTAATAATGCTGGGAGTGAGACGCGTAAACCCGTGGGTGTATTTCAGGCCAATGGCCCAAACCACTTCGAGTAAACCGGCAATAAAGAGAATAATCCAGGGCATACAGGCTCCTTAACTTAAACAACAGTTGGGGCCGTCCCCGATGAGAGAAGCGCTTACAGGTCGTCCCGTAAGGCAGGTGAACGATTTATTGTGAAGAGCATGAATTCATTTTTCAACTGCTTTGTTTAAGGCATCACTTCAGCGGCTGAAAGCAAGAAATAGACGTAATTAGCAACGAAATTCCTTCATTTATAACTCATCCGACTTCTTTACTATGAGCTACTTCCTGAAAGCAGGAAGCGACAACACTTTGCCGATTGCGAAAAACAAATGTTCAAAATTCTTTTGATTGACCGGTGTCATTACACCCGCATGGGCCTGGAAATGTGGATCAATCATTCAGGGCTGTTCCCCTCCCCCGTTTTGGTGACGGGCCTCAACAATCTCTTTCTGGCCAGGGAGCATATCCTGCAATGGAAACCGACGCTGGTGATTGCAGATTTGCAGGGGTTTACGTCAGATATTCAGCATATCCAGCAGCTCTCTTCTCTGATGAGCGCCAGTGAAACCGTGCCTTTTGTTTTGCTGCAATCAGATGAGCAACCTGAAACCTCGGCCTTTATGAACACCTTTCCTCTGTGGGCATCGTTGGCCAAAAAGACCTCGCTGGAGGTTCTGGCGCAAACCATTAATGAGGTATTAGCCTCACAGGAAATCAGTGAACCTGCGGTGGTCGCGACGCCATTGCTGACGCGTCAGGAAGAGAAGGTGTTAACGCTATGGATGGACGGGGCCAGCAACCAGAAGATTGCCAGTAAGCTGAGCATTCACGGAAAGACGGTATACACCTACAAGCGCAATATTCGGATGAAATTGCACATGGATACGCGATACTCACCGTTTTTGTCGCTGCCCTGACAGGTAAAACTGAGGGTACGGCGACGTATTCAGCCCCGTACCGCCCAAGATTACTGCTGTGCTTTAGTTGCCGCACCAGAGATCGCGCTACCGCCAGTGGAGATATCCTCACCGACGCCACGAGTGGTATTACAGGCAGTTAGTACTGACGAAAGCACCAGAACAGAAAAGATCGCTACAAATGTTTTCTTAAGCATAATGTCTTCCTTTTTTAGCCAAAGTTATTGTGTACAGCAACATAAGCATAGCCAGGATCCCGGCGAGTGACGGAAAAGGAAGAATTTTTAGGAAAAGTAGAAAGAATCAGGAGGCGGCGCGCGAAATAGCGTGACCCAGACTTTTAATGTCTTCCCCGACGCCACGGGCTGTGTTGCATCCGGAAAGCAGAGAACTGGCAAGAACCATCAGCAGTAAAATTTTGATTGTGTGCTGCATCGTCCATGAACCTTCTTTAGGTCGATAAGGCGCAGCAGAACACTGCGCCTTTCATCCCGAAGTGAATTACTTCACGCGAGAAACGTATTCACCAGAGCGGGTATCTACTTTGATGATTTCGCCAGTCTGGACGAACAGTGGAACTTTAACCACTGCACCGGTAGACAGCTTGGCTGGCTTACCGCCAGTACCTGCGGTGTCGCCTTTCAGACCTGGATCGGTTTCAACGATTTCCAGTTCAACGAAGTTTGGTGGGGTCACAGCGATAGGCTGGCCGTTCCACAGGGTTACGATGCACTCCGCCTGATCCAGCAGCCATTTAGCGCTGTCACCCACGGCTTTCTCGTCAGCAGACAGCTGCTCGAAAGTGGAGTTGTTCATGAAGTGGTAGAATTCACCGTCGTTGTAGAGGTAGGTCAGGTTCATATCAACAACGTCTGCGCCTTCAGCGGAGTCGGTGGATTTGAAGGTTTTCTCTACACGGGTACCGGTCAGCAGGCGACGCAGCTTAACGCGTGCGAATGCCTGACCTTTACCTGGTTTAACGAATTCGCTGGCTTCAACCGCGTACGGTTCGCCGTCCATCATGATTTTAAGACCGGCACGAAAATCGTTGCTATAGTAAGTCGCCATAAGGCCCTCTGAAATTGTTAACTGGTAGCTAAGCCACAAAATGGCGCATATTGTAACCCTAAACACCCCATCCAGAGAAGATTGGTTATTGCAACTTGCAGATGTAATCACCAGTCCTGATGAACTGCTGCGTCTTTTAAATCTGGACGCCGATGAAAAACTCCTCGCCGGACGTGATGCAAAACGCCTGTTTGCCCTGCGTGTTCCGCGTGCTTTTGTGTCTCGTATGGAAAAAGGTAATCCTGACGATCCGCTTTTAAAACAGGTACTCACCGCGCAGGATGAGTTTATCGCTGCCCCCGGTTTTAGCACCGATCCCCTCGAAGAACAGAACAGCGTAGTACCCGGTTTACTGCACAAGTACCGCAATCGCGCGTTACTGCTGGTTAAGGGTGGCTGCGCGGTAAATTGTCGATATTGCTTCCGACGTCACTTCCCGTACGCCGACAATCAGGGTAACAAGCGCAACTGGCAAGCGGCGCTCGACTATATTGCCGACCATCCTGAGCTGGATGAGATTATCTTTTCCGGCGGCGATCCTTTGATGGCGAAAGATCATGAGCTGGACTGGCTTATCACCCAACTGGAAGCGATCCTGCATATCAAGCGGTTACGCATTCATAGCCGCTTACCTATTGTGATCCCGGCGCGTATTACCGACTCGCTCAGCGCACGGCTGGCGCGATCTTCGTTGCAAATCTTGCTGGTTAATCATATTAATCACGCCAATGAGATAGATGAGGACTTCCGCGCGGCAATGACGCATCTGCGGCAGGCCGGGGTGACGTTGCTGAATCAGAGTGTGTTGCTGCGCGGGGTGAACGATAATGCCCAAACGCTCGCGGCGCTGAGCAACGGCCTGTTCGATGCGGGTGTGATGCCCTATTACATTCACGTGCTGGACAAAGTCCAGGGCGCTGCCCATTTTATGGTGGACGACGAGGAAGCCCGCGCGATTATGCGTGAATTACTGACGCTGGTGTCCGGATACATGGTACCTAAACTGGCACGTGAGATTGGTGGAGAGCCGAGTAAGACACCACTGGATTTAAGGCTGAAGCAAAGTTCATAGTCGTTGATAAGTTATTTATTCACACCGGTTGTACGAGGCGTGCAGCCGGTGATGAATAATCATCTTATTGAGTTCAGGTTAAAGGGCTACTACATAAAACCGTAAGGAAAGTGTAATTTCGCCTGACACTAGCTATAGATAAAACCAAAAAAAATAATTATTTCAATCAGTAATATAAGCACAAGTAAAAAGGTCACCCATTTAGGAATACTACGCAAATTCGTTCGTACTGACGCAGTTGTCGTCGTATTCGTTGATTCAGCCTCTCTTATTACTGGTGTAAGCGGGCTCGCCGTTGACTGATGAACCAGCATGCTGGTTTCCGCTACGTCACTCTTCTCGGTAATTTTTATTACGACGTCGGAAGATAACGTGAATCCTTTACGCCTTACGGTAACAACGATATCTTCCTGGAGTCCGGCCTTTTTTAACGATTTCCGCAGCAAGGAAATGTTTTGATAGAACGTATTTTGAGACACAATAATTCCTTTTGCTCCCCAAACCTGTTCCAGAAAATCATCACGGGACACAACACGCCCCTGTCGCTCTACCAAAAGCTGCAAACAACGCGCAGTCGGTGAATTGAGGAGGATCGTTTCCCCATCCTGGGTCAGCGGGATAAGCTCGCTATCATTCATCTTAAAAATGACAGCATCATTAATAATCGCATTTTTAAATATCATATAACTTTTCCAGTCTTCCTTAACTGCATGAAGTTATTATTAATCGCTGGATATTTCTTGTATAAAAATTAAAACATCCGTCCGTATAAAGAAAAATAGACCTCACCAATATGAAAGCAGAATAACATAACATTTCATATCTAAAAGTCTTTGTTTAAACTGGAGAATAAAGCGCAAGAGTGCTATGCTACGCAACACTTTTTATCTTAATTTTGTGTTAACATAGATTTAATCGAAGCTGTAACGTCACAAGAGTAAGCTGTATGAATACATAATCAAAATTGATAATATCAAACCAATAAATACATATTCAAATCCGCCCCCTAAATGCATATCATTTATGAATGCATATCTGAGCATTTTCTCATTTTGTTGATTAAGTAATTGCTCTCATTTATCGTTCTGATCTAAGCTCCACGTCTGGCTTTAATGCCTGAACGATGACTAAAAGGAATTAGCAATAGACGTATAGAGACCATGTTTCATGTCGATATGGACTGTTGTCCAATTCTTACGCTCAACATGCCTCAGCACTGCAAAACACTTATTTTCTCTACAGAAGTGTCCTTTGCATTGCTTTCGCACATTGAATCCCATTATTAGTCTGCATACATGAACTTTGACTAACATGATATTTTAGAAATAATTTCGGATATCAACGTTTTTCTTATCATTTAATAAGTGGTATTACATGTTAAAGAATATTTATCGCAAGGAAGCGATCGAATATAAGCGACTCCATTGGAAGGGCAAGGCTTTATTGCTGGCTGGTATGCCCGCCTGGATAGTGACATCGCTATCGCTGCTTTTTGTTGCTGCTCTCGTTTCGGCAATGATCTTTTGTTCCTTCACTCAGCGTGTCGATGTGACGGGTGAGGTCATTACGCTCCCTCACTCAGTGAACGTGTATGCTCCTCAACAAGGCTTTGTCGTTACACAATATGTTAAAGTGGGCGATATTGTAAAGAAGGGACAAGACTTATATGAAATAGATGTCTCTCGTTCAACGTCGACCGGGAACGTCAGCGATGCACAAATCGAAGTAATTAATGAAAAAATCGCTAATGCTAAAAACATCATTGAAAAACTGAATCACAATAAAGCAGAAACGACTACCTCACTCGATGAGCAAAAAAAGACCGTCAGTAAATCATTAACAGAAACAAACCAGATGTTGAAGAATACGCAATCTGGTTTGAAGAAAATGTCTGATAACCTGGCAAGCTATGACAAGTATCTGAAAGATGGGTTAATAACCAAAGATCAGTATAATTATCAGCACTCGCTCTATTTCCAGCAACAAAGTGCTTATCAGTCATTAGTCAGTCAGAAAATGCAACTGGAATCTCAGATCACCCAAATCAATAGCGATCGGGTGACCAAGGCTGCTGATTTTGACAATCAGATATCCAGCCAGCAGAATCAGATTAATGATTATAAAAATCAACTCGTTGAAACCAGTGCCAGCGGTAATGCGATTATTAAAGCAACCACAGAAGGCAAGATTGAGTCTTTAGCTGTCACAAAAGGTCAAATGGTTGATAAGGGCAGTAGCCTGGCTCAAATTAAACCTATTGGGAATGTCGAGTATTATCTCGTGTTATGGCTACCCAATAATACGATCCCCTATGTAAAAATAGGTGACACCATTAACATTCGCTATGATGCATTCCCGGCAGACAAGTTTGGTCAGTTCCCCGGCAAAGTATTATCTATATCTTCAGTGCCTGCATCACGTCAGGAAATGTCAGAATACACAAATGCTAATGTTGGTATTAACCAACAAGAACTTGCTTTATATAAAACAATAGTAAAAATTAAAGACAAGGCATTTAAGTATAATGGCAAAGAACTTCACTTATCAAATGGGTTAAAAGCCCAGGCCATTGTGTTCCTTGAGGAAAGGCCTTTGTATATGTGGATGTTTACTCCTTTTTATAAAATTTATCACAGCGTGAGCGGGCCGATAAATGAATAACGAATTATTTGCAACTATCATCGCAAAGATTAACTTCTCACTGCGTAAAAAAACGCCCGTCATTCTGCAGTCTGAAGCAGCAGAATGTGGTATTACCTGTCTGGCCATGGTTTGCGGTTACTATGGCCTCGATATTGATCTGTTCAACTTCCGTCAACGTTATGGTAGCGCTTCTCACGGTGTATCCCTGCTCTCCTTAAGTAAAACAGCTGAAAATGCAGGATTAAAATGCCGGGCGCTTTCACTAGATTTGGATGAAATAAGGCAACTTAAATTACCCTGCATTCTCCATTGGGGCATGAACCACTACGTTGTACTGACAAAAGTACGCAAGTCGAGTTTCGTGATTAACGACCCGGCAATGGGAAAACGTATTATTGGCATGCAGGAGATGTCCAATAACTTTACCGGCGTAGCACTTGAACTGTGGCCTGACCAAAACTTCCAGCAGGAAAAGGCAAAATCCCGCCTTCGTCTGTTAGATCTCATGCGTAATATTGTTGGTCTGAAATCCGTTCTAGTGAAAATTTTTGCTTTCTCAGTGGTCGTAGAGGCCATTGGATTGCTATTACCTATCGGTACGCAGCTTGTGACAGACCATGTCATCATGGCGCACGATCAAAGTTTACTGTCTGTCATTTGTATCGGGCTCGTATTCTTTACTCTGTTCCGAACCTTTATCAGCATGTTGCGCGCCTGGACCTCGTTGAAACTGAATACGTTAACCAATATTCAGTGGAAGACGACGCTATTTGAGCATTTAACAAAACTACCGCTGTCATTCTTTGAAAAACGTCATTTAGGAGATATTCAGTCTCGTTTTTCTTCGCTTGATACCATTCGCTCAACATTTACCAACAGCATTGTCACCGGCATTATTGACTCGATCATGACCATTGGTCTGCTCATTATGTTAACGCTGTATGGCGGTTGGCTTGTGTGGGTCGTTATTGGCTTTACGCTGTGTTATGCCATCATGCGTCTGGCAACATACCGCTTCTATCGCCGGGTTTCAGAAGAGCAGGTGATTAAAGGGGCTCGCTCAAGTTCACATTTTATGGAGTCCCTATACGGCATTTCCACCATTAAGGCGCTGAATTTGAGGGAACGACGCTCTCAGCACTGGCTGAACATAAATATTGATGCCTGTAACGCCGGAATTAAGCAAACCCGATTCGATATGATGTTTGGCGGTATCAATACCTTCATCTCATCCATTGATCAGGTTGTGGTGCTTTGGCTCGGCGCCATTATGGTTATTGATAATAATATGACGCTGGGTATGTTCATGGCGTTCAACGCCTACCGCGGCCAATTCTCACAGCGCGCATCCAGCTTGATTGATCTGGTCATGCAACTACGCATGCTGTCATTACATAATGAACGCTTGTCAGAAATTGTGTTCAGCGAACCCGAAAAGGAGTTACCGGCACGTCGGGTCTTCCCGGAGAATTCAGGAGTCAGACTGGAGGTGAAAAACCTAAGCTACCAATATGATCCGTTTTCTCAACCTATTTTTTCGAACATGAATCTTATTGTTGAACCCGGCGAGTCTGTCGCACTAATTGGCCCCTCCGGTGTCGGAAAAACCACGCTGTTAAAAGTCATGTGCGGTTTGCTTTCTCCTACAACAGGCGACGTGTTGGCCGACAAACTCGACATCCAAAAAATTGGACTGAACAATTATCGTCAGGGCACCGCCTGCGTACTGCAAGAAGACAGGCTATTTTCAGGTTCGATCAGCGATAACATCAGCGGCTTTGAAGATAACGCGGATAGTGAATTTATTATTGAATGCGCCCGTCGTTGCAATGTTCATGATGAAATCATGAAAATGCCCATGGGCTATGAAACGATGGTTGGTGAGCTGGGATTAGGCATTTCTGGTGGACAGAAGCAGCGCATACTCATTGCTCGTGCGCTTTATCGTAAACCCAGCATTCTTTTCATGGATGAAGCAACCAGCCATCTGGACCTGAGTAACGAATCTGTCATTAACCAGGCGATTTCCGATCTGAGCATCACCAGAATTATCGTTGCGCATCGACCATCAACGATTGCATCAGCCGATCGGATCATCGATTTGTCTCAACGGAATATTACGGCATTAGCATAAAAGTAAAAGGAGAGCCTTATGCAAGGAACAATGAAAGGTTTCAATACAGCAACCATTAAAAATGGTGAAGAGCTATTTGCTTTAACACTGAAAATAAAACAGCATGACGATCAGTGCCAGCTTTATTATCTCCAGCCGGTGGTACTTTTCGATCTGTTGCAAATTCTATTGAGCAGGCTCGCTAAAATCACCCAGCTGGCCACCATCGAGGGAGAGAGTTATCAGAATAAATTGGTGGCAAGCAGCGAAGCGCTTGTCAGTAATATTCCACAAATCGATATGACTGAACTGCAGCAACCGGATTCAGCAAGACGTATTGCCTCGTTAACCTTAAAACCGGGCGATTCTCATTTCTCGATGATTGCTGTTTTGCAAAACGAAAGCATCGCCGTATTGACGTTGGATGATACGCAGGTTGGGGCGCTGCTGGTTGCTATTCAACAAGCCCTGCTTAATGCGGGTGATGAAAAGTTACTGAACTATATAAATTCACATCTGGATCATCTCATTCTGTACGCCACGGATTTGACAGGCATACCACGAATCGATTACCAGCAATTTGAATATCCGGAGTGGAAGCACGCGCTCTTCTCACATCACCTGGCTGTGCTCTACTGCTTTGAAACGGAGCAAGGAGAACGAATCTTGTCAGGTGCCGTCATTAAGACCAGCGTTGAGCATCGCTCTGAGCGAGAAGTCAGCATTGTCCGCTTACTGGCGGAGAAATGCCCTAAACTCAAAGTTTTTAGCGATAAATACCTTATGACTAAGGTACTGACTCGAGTGATCCCGGCACCTCAGGGTAAAATAGCCTCATTGGATGAATGTTTATTGCCGTTGCGTACATTCTGCCAGGAAATGCAGGCGAGTCAGGATTCGTCCACACCTTCAGTGCGTCATTAATACATTAGAAAATATTTAATGCAAAAAGGTTGTTTTTCCTCTTATCAGACGAAAAACAACCTTTTTATTTGTCAAAATGAAGTTTGAAGCAGGATCAGTTCGGACACTTATAGACCTGTCCGATCATTTCGCTATCCGTCGGCACAAAGCTGGACAACAGACCTTCTGTAGGGCTGCTAACGCCATAGATAACGTTTCCGCCCAATGCTGCGGCTTGGTTACGGAGATCGTTAGCAGCTCCGCGCATGGACCCACCCTCGGCACCATGCTGACCGGAAAGCCAGTTGCTCTGCTTACCAGTTGCGGTACCCACTAATTGACATTCTGTCCCAGGCTTATCTTCTGAGAAGCGTACTTTCTGGCCATCAGCACTCAATTCGTTGTTGTGGCTGCAACCCGCCAGCAGTAGCACTGCAACTACGGCCCCAGCCAGATATTTTTTCTGCATGTTTTCCCCATAATCAATGAGCTGGACACCCAGTCCAGATACTCTTTTATACTAAAAAGATGAGCAAAAGAACATCACGGAATCACCCCTGACCGATTAACCTCTCGTTATTCAATTCAGAACCAGGTACGAAAACAGACCTAAAATTACTTCATCAACGTCATCTCCCTCTTATTTATGTTAATTTGGCCATATGAATTTTAAACTTTTAAGCGCTATTATTAGGATGCTACTTAATAATAATCAAGATTAAACAGGCCCTTAGTAGATTATTCATACATCCTTTTAAACCTCCTATTAGGTAATTCAGACAACATTCAGCGCTTCACATTCATTCACCAACAAATTAGATGTAATTCATTAAAGCCGCACTCTATTCCCACGTTAAATTAGCCGTCGGTAATCCTCTCCTCTGCACTCTGGCGGAGCAGAGTCAAGCCCTGTAAAGCATAAAGTCGCTTTCCTTTAACGCTGACTTTTAGCTTTAACGTAACGTAGTAAAAAAATGTCTTTAAAGACCAGAAAATTTAAAACAAAAGGATTGTTTAAATGAAAAAGAATATTCTCGCAGCATTGATCGCTACTGGCACCCTGATGGCGTTTAATGCAAGTGCAAATGACGGAAGCGTTAACTTTGTAGGCGACATTACTGATGGCGCATGTACTGTTAACGTACAAAACTCCGGCGCAAAAACCGGTAACGTAACTTTAGGTTCTGTACCTAAATCTGCGTTTACAGGTACCGGTTCAACTGCAGGCGGCAACTCTGGTCTGGCAGCAATTAACGTCTCTCTGACTGGTTGCCCGGCGACCAAAGCTAGCGCCTATGTAACCTTCGATGGCGACTACTTCGACGGCAGCAACGATTATCTGCAGCTGACCAGCTATGGCTCAACTGGCATTGCGAAAGGCGTAGCTGTAAAACTGATGGACGCGAGCGGCAACCACCTGAAACTGGGCCAACGCTCTGAAGCAATTCCACTGACTTCCGGTGCTGCTAACGTTGCATTCAAAGCGACCTATGCTCAGGTTGAAGAAACCGTTGCTGCAGGTACTGCAAACGCTGTTGCAACTCTGCTGGTAACTTATTAATGATAAGAGCCTCTCATTTCGGTGAGAGGCTTTCTATTTATATAGTGGTGCACAATGCGATCAATTTCTCAATTATCAATAATTCTCTCTCTGTTTCTGATCTCCGCTTTCGCTTCTGCGGGCGTACAGATAGGAACGACGCGCATAATTTTTATCGAAGGGAAAAAGGAAGCCAGTGTATCCCTGGATAACCAGGACAGTACACCCTACCTTATTAAATCCTGGGCTGAGAATGACAAAATTGCAGGTTCTCATTTCATGGTGACCCCGCCACTTTTCCGTCTGGAAGGTAAGCAAAAAAACGTTGTTCGTATATTCAAACTTGATGGCGCACTTCCGGCCGATCGTGAATCACTGTTTTTCTTTAACACAACAGCGATCCCGGCTAGCACGGAAGATACCAGTCGCAATACGTTGCAGATCGCCGTCAGAACGAAGCTTAAATTAATTTTCCGACCAAAGGCATTAAAAGATGAAATGCCAGTGAACTA
Source organism: Leclercia tamurae (assembly GCF_025566055.1). GTDB lineage: Bacteria > Pseudomonadota > Gammaproteobacteria > Enterobacterales > Enterobacteriaceae > Enterobacter > Enterobacter tamurae. The sequence continues at coordinate 187,470 of NZ_JAMHKS010000073.1, forward strand.
TGCAGGAAAACTGACCTGGCAAAAGAAAAATAATGCTATCACCGTGAGCAATCCATCTCCCTACTACATTAATTTCATGAGTGTAAAGGTAAACAACCTTCCAGTTGAGTTAAAAGAGACCAACTATGTTGCGCCTTTTTCATCGACAACATATGAACTGAATAACGCGAAGATGGGTAGTGGGAAAATCGAATGGATAGCGATTAATGACTTTGGCGGACAAAGTGACACCTATCAGAGCACGCTGTAACTCCAGATAATAATATATTCAATTTCAGAATACACCGGGGTCAAAGGAATGATTACGAAATTCAGACTATCTCCATGCTTTTTAGCCTTGCTAGGCATAGGCTTATTAAGTTCTTCAGCCGTATCGTTTTCTCGTGAATTCTTTAATCCGGCGTTTCTGACAAATATGAACGGTTCAGACAAGAACCCTGACCTGTCTGTATTTGAAACCGAGAATTCACAGGGCCCTGGAAAATACAGGGTCGACATTATCATTAACGATGCCACGCTTGACACAACGGATGTTGAATTTTTTTCAATAGCTGAAAAAAGCGCTGCCTATTTGGGTAAGAACGATCCCGCAACGAATCTTTACCCTTGCTTTTCTGCAAATACATTAGCGGGCTATGGCATTCGAACGCGAGCCATTCCAACATTGAAGATCGACAGTAATGGCTGTGTCATTATTAAATCAATTCCTGACGCATCAGTGGATTTTAACTTCAACCTGCAAAAAATCATACTTAGCATCCCCCAAGCCGCTATTTCAACGACTGCACGTGGTTACGTTTCGCCTGAAAGCTTTGATCAGGGCATTAATGCGTTGTTTTTAAATTATCATTATAACGGTAATAATAGTTACTCACGTAATAATGACACAACAGATCAACAAACGCATAGCGTTAATTTGTTACCAGGTCTAAATTTTGGGGCCTGGCGCCTGAGGAACTTCACGACCTGGAATAAAAGTGATAGTAATAAGGATAGCAGCGGAAGTTGGGATACCGTCTATACCTATCTTGAGCGCAATATTATTGCCTTGAAAAGCAACTTAACACTAGGTGAAAGTTCATCTGAATCGGATGTATATGACAGCGTGCCTTTCCGGGGTGTACAACTCGCTTCAGATGATTTCATGGATCCTGAAAGTACCCAGGGCTATGCTCCTGTTGTACGCGGTATCGCAAAAGGTAACGCGAAAGTCGTTATTAAGCAAAACGGCTACGTTATTTATCAATCTTTCGTACCACCAGGTGCGTTTGAGATCACCGACCTCTATTCCACTGGCGGCAATGGCGACTTAAATGTCACCATTGAAGAAGCCGATGGCAGTCAGCAGAATTACGTTGTCGCCTATGCCTCACTGCCCGTATTGCGCCGCGAAGGCAGCTTAAAATATGGCATTACAACGGGTCAATATCGCTCATCAGACAGCAGCGTTGACGACACGCCGTTTACTCAGATAACGGCCAGTTATGGTTTAGCGCTTAACGCCACAGCCTATGGCGGTGCCCAGCTCGCATCAAAATATCAGTCCATCGTCATGGGCCTGGGTAAAAACCTGGGTGAGTTTGGTGCGGTCTCGCTGGATTTAACGCAGGCCTGGTCGACTAAAAAAGATGAAGATAAAAATTCAGGGCAGTCCCTGCGTGTTCGTTACAGTAAAAACCTGAACGATGCCGGCACCAACATTTCAATTGCGGGCTATCGCTATTCTACAAGTGGCTTTAGCACGCTGTCAGAAGTGATGGAAACCTATCGTGATGACTACCGCATCTATACATCCGATCGCGTTAAAAACCGCACTGAGATTACTGTCAGTCAGAGTCTTGGCGAAGATTTCGGCTACGTAAACATCGGTGGCGTGATGGAAGACTACTGGAACGAACGTCGCCGCAACAACACGCTGAATATTGGTTATAGCAACAGCTGGAAAGGGATTACCTATAATCTCAACTATGCGCATAACCGTAGCTCTACCGACAATCCCGGGAATGGTCGCCATTACGCAACCGATAAAATATTCTCGCTCAACGTGAACGTCCCACTGGATCGTTGGTTATCCAACACATGGGCGACGTATGGATTGAATACCAGCTCCCCAGGCTCAACCAGTAACAGTGTGGGCCTTTCAGGTATTGCGCTTGAAGACCATAACCTGAACTGGAACATGCAGCAGCAGTATGACAACCGTGACTCCGGCAGTGGTAACGCGGGTCTTGATTATAAAGGTACTTATGGCGAGGTGTTCGGCAGCTATAACTACGATAAAAACTGGCAGCGTGTAAATTACGGCGCAAGCGGCAGCATCATCGCGCATGCGGACGGCATTACGGCGGGTCAGTCAATCAGCGATACGACAGCGTTGGTTAAGGCACCAGGTGCAGAAGGCACTCGAGTTATTGGCAATTCTGGTGTCAAAACTGACTTCCGTGGTTATGCCATTGTCCCGAATATCAGTATGTATCGTCAAAATGACGTGATTCTTGATACCGAAACCATGCCAGATGATGTGGAGCTGGATACCACAACGGCAACGGTAATTCCGACACGTGGCGCTATTGTGCTGGCTGAATATATCGGTAAAAAAGGCATACGTGCGATGCTGCAGCTGGTTGATACCCAGAACAATTACATTCCGTTTGGTGCAATCGTGACGAACACGAATGGCGAAAATACCAGTGAAAATAGCAGTATTGTTAGTGATAACGGTCAAGTCTACATGACCGGTCTGCCGCAATCAGGCTCGCTGATCGTGAAATGGGGCAAAAAGGCAACGCAGGCGTGTAATGCTGCGTACCAATTCCCGGATACAGACAATAGCAACGGTATTAAACAGACGAAGCTGATCTGTCGCTAATAATTTAAAAGGATTTTTTGCCATGACCAAATATTTACTCGCTTTTGGAACTGTTTTCTTAGGGATCTGCAGTCAGGAGGCTTTTGCAGATGCATCAGGCTGTATCCTTCTTGATGGAAAAACCTATAACGTTAGCCTGGCTTCAATGCCAATCGATCCGGACGTGGCTGTTGGCACGGTGCTTTATACGGAACGACTGGACACAACGGGGCCAAAACTGACGTGCCCCCTTAACTCTTCTCGCGGCAAATACAGCTCGAAAATGTTGGGTAATTTTACAACCGTTACGGGAACGAACGTTTATGGCAACATTTATGCAACCGGGATTACAGGCATTGGGATGCAGATTCGTGATCTTGTGCAATCGGCTAAGAGTGTGCCTTATTCAACAAGTATGAACTCAGGTGAACTGCTATTCTGGCAGACGGACAAGAAAACCGTCGTCAGCTTTATTAAAACGGGTCCAGTGGGTACCGGGAAAAGTAAAACAGGACAAGCTGCCCAGTTCATGCTTGATGACTGGCTTATTGCCAAAATAGCCGTTAACGTTTCATTTAGCTGGATAACTAAAAGTTGCGTCGCTGAACCTAATTCGCGTATTCAAAATATTCAGCTTGGTAAGCCCGCGGCGAAATCATTTACGTCTGTTGGCAGTACGTCAGATGATAAAAATTTCTCAGTGAAACTAAAATGCAAAGAAGATGCAGTGCCTGTTTATGTCTCATTTGAGCCTACTACAGGAAGTAGCGGAGCAGGGTTATTAAATATTGACACCAGTGTTGCTGATGCGGCTCGAGGAGTCGCTGTCGAAATTTTAAATGGTGGTGACAGAACACCATTAGCATTCAATACAGACAAGCAATACCATACAGGTGCTGAAAAAACGGTTGAGATCCCACTTATTGCCCGTTATAAAAGAACCGGAACCGTTGTTCCTGGAACTGCTAATGCGGCAATGACATTCACAATCAATCAGTATTGATTCAGCTTGCATGTAGTATAAATAATATTTAGAAAGCTATTATTTGTTTCCATAACAGAATACAATTAGTCCCATAAAGCATAATATTGCATATAGACATATGAACTTAATACTCATATGTCATATGTATGCTTTATTCTCAACAGGTAATAATCATCAATGATTATTACCATAAATCAACGTACGAATATAAAAAACTCATCCAGATAATCATTATCTAATGAATTGTTCGTCTATATATAGTAAAGGATATTATATGAAAGAGTTATCTGTATTTGAAATGGAATCCATTGCAGGTGCGTACAGCTGGGATTTTTCTTCTATTGGCGGCATTATCCAGAGCGTAGTTTCTAACGGTATTGAAATGGCTGCATCAGCAGCTGCAATGGGTGCAGTGAATGCAGCTATGGGTAGCATGATCGGCGGTACCCATGGCAGCGACAACGGCGGTATCTTCGGTGCAGGCACCATTGGTATGGCAATCGGCGGCGCGTGGGGCATCGTTTCTGGCGCAATCACTGGTGCAATCGCTGGTGCAATGTTTGGCTGGGAAAAATCCTACCAGCTGGCTTCCGACGGCTGGACCTCCGTCTATAACGGCTCACACGGCATCTATTAATTTTTTAAAATCATAGGTATTTAAATGAAACAATTAACTGTCTTTGAAATGGAATCCATTGCAGGTGCATACAGCTGGGATTTTTCTTCTATTGGCGCCACTATCCAGAGCGTAGTTTCTAACGGTATAGAAGTTGTTACGTCAGCAGCAGTGCTAGGATCGGCTCATGCGGCTATGGGTAGCATGATCGGCGGTACCCATGGTAGCGACAACGGCGGTATCTTCGGTGCAGGCACCATTGGTATGGCAATCGGCGGTGCCTGGGGTATCGTTTCTGGCGCAATCACTGGCGCAATCGCTGGTGCGATGTTTGGCTGGGATAAATCCGCCCAGTTGGCTACTGATTGCTGGACATCCATTTATAATGGCTCCCACGGAATTTATTAATTCCTTTTAATTATTGTTTTAATTGTGAGGCATATCTAAATGATATGCCTTTTTAATTAATATCCCGCTCCTGCTTATCAGTAAAAGGGCTCCTTTCGTCTGTCATACTATTATCAATATTGCTAAATCTGCGTAGCTAATGAGACCTTCAAAAGAAAAACCCCCGATCATTTCTGACCGGGGGTTTATTCATTTCTGCGAGGAGCAGAACAACATGATTACATCATGCCGCCCATGCCACCCATGCCGCCCATACCACCAGCAGCACCTAAATCAGGCGCGTCACCTTTTGGCAGGTCGGTAACCATGCACTCGGTGGTGATCATTAGACCAGCAACAGAGGCCGCGTACTGCAGAGCTGAACGGGTCACTTTAGTTGGGTCCAGGATACCGAAGTCGATCATGTTGCCGTATTCTTCAGTAGCAGCGTTGTAACCGTAGTTACCTTCGCCCGCTTTCACCATGTTCGCCACAACAGATGGCTCTTCACCGGCGTTGGAAACGATCTGACGCAGCGGAGCTTCCATTGCGCGCAGCGCAACTTTGATACCCACGTTCTGGTCTTCGTTCTGAGCGGTCAGGCCAACCAGTTTCGCTGCAACGCGAACCAGAGCAACACCACCACCGGCAACCACGCCTTCTTCTACCGCAGCACGGGTCGCGTGCAGGGCATCGTCAACGCGTGCTTTCTTCTCTTTCATCTCAACTTCGGTAGCTGCACCGACTTTGATAACTGCCACGCCGCCTGCCAGTTTCGCTACGCGCTCCTGCAGTTTTTCACGGTCGTAGTCAGAGGTCGCTTCTTCGATCTGCTTACGGATCTGAGTAACACGGCCCTGGATTGCCTCTTCTTCACCCACGCCATCGATGATGGTGGTGGTATCTTTGTTGATAACAACACGCTTAGCCTGACCCAGATCTTCCAGAGTCGCTTTTTCCAGCTCCATACCGATCTCTTCAGAGATAACGGTACCGCCAGTCAGGGTTGCGATGTCCTGCAGCATAGCTTTACGACGGTCGCCGAAGCCAGGTGCTTTAACCGCAGCCACTTTCACGATGCCACGCATGGTATTAACCACCAGGGTCGCCAGCGCTTCGCCTTCAACGTCTTCAGCGATGATAACCAGCGGTTTGCCTGCTTTCGCAACGGCTTCCAGCACTGGCAGCATTTCGCGGATGTTGGAGATTTTTTTGTCAGCCAGCAGGATGAACGGGCTTTCCAGCTCAACAGCGCCAGTTTCTGGCTTGTTGATGAAGTATGGGGACAGGTAACCGCGGTCGAACTGCATACCTTCAACCACGTCCAGTTCGTCTTCCAGACCGGTACCGTCTTCAACGGTGATCACGCCTTCTTTACCGACTTTATCCATCGCTTCAGCGATCAGTTTACCTACGGTTTCGTCGGAGTTAGCGGAGATGGTACCAACCTGAGCAATAGCTTTGGAGTCAGAGCACGGTACGGACAGCGCTTTCAGCTCTTCAACTGCAGCAATAACAGCTTTGTCGATACCACGTTTCAGATCCATCGGGTTCATACCCGCGGCAACGGCTTTCAGGCCTTCGGTGATGATCGCCTGCGCCAGTACGGTTGCAGTGGTAGTGCCGTCGCCTGCAGCGTCGTTCGCTTTAGAGGCAACTTCTTTCACCATCTGGGCACCCATGTTTTCGAACTTGTCTTCCAGCTCGATTTCACGCGCTACGGAAACGCCATCTTTGGTGATGGTCGGCGCGCCGAAGGATTTGTCCAGAACCACGTTACGGCCTTTCGGGCCCAGGGTCACTTTAACTGCGTCTGCCAGTACGTTTACGCCGCGCAGCATTTTCACACGAGCGTCGTTACCGAATTTTACGTCTTTAGCTGCCATTTTAATCTTTCCCTTAAATTCGTATGTTCAGTGTCGTTCGCGGATTACGCTTCAACAATTGCCAGAATGTCGCTTTCGGACATGATCAACACTTCTTCATTGTCGATCTTCTCGGACTTCACACCGTAGCCATCGTTGAAAATGACGATGTCACCAACTTTAACGTCCAGAGGCTGCACATTTCCGTTTTCCAGAATGCGACCCTTACCGACAGCGATGATTTCGCCACGAGTTGATTTTGCTGCTGCAGAACCGGTCAGAACGATGCCGCCAGCAGATTTGGTTTCAACTTCTTTACGTTTGACGATCACACGATCATGTAACGGACGAATACTCATTGATAGCTCTCCTTTGAGAAAGTCATTATCAGTTATGGGTGACGCCGGGCCGTAAGCGGTTTTCCGGCTAGTGCCCTGAGAGATGGGGATGGGGTTTTACCCCTTCAAGGGGTAGTCGAAAAAAAATTTGTGAAAGTGTTACCATCGCCTCTCTTTTGACAGGGGCAGGACAACGTAATGAGTGGACTCAAACAGGAGCTGGGACTCGCGCAGGGTGTTGGCTTACTTTCAACCTCTTTATTGGGCACGGGGGTATTTGCCGTGCCGGCGCTGGCAGCCCTGGTCGCGGGTGATAACAGTCTCTGGGCATGGCCGGTGCTCATCGTGCTGGTGTTCCCGGTGGCCATTGTCTTTGCCATTCTCGGGCGTCACTTTCCGAGTGCCGGAGGGGTAGCGCATTTTGTCGGGATGGCTTTTGGCCCACGCCTGCAGCGCGTCACCGGCTGGTTATTTCTCTCCGTGATCCCCGTAGGTTTGCCTGCTGCCCTGCATATTGCGACGGGTTTTGGTCAGGCGCTGTTTGGCTGGCATGACCTACAGCTACTGCTGGCCGAACTGGGTACGCTGGCGATTGTCTGGTGGGTCGGTTCACGCGGGGCCAGCTCCAGCGCCAACCTGCAAACCCTGGTGGCGGTACTGATTGTGGCGCTGATTGCTGCGATCTGGTGGGCGGGCGATATTCAGGTAACAGAGATCCCCTTCCCGGCGATAAGCGATATCGACCATTCGCAGCTTTTCGCCGCACTTTCCGTTATGTTCTGGTGTTTTGTCGGTCTGGAAGCTTTTGCGCATCTGGCGTCGGAGTTTAAACAACCGGAACGTGATTTCCCGCGGGCATTGATGATCGGCCTGCTGCTGGCGGGCACGGTCTACTGGGCCTGTACCGTACTGGTCCTTCGCTTCACCGCCTACGGGGCCGATATGGCAGCCGCAGCCTCGCTGCCGGGCATTGTGGTCCAGCTGTTTGGTGTGAAGGCGTTGTGGATCGCCTGCGTCATTGGCTATCTCGCCTGCTTCGCCAGCCTGAATATCTACATCCAGAGCTTTGCCCGACTGGTGTGGTCCCAGGCGCTGTATAAGCCCGAAAGCCGCCTCGCACGTCTGTCCAGACGTCAGTTACCCCTCAACGCCCTGAATGCGGTGCTGGCCTGCTGCGTGTTAAGCACGCTGGCGATCTACTGGCTGGATATCAACCTCGATGCGCTAATCGTCTATGCCAACGGCATCTTCATCATGATCTATCTGCTGTGCATGCTGGCGGGATGTCGACTGCTGAAAGGCCGCTATAAAGCGCTGGCCGTTGTCGGTGGGGTGCTCTGTTTACTGCTGCTGACGATGGTGGGATGGAAGAGTCTGTACGCCATTCTGATGCTGGCGGGGTTGTGGCTGTTCTTGCCGAAGCGGAGTACGGTTGCGTAGGCCCAGCAAGCGCAGCGCCGCCGGGCAATTCCTGTTAACGATCGTCTTTATGCTCCAGACGGTCGCGCTGGTCATCCTTACGCTGATACTCCCCGTCAAACGTCTCTCCGTTACCTGGGCCAGTAGTGAATCCACCCCCCGGCATCCGGTTAAAACGCAAATGCGGCATCAGTTTCAGCGTCAGGAGCTTTTGCACTGGCGGGAAGAGCAGCAGCAGGCCGAGGAAGTCGGTGAAAAACCCAGGAATAATCAGCAAGATACCGCCAATAATCAGCGATACGCTTTTAATCATCTCCGCCGCCGGGCTCTCGCCAGCAGCCATCTTCTGCTGCATTAACAGGAAGTTTTTGAAACCCTGATTGCGCACCAGCGACATGCCAATGACCGAAGTGAAAATCACCAGGATCAGCGTCAGCAGGACGCCAAGCACATGGGCGACCTGAATAAAAATAGAAATCTCTATGTAAACATAGAGAAAGATTGCAGCTAACGGTATCCAGCGCACTGGCTTCTCCTGTGTGGCAGACGCCGTTAAGGCCTCTGTCGGTATCAATTTGCGATTCGCGTCTGTAAGAAATGGAGGCGATTAGTCAAAATTCAATCGGTTTGCACGGATATTTTTTCTGGAAATATTCAAGCGGTGATTCATTTCACAGATTGATAAATATCATGTAACAGGGTCCATAATAAGTGATCCAGGTTACGGCATTTCGCTATCATCAGCATATCATTCCGGGTATCTGGTCGATTCAGGGGATAATCGTCGGTCAGAAAATAGACATAACCACAGATGTACTGTGTGTTTAGTACAATCAATCGGCAGCTTGAAAAGAAGGTTCACATGTTAAACAACATTCGTATCGAAGAAGATTTGTTGGGTACCAGGGAAGTTCCAGCGGATGCCTACTATGGTGTTCATACTCTGAGAGCGATTGAAAACTTCTACATCAGCAACAGCAAAATCAGCGACATCCCTGAGTTTGTGCGTGGCATGGTGATGGTGAAGAAAGCCGCAGCTATGGCAAACAAAGAGCTGCAAACCATTCCGAAAAGCATCGCCAATACTATTATCGCCGCCTGCGATGAAGTGCTGAACAACGGCAAGTGCATGGATCAATTCCCGGTCGACGTCTATCAGGGCGGCGCGGGTACATCGGTGAACATGAATACCAACGAGGTACTGGCCAACATCGGCCTTGAGCTGATGGGCCACCAGAAGGGTGAGTACCAGTACCTGAACCCGAACGATCACGTCAATAAATGCCAGTCTACCAACGACGCCTACCCGACCGGTTTCCGTATCGCCGTCTACGCCTCGGTGGTGAAGCTGGTGGATGCCATTAACCAGCTTGGCGAAGGTTTCCAGAACAAAGCTGTCGAATTCCAGGACATCCTGAAAATGGGCCGCACCCAGCTGCAGGACGCGGTGCCGATGACCCTCGGCCAGGAGTTCCACGCGTTTAACGTGCTGCTGAATGAAGAAACCCGCAACCTGATGCGCACCTCTGAACTGCTGCTGGAGGTAAACCTCGGCGCAACGGCGATTGGTACACGTCTGAACACCCCGGATGGCTATCAGCAGCTGGCGGTGCAGAAGCTGGCCGAAGTCTCCAACCTGGCGGTTGTACCGGCAGAAGACCTGATCGAAGCCACCTCCGACTGCGGCGCTTATGTGATGGTACACAGTGCGCTGAAACGTCTGGCGGTGAAGCTGTCTAAAATCTGTAACGACCTGCGCCTGCTCTCTTCAGGGCCACGTGCGGGTCTGAACGAAATCAACCTGCCGGAACTGCAGGCGGGCTCGTCCATCATGCCAGCCAAAGTGAACCCGGTAGTGCCAGAAGTAGTAAACCAGGTATGCTTCAAAGTCATCGGGAACGACATTACCGTCACCATGGCTTCGGAAGCGGGTCAGCTGCAGCTGAACGTGATGGAGCCGGTGATTGGCCAGGCGATGTTTGAGTCGATTCACATTCTGACCAACGCCTGCTACAACCTGCTGGAGAAATGCATCAACGGCATCACCGCCAACAAAGCGGTATGTGAAAGCTACGTCTATAACTCCATCGGCATCGTCACCTACCTCAACCCGTTCATCGGTCACCACAACGGCGACATCGTCGGTAAAATCTGCGCCGAAACCGGTAAGAGCGTGCGAGAGGTCGTACTTGAGCGTGGCTTGCTGACAGAAGCCGAGCTGGATGATATCTTCTCGGCTCAGAACCTAATGCACCCGGCCTATAAAGCAAAAAGATACACGGATGAAAGTGAACAATAACAGTTCAGGTTAAACTTCATGAAGGCACGTCACTTGACGTGCCTTTTTTGTTTTTAGGCGTTACCAAAACACAACAATTCAATATCAACTTGTTAATAAGCAAGGTAGGCACTCATGTTTGGAGCAGAACTCGTCGTCGTCCTGTTGGCGATATACTTAGGGGCAAGGCTCGGGGGGATCGGCATCGGTTTCGCCGGTGGTCTTGGCGTGCTTGTACTTACTCTCTTTTTTCAAATTAAACCCGGCGCTATTCCGTTCGACGTTATTGAGATCATCATGGCGGTTATCGCCGCTATCGCCGCCATGCAGGTTGCGGGGGGTATGGACTACCTGGTGAGCCTGGCGGAGCGTATGCTGCGCCGCCATCCGAAATACATCACCTTCCTTGCACCGCTGGTCACCTGGTTTATGACCATTCTGGCCGGGACCGGCCATACCGCGTTCTCCACCCTGCCGGTGATTACCGAAGTGGCGAAAGAGCAGGGCATCCGTCCGTCCCGTCCACTCTCCATTGCCGTTGTCGCCTCGCAGATTGCCATCACCGCCTCGCCGATTTCCGCGGCGGTAGTGTTCTTTGCCGGGATCCTCGAGCCGATGGGCGTAAGCTATCTGACGCTGCTGTCGATCTGTATTCCGGTCACCCTGATTGCGGTAATGATCACCGCGGTATTCTGTAACTTCCTCGGCGCCGAGCTGAAAGACGATCCGGTCTATCAGGAACGTCTGGCGAAAGGCGAAGTGAAGCTGCGCGGCAGCCAGGCCTTTGTCCTGAAGCCACACGCTAAGCGCTCCGTGCTGCTGTTCCTGATCGGGATTATCGCGGTGATGTTCTACGCCACCGCTATCAGCGATACCGTAGGGCTGATTCAGAACCCGGTCCTGCCGCGTAACGAAGCGATCGTGGTGTTTATGCTGACCATCGCCACGCTGATTAGCATCACCTGTAAAATCGACACCAGCGAAGTGCTCAATGCCAGCACCTTCAAATCCGGTATGAGCGCCTGCGTGTGCGTACTGGGTGTGGCCTGGCTGGGCGACACCTTCGTCAAAGCCCATATCAGCGATATCCAGACCGTCGCGGGCGATCTGCTGCATAACTACCCATGGCTGCTGGCGGTGGTGCTGTTCTTTGCCGCGACCCTGCTTTACTCCCAGGCGGCGACCACCAAGGCGCTGATGCCTGCGGCACTGATGCTGGGCGTCTCTCCGCTGACGGCGATTGCCTCGTTTGCTGCGGTTTCCGCACTGTTTGTGCTGCCAACCTACCCGACCCTGCTGGCCGCGGTTGAGATGGATGACACCGGCTCCACCCGTATCGGTAAGTACGTGTTTAACCACGCCTTCCTGATCCCGGGCGTGATTGCCATTACCCTGTGCGTGGTCCTCGGCTTCATCATCGGCGGGATTGTGCTGTAAACCTGTTTTGGTTGTAAAAAGAGTTAAAGTCGGGCCGCTTAGCGGCCCGATTCATTAATGAGCAGCAGCCGGTCATGATATAGTGATTTTTTTCGCGATACCGAGGTCGACTTGTGAATACGCCCGACACTATTGTTGTTCTGTGTACCGCTCCCGATGAAGCTACCGCTCAGGATCTTGCCGCCAAAGTGCTGGCAGATAAGCTCGCTGCCTGCGTGACCATCCTTCCCGGCGCCACCTCCCTCTACTACTGGGAAGGTAAACTGGAACAGGAATACGAGGTGCAGATGCTGCTTAAATCCAGCGTGGCCCATCAGCAGGCGCTCCTCGACTGCCTCAAATCCCATCATCCTTACCAGACCCCGGAACTACTGGTTTTGCCAGTCATCCACGGTGATAACGACTATCTCTCATGGCTCAACGCTTCTTTACGCTGATCCTGCTGCTGTGCAGCACGTCAGTCTTTGCCGGGTTGTTTGATGCACCCGGCCGCTCGAACTTTACGCCTGCCGATCAGGCTTTTGTCTTCGATTTTCAGCAAAACCAACATGAACTGAATCTCAACTGGAATGTGAAGGAGGGATACTACCTCTATCGCAAGCAGATCAGCATCACGCCCGCTCAGGCGCAGGTCGGCGCACCTCAGCTGCCCGCCGGGGTGGCGCACGAAGATGAATTCTACGGCAAAAGTGAAATCTACCGGGGCCAGTTGTCTGTTCCCGTTGCCGTTGCGCAGGCGGATAAAGGCGCGACCCTGACGGTGACTTATCAAGGCTGTGCCGACGCCGGTCTGTGCTACCCACCGGAAACCAAAGTCATTCCCCTCAGCGAAGTGAAAGCGGCCGCTGTCCCTGCGGTTTCCCCTCTCCCCGCAGAGGAGAAGACCAGCGCAGGAGACGAACTGCCCTTCTCCGCTTTCTGGGCGTTGCTGATCGGCATCGGTATCGCCTTCACCCCTTGCGTGTTGCCCATGTATCCGCTGATCTCCGGCATCGTGCTCGGCGGTCAACAGCGACTCTCCACCGGCCGCGCGCTGCTGCTGGCGTTTATCTACGTACAGGGGATGGCGCTCACCTATACCGCGCTCGGGCTGGTGGTCGCGGCCGCCGGGCTGCAGTTCCAGGCCGCGCTCCAGCACCCTTACGTGCTTATCGGCCTGTCGGTGGTCTTTATCCTGCTGGCGCTGTCGATGTTTGGCCTGTTCAGCCTGCAGCTGCCCTCCTCCCTGCAAACCCGCTTGACGCTGATGAGCAATCGCCAGCAGGGCGGCTCTGTGGGCGGCGTATTTGCCATGGGGGCCATTGCCGGGCTGATCTGCTCGCCCTGCACCACCGCCCCGCTCAGCGCGATCCTGCTCTATATCGCCCAGAGCGGGAATATGTGGCTCGGCGGCGGCACGCTGTATCTCTACGCCTTTGGGATGGGCCTGCCGCTGATGCTGGTGACGGTATTTGGCAACCGCCTGCTGCCGAAGAGCGGCCCGTGGATGGAAACGGTAAAAACCGCGTTTGGTTTTGTTATTCTGGCGCTGCCGGTGTTCCTGCTTGAGCGGGTGATCGGCGATGTCTGGGGCCTGCGTCTGTGGGCGATGCTGGGCGTCGCTTTCTTTGGCTGGGCCTTTATCAGCAGCTTAAACGCCAGCAAGCCGTGGGTCCGCGTGGTGCAGATCCTGCTCCTGGCCGCCGCGCTGGTCAGCGTGCGTCCGTTGCAGGACTGGGCATTTGGTGCCCCCGAGGCCCAAAGCCAGGCGCACCTGAATTTCACGCCGATCGAAAACATCGACGCGTTACATCAGGCGCTGGCCAAAGCCGAGGGGAAACCGGTGATGCTCGACCTCTACGCCGACTGGTGCGTCGCCTGCAAAGAGTTCGAAAAATACACCTTCAGCGATCCTCAGGTGCAAAACGCCCTGAAAGATACTGTTCTGCTGCAGGCCAACGTTACGGCGAACGGCCCGCTGGATAAGGCCCTGCTGAAAGAACTCAATGTGCTCGGTCTGCCCACTATCTTGTTTTTCAACGCACAAGGTGAAGAGCAGCCTGCACAACGAGTCACAGGTTTTATGGATGCCGCATCGTTCAGTGCGCATTTGCGCGATCGCCAACCGTAAACGACACTTCAGATGGGAAAGTACGAAAGTAAACGGAGGAGAAAACCGTGCAACGTGAAGATGTTCTGGGCGCAACCCTGCAATTGCTTGAAATTCAAGGGATAGCCAGCACCTCGCTGGAGATGGTTGCCGAGCGCGTGAATTATCCTCTGGATGAACTACGTCGTTTCTGGCCCGATAAAGAGGCGCTACTGTACGATTCTCTGCGCTATCTCAGCCAGCAGGTAGATACCTGGCGCAGACAATTGATGCTCAACACCGAGCTTTCGGCAGAGCAAAAATTACTGGCGCGCTACTCTGCGCTGACCGAATGCGTGCGTAATCATCGCTATCCGGGCTGCCTGTTTATTGCCGCCTGCACCTTTTTCCCGGATCCGGGTCACCCGATCCACCAGCTTGCCGACCAGCAAAAACGCGCCTCGCATGACTTTACGCATGAGCTACTGACCACGCTGGAAGTGGACGATCCGGCGATGGTGGCAAAGCAGATGGATCTGATCATGGAAGGGTGCCTCAGCCGGATGCTGGTGAACCGCAGCCAGGCCGATGTCGATACGGCACAGCGGCTGGCGGAAGATATTCTGCACTTCGCGCAGTGTCGCAAAGGTGGGGCGCTGACTTAAGCCAGCATCCCCGCCCAGGCAGAAATGAAGAGACACAGCGCCATCAGGCGCTGAAAACGCACCATCGCCGCCGCGGTACGAAACAGCCTGTTCACCGCCTGCCCCAGCCATGCCCAACACAGCAGGCAGGCAACGGAGATCAGCAAAAACCAGAGCGCCATCAGGGCGATATCCCGTAACGCATGCTCTCCCGCCGGGGCAAACAGGCTGACCACCGCCAGCGCCATCATCCAGGTTTTAGGGTTGATCACCTGCAATAACGCCGCCGCGCGCGCGGTAAAGTGGGTATGTCCGGAACGGGACAGGTTTGCCGCAGGCGCACAAAACAGCTGCCAGCTCATCCAGCTTAACCACAGCACGCCAGCCCAGCTCATCACCTGCCGCACCAGCGGATACTGACGCAGCACCTCACCCGCCCCGGCTCCCGAAATCAGCACAATGGCGCTGGCCGCCACGCAGGCGCTCACCAGCGCAGGCAGGGTCGCCTTTACCCCATAATGCTGGCTGTTGGTCAGAATAAGGATATTGGTGGGCCCCGGCGTTATCGAGGCAACAAAAGCAAACAACAAAAACGGCATCAGATTCACAGGTGACTCCTTATTATAAGAGCCCTGACATTGCCGCTATTTTCTGGAAACGTCTGGAAGGTTTGTGCACAACCGACGGTAGTGGGCAGGTGTGATCCGGTAAGCCCGCTGGAACCAGCGGCCTAAATGGCTTTGATCGGCAAACCCCAACGCTGCCGCCACATCCACGGGTTGATCCCCGCGCGCCAGAAACTGCCGCGCTTTCGCCAGCCGCAGCTGAATGAGCCAGGCATGCGGCGCCAGGTGGAACTCGCGCTTGAAGCAGCGGGTGAGCGTGAAGCGATCGGTGCCGGTCTCCCGGGCCAGGTCGGAGAGGCCAATATTGTCGCCCAGATGGGCATAGAGATAATCCCGCGCCCGGTGCGCCACCGCCGCGCTCTGCAACTGTGACGGTAATTTTTTGCGCCAGTGGCAATGGGAGGTGAGCTGCGCCAGCAGATTATCCATCGTGCTTTGCTGGACGATCTTCATCTCATCATTGTGCAGCGTCGCAAAGGTGTCGCCAATGGTGCGCACCAGCTGCGGCTCGCGGGTCAGGGTTTGGGTGAAATGCAGGGAATAACTGCCGGGCGTGGAATCATACAGGCCGTGCAGGGTATGGGTGAGCCAGCGCTCGTCGAGATAGAACGTCAGATAGGTGAAGCCGCCCGCAACCGGCGCGTCGCCGTCGTGGATCTCGCCTGGCTCAAGCAGGAACGCATCCCCGGGATGGCTACGATGGCGCTCCCGGCGGCAATGAAACTGCTGGGTGCCGCTGAGCGTGATCCCCACCAGATAGCTGTCGTGCCAGTGCGGATCGTAGGCGTGCCCTTCAAAGTGCGCCTTGATGGTTTCAATTCCCGTATCTGCATGCTGTCGCAGCTCAAGCCAGTCGTTCACTGTCGCGCCCCCTTTTTCGCTGTCAGCATTGCCCGGGTTTACCTCTGTGTCTGGAAGATTTGTGCAAAATCGCCGCGCAAACCAACAGATTGCCGCAAACTTAAGCAGTTGAACAGCTTTTCCCGAAATAAGGTTGACGACCGTACGTGATTGCGGTTTAATGCGCCCCGTTGCCCGGATAGCTCAGTCGGTAGAGCAGGGGATTGAAAATCCCCGTGTCCTTGGTTCGATTCCGAGTCCGGGCACCACTATTTAAAGAACCCAGCCTATGGCTGGGTTTTTGCTTTTTGCTAATACGGCATCTAAATTGATTGGCGGAAGAAGGCGACCCTACCACCTTATGAGTTGCAAATAATATCAATCATGCATTAATCAAATCCCCCAACGTCACCATCAACATCATCGGATCCATTGGCGACGGCTCAAACCCCACTCGCAGGTAAAACTCTCGTGCTTCATCCGACAGAGCGTGAACAAGTATCCCGCGAATGCCAATAGTCTCTGCCACCTGAATCACCCGCAGCCCGGCATCCCGTATCAGCGCTCGCCCGAGGCCCTGCCCGTGCAGTGATTTATCCACTGCCAGACGGCCCAGCACCACAACCGGGATAGGATCAGGCATATTGCGGCGGAAGCGACCGGGCGCATTATTTGTCACTACAGCGCTAGAAGCCAGAGAGTAGTAAGCCATCACCTTAGTATCATCGCAGCAGACAAACGTACGGGATGCGCCAGAATGCTGGTTCTTCATCGCCCGCTGTTTCAGCCAGTTATCCATAGAATCCACACCGCAGCAAAACGAGGTAAGAATATGCCCGGTATGAAGCGGTTCTGGCGCGGAGATCACTTTTCCTGCTCCCACGGCGCAGGGGTCTGCATGGTTTTACGCAGCGCTGCATTGGGCGCAGGAGCCTGATCCAGACGGGCAAGAAATTCCTGATAAGCTTGCGGATCGGCCATGATGATACGTTGCTCGATCAGCGCTTCCTCGGCGGCGGCACGGGCGGCCTCCAACACAAAGTCAGTGCGGTTTTTCCCTCTGGCTTTCGCCGCCCGATCGATGAGATCGCGCTCAGCGGGTCTGATGCGCAAGTTCAGGGTTTCGCGTTTAATCGCCATACTGTTTGCGGCTGGCATAGGGTTGTCCTCCTGGATTTATGTGGATATTAAGTATACAACATGCGTAACGCAGATGTCATTACGATAGATTTAGAAGGAAACGAACCAGAGTAGCGAACCAAATGATATTCTGCGCCACTCACTCAATCATCACCGACGATAGCCTGTACCAGCCATCGCTCAGCTTCCCCTCGTTGGCAAGCTGTATACGCGCCTTACCGTTTTTATCCACCAACCCTACGTCCAGCTGGTAGCGCCCGGCCTCCAGGCTACGCGGAGTGGCCAACTGATACGCCGAGCTGTGTCTGCCCGGCAGCCACTGGCGGATATCATCCCCGGCGCTGCCCTGCGCGACCGTGTTTCCGCGCGGGTCCTGTAAACGCCAGGCGAGGGTATAGCGCAAATAAATCGGCGCCACGCCGTCGTTGGCCCACTGGCTATTGAGCGAAACCGCCTGCCCCGGGCGGGCTCTTGCCGAATGGGTCAGCGACACCACCCGGAAGCGGTAACCGATTTTTGCCAGCGCCTTGTCGAGGATATCGCGGTATACCTGCGGCACGTCGGTGGATTTCAGGTTCAGGGTGCTGGCATGCTGCGCCAGGGCCCAGTCAAAGGTGGCCTGTACCTCTTCCCGGGTATACTTCTGCTCGCTCAGCCATTCCGCCATATGGCCGCAGATCTCCAGGCTGACGGGGGCTTTTTTCCACGCCAGGGTAAACCCCGGCCAGGCCGCCTCTGCCGCCGCAATGCGCTCCGGGTAATCATTGCTCATGTGGCTCCAGGTGCGGCTAAAGTTGCGCCAGTCGCCCAGGCAGTCCGCCCGCCAGCCCGCCCCTCTCTTTGCCGCATAAGCCACAGAATCATAGCCGTTGAGCAGCATGATTTTGGGGGTATCAGGGAAGGCGCTGAAGTGCATGTCGACATAGCGGTTGAGCAGCGCTGGAGGATAGCGTTCCTGCAACGGCTGCAGGGTCGGGAAGTTGCTGTTGTGCCACTCTCCCCATGCGCCAACCATCCCGATATC
Organism: Leclercia tamurae; assembly: GCF_025566055.1. Lineage (GTDB taxonomy): Bacteria > Pseudomonadota > Gammaproteobacteria > Enterobacterales > Enterobacteriaceae > Enterobacter > Enterobacter tamurae. The sequence continues at coordinate 205,985 of NZ_JAMHKS010000073.1, forward strand.
GATAAACGCCAGCTCCGGGTTGTTGTTATAACGCGCGCCAAACGCCTGAATGAGGCGCTGGGCGTAGGCCAGATAGGTGGGATCGTCCAGATCCGGCACAAAGGTCTTGTGATCCGGTGTCCAACTGCCTTTGATACCTTTATCGATCAGCCACTGCGGGATCTCTGAGCCCGACTCTGGTCCATCAAGGATCATAAACCGCAGGCCAACGTTCATCGCCGGCTGATGCGCTGCCGCAGCGGCAAACCCTTCATCCACCAGCGCAAAATTGTACTGCCCCTCCTTTGGTTCCACTTCGCTCCAGTAATAGCGACGATACTCGAGACCTGTCGCCGGATATTGCGCGACGCTTAAGTCCTGATCGTGAAAACGGGCCACGCCACTGCCCGGGTTGGTCAACAGTCCGCTGATGGCCGGAGGATTCACCGTTTGCAGCGGCTCCGTACTCTCCGCCGTCACCCATCCCGATGAGAGTGTGAGCCCCCCAGCAACAAGCAGCCACCACCGACTTTTTTTGCATGACAGATTGTCTACGCGCATTGAATGTTCCTTTACCCGGGGTCTGTTATAAAGCTGTGGCAGAATTTAAGTTTATTTTATTTCATGCGATATATCACGGACTCACCCATTCCTATTATTTCTTTGCCTAACCATTCGGCATAAGGTTGTTATACTATGAAATATCCTTTTCCTCTCAGGATTTATTAATACCTTTTGATGGGACGCATGGCAAAATGTTTAATAAAAATAACAGGATAATCAAAAAACTGTTCTTCCATGAGTCCTGGGACATCATGGTCATTAACAGTCATGGCCAGCACGTTTTCCCGGAAAATACGTTGGATATCCTCCGTACCAGCAAAGCACAGCAGCTTGATAAAAAATATACCTTCCAGGCCGACCCTTTTATTATTGATAAAAACGATCTGCTGTATGTTTTTTATGAAGCGTTTTCCTTTCTGAATTCGAAGGGGGTACTGCGCTGCCGTATCCTCAATAAAAATCTCGACGAGATCGATGATCTGAAGCTGGAAGGATTTGATGACTTAAAATGCCATCTCTCTTTTCCCTTCCTGTTCCAGCTCGACGGGAAACTGTTCATGATCCCGGAGTCGTCAGAACGCAAAGAAGTGATTCTGTTCCAGTCCGTCGACTTCCCCGCGCGCTGGGAAAAGGTCAAAGTGCTGGTCTCCGATATGGCCGTCACGGATAACGTGGTCTTTGAGTTGAATGGCGTCAGTTACATGGTCTCAACTACCATGGATAACGAGCTGGTGATTCACACCTCAGAGGGCATTCTGGGCGACTGGACGCTGATCTCCCCGAACCTGGATGTCTGCAACGTTCATTTTCGTGGGGCCGGTAAGCCGTACTCAATCAACAACAAAACCTACATTTTTACCCAGGAGAGCCATCCTGAGGTATATGGGAAATCCATCTTCATTAAGGAATTGACCACGTTAACCCCACATAAATACCAGGAGAAACTGGTGGGGAAAATAAGTGCGTCGATTAACAACAGCGATGGGATCCACACCTTAAACTTCACCGACAACTATATTGTCTACGATACCAAGCACCTGACCTTCAGCCTGCTCTCTACGCTTAAAAAGCTGGCGTATAAAATTATGGTGAATCACCGTAAGCGGCTTTTCAATTAAATGACAATATCGGGAAGCCGCACTACGCTAACCAGAGCGGCAAAATAAAACACTGCGAAAGCGCCTCTCTTTCCGGCAGCTCTTTGTGCTGGCTGGCGACGGCTTTTTGGGGGATTTATTATGGCAATTCTGGTCACGGGTGGCGCAGGCTATATTGGTTCTCATACGGTGCTGGCATTACTGGAGCGAGGCGAAGATGTCGTCGTCATTGATAACCTCTCTAATGCCTCGCAGGAGTCATTACTCCGGGTTGCAGAATTAACCGGCAAACAGCCGACAGTCTGCATCGCTGATATTCTGGATCGCCACGCGTTAAAAACACTTTTCTCGCAACACATCATCACCGACGTTATCCATTTCGCCGGTCTTAAATCCGTTTCAGAGTCCATTGCCCACCCCCTCGCCTATTATGAAAATAATGTTGTCGGGACCTTAGTGCTGTTGGATGAAATGCAGCGCGCGGGCGTCCACAGTCTTATTTTCAGCTCCTCGGCCACGGTGTATGGCAATCCTGAATCGGTGCCTTTAAGCGAACAGTCGCGCACCGGCGGTACCACCAATCCGTACGGCACGTCCAAGCTGATGGTGGAGCAGATTTTAGGCGATTTCTCCGCTGCCGCGCCGCACTTCAGGATCACCTGTCTGCGCTATTTCAATCCCGTTGGCGCACACCCCTCCGGGCGTCTGGGGGAAGATCCGAACGGTATTCCAAATAACCTGGTGCCCTATATTTCTCAGGTGGCCATCGGCAAGCTGCCGTGCCTGACGGTCTTTGGTGATGATTATCCGACGCCGGACGGCACCGGCGTGCGGGACTATATTCACGTGATGGATCTCGCCCACGGCCATCTGGCCGCGCTGGATCATAAAGACGAGGGCGAGGCGTTTAAGGCCATCAATCTCGGTACCGGGGTGGGCTATTCGGTGATGGATCTGATCAAGGCTTTTGAAAAAGCCGCCCAGACCAAAATTAACTACCGGGTTGTCGGCAGACGTTCCGGCGACGTGGCAGAGTGCTGGTCGGATTCATCGCTGGCACGCCAACAGCTGGGCTGGCAGGCCACGCGCAATCTTGAGGAGATGATGCGCGACGCCTGGAACTGGCAGAAGAACAATCCCGGTGGTTACAGCGTCTGATTACTGGTATTTCAGATTGAGCCACCAGTCCCAAATCCCGACGTGGTAGTTCTGGAAAACGTCTATGCCCAGCGCAGATTTGATCATGTACAGGGTCAGCAGCACGCAACACAGCAGGAACAGGGTGGCGAACAGGATAAGAAACGTCACCACGATACGCGACAGCTTTGACTCCGGGCGCGAACGGGCACGCAGATCCCGACCCAGCAGGAACACCATATAGAGGCGTTTGCCGAAGAAAGGAAAACTTTTACGGAAGTCGATCCGGTGCCGCGACGCCAGGGTAACCGAGACAATCGCGCTCTCGATCTCCTCTTTTTGCTCCGGGGTCAGCTGGGCGCTGACGTCCTTATCAAGCACTTCATAAAAACGGTCGATAACAATCGGGTTTCGGGGCTTGCTGGTCAATTTTAACCTATTGTTTTGTCTAATCTATGGTAAATGGACAGGGTTTTTCTGGCGATCTCATCCCAGTTGTAACGCTGCAAAAAATCGCCGTAATCAATCCGGGGTGAGTCCGCCCATCGAGACATTTTATCTGCCAGGTCAGCGACATCACCCAGCTTAAAACTGGTCTCAGCCGGTAAGCCGACCTCAAGGTTCGGCAAAATATCGCTCACCACCACCGGGAGCGAAAACGACATCGCCTCCAGCAGCGCAATGGGCAATCCCTCATGGTACGAGGGCATCACAAACAGCGAGGCCTGAGAGAAGACGACCTGCAGCGCCTCACCTTTTAAAAAGCCGGTCATCACCACGCCGGGCGTCTGAAACGCCAGCTGTTTCAGGTGGATGCTGTACTCCGTATCATGATCCGCATCCCCGACCAACACCAGCGGCAGCGTCAGGCCCGACTGCTGGTACGCGGCGATGGCATCATGCATCCCCTTCTCTTCAACGAAGCGCCCGACCATCACGATATAACGCCCGGGCTGCAACTCATACCGCCCGAGGATCCTGTCGATGGTCTCGTCAGCCAGCGGCTCCGGCACGTTAACGCCGTTATAAACCAGATGCGCATTGTAGCGATGGTATTTCTGCTGGATCAGCTGGTTGATCACCTCAGAAATAACAATCACTTCGTGGGCATACTTCACCGCTACTTTCTCACCGAGCATCAGGACTTTTTTCGCCATCCTGCCCCACTTCTGGCGCTCGTAGTCCGGCCCATGATGGGTAAAGACCACGCGTTTGCCCATCAGGCGTAGTAGCGGCACCACGAGGCCGGGTCCGATGGCGTGAACATGCACAATATCGGATCGGTCAACGAATGTCCTCAACGCCGCAATAACAGAATGCACAATGGCTTCGAAACTGCGTTTTTTGGGCGCCCAGATAGCCAGCGTCTCGACATTTTTATAGCTCGAGCGCCGGTAGTGGACATAGGGTGACCGGGCGATCACGCAGATCTCCACGTCATATTGCTGGCGGATAGCCGGATACAGATTCTGACAATGGGTTTCGACGCCGCCTAATACATCGGGGATCCCGCGGGTACCCAATACCGTGATTTTTTTTGGCATATTATGGCCTGTCGAGCAGCTCGCGATAGAGCGACTGCAACGTCTCCATGTGCTTGCGCAGTGAGTATTTCTGGCAAAGCCGTACCCGGCCTTTCAGCCCCATCGCATGGGCCTGGGCCGGGTTTTCCGCCATCACGTCCAGCGCATCGGCCAGATCCTGAGCGTTGCCAGGTTCAAACAGCAATCCTTCCACACCGTGACGTACCTGCTCCGGGATCCCGCCGATGCGGGCGCCCACCACGGCCCGGGCGAATGACATCGCCTCCAGCACCGCCATGGAGCAGTTTTCATAACACTCTGACGGCAGCACCACGGCCCGGGCGTTTTGAATCAACGCATCCAGCGCCGGGCCCTGCTGCACATAGCCGAGGAACTCCGCGTTGGGATAGTCCACCACCATCTCGTCATACAGCGGCCCGTGGCCGACGATTTTTAACGGCATGTGATTGCGCATTAACTGATGCGCCCGGGTCAGGGTCGGCACCCCTTTCTCCCGGCTCAAACGCCCGACGTACAGCAGGTATCCCTCATCCTTCCCCGCCTCCGGCGTGTGGCTGTCGTCGATACCGTTGACAATCACATCGATGCGCGAATCCGGCAGGGAGCGTTTCAGCTCGCTACGCAGAAACTCGCTCGGGGAGACAATAACGTCCAGCGCCTGATAATTTTTCGCGATGTACTGCCAGGTCGCCTCCAGCGACAGCAACAGGCTCTTCGACGCCGATCCCTCCTGGCAGCGATAGCGAAACGCATTAAAGACGCTGCCCGTGACGCACGCGTCACACACTTTGCCGTCGCGCAGCATCGAGTACGACGGGCACATAATCTTATAGTCGTGGGCGGTCAGAACGGTTTTACAGCCGAAATCCCGGGCGACCTTGATCAGGGCCGGGGTCAGTTGGTGATAGATATTGTGGAAATGGACAATCTCCGGGCGCGTCTGCTCCAGCAGCGCCCGCATTTTTTTACAGGCCGCCCGGTTGTGAATAAAGTTGATGGCGGTTTTCGCCCCCGCCAGCAGGCCGCCCTCTTTGTGGTAATCGACATTGCTGACGAAGTGGTCGGCATACTCAGACGGAAAGTTCTTCTCATGCTGCATGGAGAAATCGATCACCTCCACACCGGCCTCTTTCAGCATCTGACGTTCCTGAAAATAGACCGTCTCAGCGCCTCCTTTGATAAAGAAGAACTTATTCACCAGTAAGACTTTCATTACTCTACCTGTTCATGAATAACTTTATTATCCGGCGGAACCCGGGGATCGCGCTGCGGGTGGAAAAGACCTTTCACCAGTCCGGCAGAGAGCACGGCGAGGTTGATCACGCTGTTCAGGCCATTTTTTAATGAGCGGTTACGCAGGGTTTTTAGCAGGATAAAGGCCAGCAGCGGCAACAGCGCGATATCAATCAGGCTGACATCGAAAGAGAAGAACGCAATCAGTACGATGAAGATGTAGCTCGCAAAGATCACTTCGTTTTTCACCATCATCAACGCATCACGGAACCAGGGTTTCCCCCACGCGCTGCGCAGCAGCTCGCCGGGCGCCTGATGGAAGCCGCTCTTCCAGCGATAGCGCAGCATCCTGAAGGTCGGCATCGTGTAGGAGGTATGACGGAAATAGGGCACGTTCAGGCGATGCAGTTTATAGCCCGCGGCCAGCAGGCGCATGCCTAACTCCGCCTCTTCATAGGCGTGCAGGCTGCGGTTGGTCAGGTAGCCGATATCGGCTATCGCTGACAGGCGATACAGCCCACCGCCGCCCAGATGGTCGCTATCCCCCAGCGGGTAGATTTTATTGATGCGCTGCTTGCGGGAGGTAAATTCGTAGTTTGAGGCGTCATCCATCTCCACCGTACCGGCCACGCCCGCGTACGTCGGGTTATTCTGCAGAAACGCCACCGCATGATCGATAAAACCGGGCTCTAGCTCCATATCGCCATCCATCAGCAGGATGAACTCCCCTTCGCTGTGAAGGTAGCCCAACTGATGCCCGACGCCGCAGCAGCGGTCTGCCGGTTCGGTTAACGACACCACCATCACCCCTTTATCGCTGGCCAACTGCTGGGTGTTATCCGTTGAAAGACTGTCGGCAACAATAATTTTATGCGGATACGTACCCAGCTGGCTGCGGATACTGTCGATGGTTTTCTCAATACATTCGGCTTCGTTAAAGGTTTTGATACTGACGGTAATAAACGGTTTGTACATCAATAATGCCCCGTATGACGGCGTACGGTCCGGCGAATAATCAAACTGGAACCTAACGACATATAAAACAAGAACTGCAACATCGGCGTAATCATCAGTATCTGGCTGTACGGCAGGCTGAGCAGACAGGCGATGGCGAAGACGTTAAACGCCGGCGCAAAGCTCAGAAGCTGAACGTCCGGCTTATCGAGCTGCTCCACAGAGAGCACCGGCTCGGGCCGGACCGCCTTCAGGATGTAGATAAACAGGCCCACAAACAGCACCGTCCCCACCACGCCCACTTCCCATAACAACATGCTCAGGGAGGTACTATCGAGATACAGGTTGTAATACTGATGCAGGAAGCCAGGAGAGACGGCGCTGCCGCTGTTGGTGGCGTTCAGGCCGTAGCCGAACAGCGTTCCCGGCAGCCCTGACAGATCGTTATGCTGTGCCCAGAACAGCAGAGAAGTGAAGCGGCCTACTTCCCCGCCGGGGGTAATAAAGTCCGGATCGAAGATGTAATCCATGGAGTCGAGGAAGACCACGAAGGGGTTCTCCGCCGTATCGCCGCCGTAGGCCGTCGAATAGGTATAGGCCAGAGCGACGACCGCCAGCCCGATCAGCAGCGCCATGCCGATCAGAATAGAGAGCAGCACGCCCAGGTTGACCTTGCTCGCCTCTTTAACCCAGGAGGGGGTCAGCCACACCCAGCCCAGCAGCAGCGGCGACAGCAGGATCACGAATTTAACTTCGCCAATGATGCACATCACGAACCCCAGCACGATATGCAGCGCCATGGATTTGAAGCTGGCCAGCCCGTGTTTATATTCCGAGACTTTCAGCAGCATGATCAGCAGACAGAACAGCCCCATGGCGGCGGTGTTGCCGCCCCCCATCGGGTCGCCGCCAAAGGTCCCCACCACCGAGTCCCATTTCTCCGCCTCGCCGCGCAGCGCCACGCGCTCCGGCAGGACAAAGATCAGCTGATAAATGGCCACCGGGAACTGGATGTAAAACACCCAGTACAGCGCCCGGGTCACCTGATAGATCTGCGATTCCCGGCAGAAGCCCAGCAGCAGGCAGACCATCACCAGCGACAGCCCAATCTCGTTCTTGAATCCGACGAGGGTAATCAGCGCCCCACCCTGAAAGAGGGTCGACATACCGGCCAGTACGATAAAAGCACCATACAGCGTCAGGATGATGGCTTCCTGGGCATCCAGTCGCATGGGCTCTTCGCGGGTCTGCAATACCAGGAAACCGGCCATCAGCAGCGTCATGACAAAGGGCAGCCACAGTATCGCCAGCTCACCGGTAAAATACTGCACCAGCCCGCAGAAGATCAGGGTAAACAGCGCGAAGCTCTGTAAATAATGTCCGGTATTAAGATTCATGATGTCACTGACCCGTTTCTCAGAATGTCGGCGCGCTTATTCACCTTCAGGTAGATAAAGGCGTAGCGGATAAACGTCAGAATCGAAAATAAGATGATGGATGTGGCGTAGTCATTGTAGAAATACGGCACAACGACGAACGCGATCCCCACGATCGCCAGTTGCTCAAGCTGGATCCGCAGGAAGTAGCGGTGCGAGCCGAAAATCAGCTCTATCACCGTCAGCGGACAGACCGCCAGCGCCGGGAACAGGTACGGCAGCATATAGCGCGAGGTCGGCACGGAGGCGATCCACTCCTCGCTGAACCCCAGATTCATCACAATCGGGTAGAAGATAAACACGCCCAGCGTGCAGACCACCCCCAGCACCAACAGCAGCAGACGGACTTTGGTGTACTCTTCGTAGTTGAAGATGTTGTTTCTGAAATCAATCGACCATTTCGAGAAAATGGTATTGCGCACCGCATTGCCGATGATCACCACCGGAGCCAGACAGAAGCGGCTGACCACCGAGAAGTAGCCCGCCGTCAGGGCCGAGAACCAGAAGTTGATCAGCATAATCGGCAGGTTGTTGCTCGCCATCGCCAGCACTTCGGCACTGCCCACTTTGGTGACGTGATGAATATGTTTTTTCAGGAACGCCAGGTTACTGGAGGGCCGCAGGTGATGCAGGGTAATAGAGCGAATATCAAATGCCCGCAGAATACAGGCGCTGGTCAGCACCATCATCAGGATCGCCCACATCCAGTAAAACGCCATCACCTGGCGGGTGAGCAGGACCGACAGCACCACCACTACCGAAACGGAGATGCGCTGGACCACCAGAAAGCGAAAGTTTGCTGTCCGCAGTGACAGGTTTTCTGCCACCAGCACCCAGGTATTCGAGAGCGTGAGCAGGTACAGAAAGAGCATGTTCTGATGGAACAGCCAGCCCGTCAGTACGGCATAGGGGACGGCGATGGTCAGGCTTTGCAGGAGACAAAACACTACGTTCTGCGCCAGTTCCTCATCCGGCTGCCTGGGGATCAACAGCTGTGAGGCAAAGGTACAGACCTGGGCCCCAATCAGGGCAATACTGTAGTTGAGCGCGTAGAGCCCCACTTCGCCAAGATCGTACTTATGCGAAATGAGCCAGATCGACAGGGCACCAATCAGCTGTGAAATAACTGATGACCCTGCGATCGTGGAGGCGCTCCTGAGCAGACTCATGCCCGGCCTGTGTTGTTCATCAATTCATGGGTATGGTAGTTGAGCGAACGCAGCCCCTCTTTGCTCTCCAGATTTTTATCCACCACCTGATTCAGCACCCCACCGATCACCACGCAGCGATCGCTGGCGGCTTTATCAACGGCATGGGCGATGGTATCGGCACTGTTCTGGCCCGCTTTCAGGACGAAGATCAGACCATCCGTCACCTGGCTCACCAGCTGCACTTCCTGGCTCTGATTCACCGCAGCCACATCAATGATGATACGCTGATAACGGCTGCGCAGCGTCTCAAGCAGCGGTTTCAACCGTTCTGGCGACAGCAGCAACAGCGCCGAGACCGGGGTATTGCCGCGCGGCAGGAAATCGAGCTTATCGTTGACCTTCACCAGCACGCTGTCAGTGTCGCCTTCACCGCGCAGCACTTCCGCCACGCCCGGCGCCTTCGGTGAGCCCAGCTCGCCCGACAGACCGTCGTTGTTGAAGAAGTCCATATCGATCAGCAGCGTTTTCTGGTCAAAGCTAAAGGAGTTCGCCAGCAGGTTCGCCAGCAGCGTCCGTCCCTCTCCGGCTTCCGCCGAGGTGACGGCGATAACCTGCAGCGGATGACTGCTCAGCATGATCTGCGTACGCATGCTGTGAATCACGTCGGCATTGAGCGGATCGCTGAACATCAAATCGCGGATCTTGCCCCGTCCTCCCACGCCCCTGAAGCGGCGGATCTCCCCCAGCGGCAAGAGGTTAAGCCGTTTTTGCATCTGGCTGAGGGTATTCACGGACCGGTCCGTCGCCGCTTTCACCATCACGTACATGACGTAGAAGAGCATCACCAGCAGCACGATCATCAGCATCAGCAGCGGTTTATTCGGCTTCGCAGGACGCGTGGCGGGTACGGCAGGATCGTAGAGCTCTGCGTCGGCATCGGTGTAGGTGCCCGGCAGCGTCAGCTCCTGCGTACGCTGGTAGACCACCTTGTACATCTCTTCCGTCTTATCCAGCGCCAGCTTCAGCTCGTTGTAGCCTTCACGCTTCATCGACAGCTTCTGGAAGTTCTGGCGCTGCTCATCCAGTTGCTTCTGGTAATTTTTTTCATCCGCCACCGCCGCCTCGTAGCTCTGGCGTAACCCGGCCTCCTGCTCTCTGAGGGTCATCGCCGTTTGCGCCTGGATCGCACTGATACGGGCCCGCGCCTGAATCACTTTGTCATGCTGTGGCCCGTAGGATTTCTCCAGCTGAGAAAGCTCGCTGTTAGCCTGGATCAATGCAATGCGTAAATCCTGGATCTGGGCATGATTTGAGATCGACGGCAGCGAGATGGCTCTGCCGCCTCCGGAACGCACTTCATTATAGATAGACTCAGCCGCCACCCGACGCTCGGTGGCATTCGCCAGACGGTTGGTGACAATGCCCATCTGTTCGGTTTCAAACCCGTCAACGCCGCGGAAGGTCAGTAACCCCGCTTTCGCCAGATAGTCATCCAGCGCGGTTTTCTGCTGGATCATCTGCTGCTTGAGCTGCTGCAGCTTGTGCTGGTTATCTTCGCTGGCCTGCAGCGTTTTCTGCTGCTTGAGCCCTAAGCTGTAATTGATAAACGACTCAGCCACCCCGTTGGCAATATCTGCCGACAGCTGCGGCGAGGTGGACTCATACGAGACGGTGGCCAGATGGGTGGTACGCACGCTGTTAATGGTGAGGTTCTTGCTCAACGTTTTCAGCGCACTGTCGATCCGCTGCTGCTCGCTCTCTTTCCCCGTGGCGCCGTCGTCGTTGCTGCCGGTGAACGCGGGATTTTGATCCAGCTTCAGGGTACGCACCGCCTGCTCAAGCACCACGCGCGACTGCATCAGCGCGTTTTGAGTTTCGTAATAGCCGTTACGGGTTGAGTCATACCCCTCAACCTTCTGGAAAGGGGTGACATTATCGGGCTGGGCTTTGAGCAGGACCGTGGCCGTAGAGACATATTTTGACGGCATCAAACTCATTAGTGGCCAGGCAATCGCCCCGGCAATAACGCCGGAGAGAATGATTTTCCAGAGGTTCTTTTTTATTTCACTGGCAAATCTGGCGATATCGATAGCGCTTTCTCGCTTTTTGCCATTTTCCACTATTGATAGTTTCATGGTCAGAAGAACCCTATGCCTATAATTACGAGATCACCGGGGAGCACGGAGTGAGTCACATCAACATTTTCGAGTAACTCGCCAGTGGATGATTGTCGAATACTGAGGTCACTGCGGTCTGCACGGTCGGTATATCCCCCGCCTAAGGCGATCGCTTTTTCCACGGTCAGCCCCGGTTCATAGGCATAACCATTGGGATTCTCGATCTCACCCGAGATATAGAATTTGCGGAATTCAGCAATATTCACGGTCACCATGGGATTAAGCACAAACCCTTTGCGCAGACGTTGCGTAATCTCTGCATCGACCTGACTTGCGGATTTGCCCTTTAATTCCAGCCTGCCAATATAGGGGTAATTAATAGCCCCACTATTATCAAGTACTACTTTCATGGTCAGGTCAGGTTGCCCGGCAACGTTAATGTTGACGGTATCACCGGAGCCCAGTAAATAATTTGCTGTATCAACCACGCTATTGTCCTTTAACGTCGGCTGCGGTGATTTGCAGCCAGCGAAAACAATGCTGAGGAGTAAAAACGCGCACAGTTTAATTATTTTCATTTTAAATCTGAACCTTAGCTGTAAGCATAATCAAAGATTGATCATAGCCCAACGTTTCAGTCACTACGCGGTCATCGTTGGGGCCGATGGTAAACGTATCTGTATCTTTATTAGACTTAAGCGTATCAAGATGATATTCCACACCAACGTTAATCGACGGTGTGAGGTCATAACCGACAATAAATGAAAACACGCCATTCTTGTCGTGACGATCCTTGTCCTGATCTTTGTAGTCTTCTGTGATGTATGCGTAATCAAGCAACGTCGTTAAACGGTCGTTCATCCATAGGTGTTTGTAAGAAATGCCGTATTCCGTGACTAAATTATATCCTCCCGCTTCGGAAGGGTCTTTAATACTTTGGGATGTTCTTAACGTAAAAATTGACTGCTGAAGAGGTCGCCATTCACCGAGAATATCCCAGTTAATCCCGTTGAAATCCTTCGACCCGGGGTTATTTTCAAAGGTTTTATAGAGCCACGACACGTTCGCATCGATGTTTGTTTTGCCCGTTACCTGCGACTGAATGCCGTAACGCAAATAATATTCATTACTGTCTTTTTCCGACGCATGGCCGTAACGGAACTGGTTGGTAATAAAACTATAGCGAAAACGCGTCTTAGAGGTGTACTGATCGAAAATTTCTGCAATCAGCGTATTTTCGTCCCACTCCTGCTCGTCGATATATTGTGCGAAGTCCTCATCCTGGCGTTCAACCTGGCCGGTATTGCCAAAGGTCCACTTGCGGTGCATCAACGCCAGGTCTGCCCTTCCCCGTCCGTCCGGCGCACCATAACTATAGCGTAGCTCGCTGTCGAACAGATTGGTGGTTAGCGGTGACCTAACGCCAAACTGGCGGAACTGTTCAGGCAGGAATCCTTCCGTCACCCCGCGCCCGCGCGCCTCATGACCGAGTGAATCTTCAAGATTCAGGGTCAGGCCATGCATGAGACCAAAACGCCAGTCACCTTTGAAGCGGAAGAGGTGATCGTCATAATCGTCCGTAGAATCGCTGGAGTAGTGGCGATAATCCCCGGAGTACATCAGCAGGTATTTATCCTGCCCGCGCTCCCCGTTCAGACTTATCACGGGCTTGAGCCCCTGGAAGTCGGAGCCTTTGGCGTCGCTATCGTGATGCTGGTAGGTCACGTTATCGTTATGCCCGTAATCCACACCGACGTTGCTTTGAAAATCGATGCCCGCCCAGCCGATGTGTGATTTTGGCGTTAATTCTGCCACGGCAACCGGAGACGCTATCATCCCAGCGATAATAATAATTTTAGTATGCATTCTTACCGACAAATCCCTTAAAAATGGTTTTAATGATGATTTTTATATCTAACCAAAAGGACCAGTTCTGAATATATTCAATGTCGTACTGGACTCGCTTTTCCATTTTGTATAGCGCATCAATTTCGCCACGATAGCCATTAATTTGCGCTAAACCTGTGATCCCAGGCTTTACTTTATGGCGAATCATGTAGTTTTCGACTTGCTTACGGTAAAGCTCGTTGTGCGCCACAGCGTGCGGCCGTGGCCCGACAATAGACATATTCCCCTGTATTACATTAATGAACTGCGGCAGTTCATCCAGAGATGTCCGACGTAAGAATGCGCCAAAGCGGGTGACCCGAGGATCGTCTCGTGTCGCCTGAACCACCTTGTCGTTATTTTCCATTACTTTCATCGTCCGGAACTTCCAGACTTTAATCTTCTGCCCGCTCAGGCCATAGCGATCCTGTTTGAAGAAAACAGGCCCACGTGAAGTGAGTTTGATGCCGATGGCAATAGCGATCATTAACAGCACAATCATTACCATAATCACGCAGCCCAGCACCAGATCTTCTGCGCGTTTAATAAACGCCCCCACCCCGTCCAGCGGGGAGGTAAAAATGCCGATGGTCTGCAGGTTATGGATAGAACGAATCTGAGAGGTATTGGTGCTGTAAGCGTAAAAGTCCGGCACGATATAAGTATCCACCGTGGTATCGGACATCATCGCCAGAAAATGGCGGATGCGCTCCAGCGCCACCATCGGCAGGGCAATATAGATTTCGTCGACCCGGCCGGCATTGGCTTCCTCAACCAGCTTGATCACTGGCCCGTTATAGGGGCTGGTAATTTTAGTGGCCAGCTCGCCAAGCCGCTCCGGGCCGCGCTCATCGTAGAAGGCGAGGTCCAGCTGGACGTCAGCGTACTCCAGGCGCAGCGCCCGTTCAGCCGCCAGGCCGTTATCGGTAATGCCGATAATCGCCACCCTTATTTTCTTTTTCGCCGACAGCTTGTAAATAATCAGACGGACGACGTAGAGAAAAGGGATCGGCGAGGCATACCAGAGCGGCATGGCAGGAATATCACGCACATCGATAAAGCTGACGTAGCCTAAGGCGTATAATTTCGCGACCAGCAGACGCACCAGGCCGATAAAAAGGATGGCTAAAAAAGCCGTCAAAAACAGGCGTCTTTGGTTACGCAACTTGTTGTTTTTAGGACGATAGAGATAGCACTGCGTGTATTCACCAAACAGTAAAAAGGCAGTGGAGTACAATAAGCTGATCAAAATTACAGTATCGAAAGATTCCATTTTCAATACCCAACCACTGAGTATTAAGATTAAATTAATTGAAAAGAAATCAATTAATTTAATGAATACCGAGTAACTTCCATGGGTGATCTTTTGCGAATTTCTCAGCATGTCCAGCCCTACTTATAATTTGTCTTCGGTATTATTTTTGCTGTGCCAGGCGCATCCGTGGATATATTAGAAAAGATAAAATGCCGTTTCGGAAAAAGGTAAGTCTCCGAAAAGAATCAGCATTCAGGTTATGTCTGCGCACACCCTCATAGAGAAGAAAGCGTCAATTTTATAGAGACATCCGCTTGTATACAGCGTAAGCACTATTCAATAAAACCGCCAATAAACTTTCGTTGTATTCCATTTGGGTATGAAAAAAAACCCGGCTAGCGCCGGGTTTTTTATTTACTCATTAATGCGGGGGTGTTGATCGACCAGACGGGTACGCTTCTCTTGTAGCGTCGCAATTTCAGCATCGATATCTTCTATCTTCTGCTCAATGTTGTCATGGTGCTCACGCAGGATCTCTTTGGCTTCCTGAAGGTCAGAGGCAGCAGGTGTCGCCCCTTTCAGCGGCAGGTTCGCCGTCTCCTTCATGTAAATGCCGGTAATCAGGCCGATGACCGCAATCACCATCAGATAGTAGGCAGGCATCATCAGGTTCTGGGTGCTCTCCACCAGCGAGGCTGCCAGCGTTGGCGTCAGACCGGCAATCAGTACCGAGATGTTAAAGGCCGCCGCCAGCGCGCTGTAACGGATGTGCGTCGGGAACATCGCCGGCAGGGTCGAAGCCATCACCCCAATAAAGCAGTTGAGGATCACCGCCAGCATCAGCAGACCGGCAAATATCAGGCCGATGACATCACTGTTAATCATGATGAAGGCCGGGATAGCCAGCACAAACAGTGCGACGCTGCCGAAGATAATGAACGGACGACGTCCGAAGCGGTCGCTCAGCAGGCCCATGATCGGCTGTACAAACAGCATCCCCACCATAATGGCGATGATGATCAGCACGCCGTGATCTTCTGAGTAATGCAGGTTATGCGACAGGTAGCTCGGCATGTAGGTCAGCAGCATGTAATAGGTCACGTTGGTGGAGATCACCAGACCAATACAGGTCAGCAGGCTACGCCAGTGGCGCGTGGCGATCTCTTTAAACGAGACTTTCGGTCCTTCCTGCAGACCTTCACGATCGCCCTGCTCCAGCTTTTCAACGTGCTGCTGGAACGCCGGGGTCTCTTCTAACGCGTGACGCAGATAGAGGCCAATCAGCCCCAGCGGCAGCGCCAGGAAGAACGGAATACGCCAGCCCCAGGCGAGGAAGTTCTCTTCGCCCACCACGGTAGAGAGCAACACCACCACGCCCGCACCCAGCACGAACCCGGCAATCGAACCAAAGTCGAGCCAGCTGCCCATAAAGCCGCGCTTACGGTCCGGAGAGTATTCGGCAACAAAAATAGATGCCCCGGTATACTCACCCCCAACCGAGAAGCCCTGAGCCATCTTACACAGCAGCAGCAGGATGGGTGCCCAGATGCCTATGCTTGCATATGACGGGATCAGGCCGATACAGAACGTACTGACCGACATAATCACTATCGTGATAGCGAGGATTTTCTGGCGGCCGTACTTATCCCCCAGCATCCCGAAGAACAGACCACCTAACGGGCGTATAAGGAAGGGAACAGAGAATGTCCCGAGCGCGGCAATCATCTGCACGCTGGGATCGGCACCAGGGAAGAACACTTTACCCAGCGCGTAGGCCACGAAGCCATACACACCGAAATCGAACCATTCCATCGCATTACCGAGCGAGGCGGCGGTGATCGCTTTGCGCAGTTTTCCGTCGTCAATAATGGTGACGTCGCGCAGGGTGATCGGTTTAACTTTTTTCCTTTTCAGCATGGCTATCCTCGTTGACTAAGCCCAGTCCTCACCACAGCGCCTGAAAAGTGCGCTCTGTGGAACCCGGGAAGCGCCTCATGCGCATTCTCCTTTCTCAAGCGTAGCAGGTTTACTTACACTGACCTTTCGGAGCGGTACAACCGAACCTGTTGACGCCTGTCTGGGCTGTTTATGGAGCCATTACCCTACCAGCGTTTATATTTGTGATCAACTTCACATATATTTTTAAGGTTTTTACCAGAAGTGTCAAAAGTGTAAATAAGCCGTATTGCGTTATTTCTAATACCCGCCTCTGGAAATACTCTTTCAGACGTTATTATTTGCTGTGAAATTAAAAAATAACGACATTTTTTTACAATGCGTTCACAGCCATTTTAATAATCAAGGGGCGAAAATCGTCTTTCCTTAAAATATGTGATGAAGATAACTAAAACACTGTTTTATTTTCATTGAATCATCATTCCAACGATCGCATCATAAGTCTGTCAAAACGAGTGGGGTGGCCTTCACGTGAAGGCTTAAAAAACCAAACTGGTTATATCTGCTGTATGAACAACGAATTGCCTGGCACAGTGAAGTCACAATTCGTTGAATTCATTAGATTATTAAATATCACTTGTCCGCTGGCGATGCGTGATGAGGTGTGAGGGTTAATGATGAAGATTAAAGCCACGATTGAACGCATCCCCGGAGGGATGATGCTGGTTCCGCTGGTACTGGGTGCAATTTTAAATACCTTAGCGCCTGATACCGGAGCCTATTTTGGTGGATTCACCAAAGGCATGATTACCGGGACAGTTCCGATTCTGGCGGTCTGGTTCTTCTGTATCGGCGCCTCCATTAATTTACGGGCAACGGGCACAGTATTACGTAAATCCGGTACGCTGGTGATTACCAAAATTGCCGTAGCCTGGGTGGTAGCGATGATTTGCGCCATGTTTATCCCGGAAAACGGCATTCAGACCGGCTTCTTCGCGGGCCTCTCCGTGCTGGCGATTGTCTCTGCGATGGACATGACCAACGGCGGCCTGTACGCCAGCCTGATGAACCAGTACGGCACCAAAGAAGAGTCCGGCGCCTTCGTATTGATGTCTCTGGAATCTGGCCCACTGGTAACCATGCTGATCCTCGGCTCTGCCGGTCTGGCCTCCTTTGAACCGCACCACTTTGTCGGCGCCGTCCTGCCGTTCCTGATCGGTTTTGCTCTCGGCAACCTCGACCACGACCTGCGTGACTTCTTCAGCAAAGCGACCCCGGTTCTGATCCCGTTCTTCGGCTTCGCGCTGGGTAACACCATCAACCTGAACGTGATTCTGGATACCGGCCTGCTGGGTATCGTGCTGGGTGTGGCGGTTATCATTATCACCGGTATTCCGCTGATTATTGCCGACCGTGTTATCGGTGGAGGGAATGGTACTGCGGGGGTTGCAGCGTCATCTGCTGCAGGGGCTGCGGTAGCGAACCCGATGATTATCGCCCAGATCAACCCGGCGTTCGAACCGGTTGCCGCTTCCGCCACCGCGCTGGTTGCAGCAAGTGTCATCGTGACGGCGATTCTGGTTCCGATTATTACCGCGCTGTATGCCAGACGTTATGGCAACATCCCGGCCAAAACGCCGGAACAGAGCCCGGTTGAATCACTGCATCACTAATACGTTAACCCTCTCCCCATCGGGGAGAGGGTTAAAACTTACTCCCCAAACACCTCTTCCACCATCGCTTTTGCCAGCCTTGCCGCCGAACAAAGTCTCGGCATTCCCAGCGCTACATTCTGCCAGCTCTGCGTCACCGACCAGCACACCGGATGCCTGTCGGCATCACACCAGTCCCCCAACCAGCCAAGCATATCTTTATGGTCGATAATCCCCGGCGTACTGGGCGTGGTCAGCCACTGATGATAAAAATGGCGGGTCGCAGGAGCCGCATTGATCCCCTGCGCCAGATAGTTAGCCACCATGCTGCACAAATTATCTTTCAGCATGGCGCTGACATCCGCATTCGCCAGCCGACAGGCGTCACCGAACGCCCCCCAGCGCAGCTCCTCCAGCACCACATAGCCACGCCCGGCCAGCGACCAGCCGTCATAATGCCCGGCCCGCCAGCGGGTAAAAATCTGTTCGCTATGAACGCCGGCCTGCACCGTTAACCCGCGCTGGGTTAACGCTTTCTCTTTAAACTGCGCGCGTTGGTGGAAATGAGCGGAGAGAACGTCGTACTGATGTACCGCGCCAATGGGCGGTTGATTACGCAGAGTAGCCTGCTGGCGCAGCGTGGTCAGGGTCTGGGTCATGCGGGTCAGCGCCAGATGGCCGGGATCAACCATGCCCGCCAGCTTCTCTGCCAGCCCGAGCCGCAGCACAGCATTTTCGCTGAACATTCCTCCCATTGCCCACTGGCGAAGCTGAGCCTGCGCCATGATCTCCGAAGTTAAACGTTCACGAAAGTGCTGCTGTTGCGACCCCACAGAGGTGTGACGCTGCGCGTCAGCCCCCTGCACCAGGTCGACCATAAATTTAGGATGGATACATTCCAGCGTCCGCCCGGGACCGTCCAGTAATTGTTTTGTCATGGTTGCTCTGCCGCGAATAGCGTTTGAATATCATCGCGTAACAGTCGGGTATCTTCCTGAATCCACGTCGCAGTGGTAATACATTGCTGCAGCAGCTGGCTGAGCGCGCGCGTGGCATGCTCATTCTGCTGGCGCACCGCGAGGCTATCACGCAAGCTTTCCTGTAACCCTGCAAGGCATAAAGAGAATTCCGCAAAGAATGTCGCCATGCCTGCTGTAACAGAGACATCGACCTGGGCGGCCAAAGCTTTACGGATTTGTTCACAAAAGTGATCAATATGGTGTTTAAGTTTCTCATGAAGCTGTGACACGTCGATAACATACCGCGTCCGCGTCATAACATAGTCTTCCCAGCCCCAGTCCGGATTGTTCAGCCAGCGGGAGACCGTCTCGCGCAGCGCGCTGCCAGCCCCCTGAGACTGACCGGCAGGCTCACTCTCCTGGGCAATAGCGTCGTTGAACAGCCCCTGAGTATTGAAGTTAAGCTGGCTGGCCTGAAACGCCGGGAAACTGATCCGCGCCCGGAAACCGGCATGGCTCAACTCCTCTTTAATACGGGTTTCAATCGGGCGCATGGCGTCGTTCAGTGCCCGCGCCAGCGTCGACTCCAGCTGATCGAAACGCAGCGCCAGCTCACGACCGATTTTTGCCTGTGCATCCAGCATGATCAGCTCGCAGGAGGAGCGGATTTTGCTCAACAGGATCTGCGCCTGGCCTTCATCCTCCAGCACCAGCTGACCGGGCGTCGCTGCGGTATCAGCCCGCTGCTTATGCGGATCAAACCCCGCCAGATCGAGCATATTGTCAGGATTGAAGACATGGGCGATGGCGAGTTTGATTTCGCTCTGCTGGGCGGAAAGAAACAGGTTTGAGGCATTCAGCGCCTGGCTCACCTCATGCCGGACCTCATCGCTCACCGACGCCTGACGGGAGTGCAGCAGCGCCATGTCATCTTCCAGACGGGTAATATTGTTCTGCAACTCGTCGAAGGCCACCGTCAGCCCCTGATAGCGGAAATCCAGGTACTCGCGGGCGTTCTGGGCGTAGTTCAGCAGCTTATGCGACGCGGAGCGCAGCGCGTACAGCGAGGCGTTAGCGTAGGCGGCATAGATCAGCTTGCGGATCGGCTGCTCAAACAGGGAGTCCTCCCACAGCAGATCGGCGGAGTGGCGAACGTGTTCAATATCATCCAGATCGGCGGTGCGCCAGCGGCGGCCCAGTGCAGCTTCGGCGAAGTCCTGCACCCAGCGCTGCTCCTGGTGATCGGGCAACTTACCGTGCATCGCCAGTTCGTGACGCGCCCGGTTCGCCAGGTATCCCCACATCGAGGAGACCGGGAAGATCTGGCCCGGAGAGATATGGCCCTTCATCAGGGTGCCGGAGATCATCGCCCGCACCTGCTCTTCATCATCGCTGTTGCGGTCTTTCTGATCGAACTTATTGACCAGGGCGTACAGCGGCACCGATTTGCCGACGGCAGAAATGGCCAGCCGTACTTCGGCATCGGAGATCGACTTCAGTTGGGTATAGTCCATCACCGCCAGTACCGCCGAGGCGCGGGCGAGCTGCTCGGTGAGCATTTTTTGCAGATGTGGCTGCCCGGCCTCGTTCGGCCCGGGGGTATCCAGCAGGGTTAATTGCCCCAGATGCGTATCCAGCCCGGCCAGATGGACAAATTCCACCTCGATCACCGGGATATTCTCGATCGCGGCATAGGCCGGGAAGGGGAAATCGGTGCCCAGCGCCTGAGAAAGCCGCACCAAATCATTCAGGTTTTTTAAACAGTTAAATATTGGCTGCGCACCTAAATAATGTTTTTCAAATGCCTCGCCGGTTTCAATGCGCCCGAGTAGCGCATTCATATCTTTGTCAATTTCCAGCTGCTGCGCCAGCTTGCCCCGATCGTAATTGGCGAGCTTCTTTTGCATTTGCTTTATTAAGGTATCGATGGGCGCAACGTGAGAAAAATGCAGCACCGGCTCTTTCTGACCGGGCGTATGACGGATAAGCGTCGGCAACGCGGTCATCGGGCGGTTGCGGTTGGGTAACACTTCGGTGCCCACGATGGCGTTAATGGTGGTGGACTTCCCGGCCTTCATGGTGCCCACGATCGCCAGCACCATCTCCAGGCGGGTAATTTTGCGCAGCTCATTATTCAGCATCGACTGCTGCGCCTCTAAGCCACGGGCACTAAAATGCAGCGGTAATACATTGCTGGCTTCGCCGGTAATGGCCGACGTGGCGCTATCCAGCATCGCGGCAGGCATGGCGCTTAACGCCTCAAGATTTTGCAATGAGAGCTGCAGCAGCCTTTCAGCTTCCTGGCTTAATTCAAATATGGTCTGTGTGTGCATAGTAAAAAGCCTTCCCTAACACAAATTTTATATAACCGAATTGTTTTTAAGAATGAAAGATCGGCTTATATGATTACGTGTTGTAAATATGTTCGACGCAATATAATTCACTGATGACAGTGAAAATATATTCTTTCAGCGCGTAAGCAGCGGAGCACGCTCCTTCGGTCAGGGAAACCGAAAGATTAAGAGCGTAGCTCAAATTTTAAAAAAATCAGGGAAAATCACCATCAGTTACCCACCAAAAATGAGGGGTAAATCATCCTTTGCAGACCAGGGATGGCTATTAAAGCAAGTAAGTGAAATATCATTAGTGTCTTCACCTTATCTGAAATGACACGGCGTATCAATTTGCCGCAATAAAATATTCTCGCTTTTAATCAGGCGCGTTTCTTTCCCGCGTCTGACCTCCAGCATCGCCTGGATCACTGACAGAGAATGTCATTGAAAAGACTTTTTTTTGCCAAAAGCGAAAAATAATGTCACCGACAACAGTAAGGACATGCGTTATACTTGCCGCCTTTTTCGACAACCTGTCGATTTTTGGCGGACCTGATTGCCGCCGGTTCGCACTATTTTGAGGAGAACACACCATGTCACTGCCACACTGTCCAAAATGCAGCTCTGAATATACCTACGAAGATAACGGGATGTTCATTTGCCCGGAATGCGCGTACGAATGGAACAACGCAGAACCAGCGCAAGAGAGCGATGAGCTGATCGTGAAAGATGCCAACGGCAACCTGCTGGCCGATGGCGATAACGTTACCGTTATTAAAGATCTGAAAGTGAAAGGCAGCTCGTCGATGCTGAAGATCGGCACCAAAGTCAAAGGCATCCGCTTAGTTGAAGGTGACCACAATATCGACTGCAAAATTGACGGTTTCGGCCCGATGAAGCTGAAATCGGAGTTCGTGAAAAAGAACTGAGTTTTTCTTTTGTAGGCCCGGCAAGCGAAGCGCCGCCGGGCGCGTTTGCCGGATGCGCTGCGCTTATCCGGCCTACAAATACCGAACTACACTTACTGAGCTTCTCTTTACCTGAGGTAATGATTATGCCATTAAGTCCCTACATCTCGTTCCCCGGTAACTGTACCGAGGCCATCGCCTTCTATCAGCAGGCCGTCGGCGCAGAACTCCTCTATAAAATCACCTTCGGCGAAATGCCTAAAGACGATAGCAGCGACGAAGGCTGTCCGTCCGGCATGTCGTATCCGGATTCCGCCATCGCCCACTCCAACGTGCGCATCGCCGGCAGCGATATCATGATGAGTGACGGCACGCTCGGCACAGAAGCCACCTACGCAGGCTTTACGCTGGTGCTCGACACCCAGGACGTGGCGGAAGGCAAGCGCTGGTTCGATAACCTGGCCGCGGGCGGCACCATCGACATGGCCTGGCAGGAGACCTTCTGGGCCCACGGCTTCGGCAAAGTAACCGATAAATACGGCGTTCCCTGGATGATCAACGTCGTTAAACTGCAATGATCCCGACGGCGGGCCCCCGCGCCCGCCTGTCATCGCTTTCACGTCAACTCTTCAAACTCCCGCAACCAACACTTAACCCAAATGTCACATTGATCCGCCAGCATGAGGCCACATTTGAATCGAGGCCTCACCCATGCAAACCGTCATCCGCGTCGAGAAACTGAGCAAGACCTTCCATCACAACAAGGCCCTGCATGCCGTTGATCTGACCGTCCAGCAGGGCGAAATGGTAGCGCTGCTGGGGCCCTCCGGTTCAGGTAAATCCACCCTTCTGCGCCACTTAAGCGGCCTTATCACCTGCGATAAAACCTCTGAAAGCCACGTTGAGCTGCTGGGCAACACCGTGCAGCGCGCGGGCCGTCTGGCGAGTGATATCCGCAAAAGCCGCGCGCAGACCGGCTACATCTTCCAGCAGTTCAACCTGGTGAACCGCCTGACGGTGCTGGAGAACGTGCTGATCGGCGCGCTCGGCAGCACTCCGTTCTGGCGCACCTGCCTGCGCTGGTTCGCACCGAAGCAGAAGCAGGAAGCGCTACAGGCCCTGACCCGCGTCGGCATGGCCCACTTCGCCCACCAGCGCGTCTCCACCCTGTCCGGTGGACAGCAGCAGCGTGTGGCGATTGCCCGGGCGCTGATGCAGAAAGCCAAAATCATTCTCGCCGATGAGCCGATTGCCTCGCTGGACCCGGAATCGGCCCGCATCGTGATGGAAACCCTGCGCGACATTAACCAGAAGGATGGCATCACCATCGTGGTGACGCTGCATCAGGTGGATTACGCCCTGCGCTACTGCGAGCGCATCGTCGCCCTGCGTCAGGGGCACGTGTTCTTTGATGGTGCCAGTCATCAGTTTGATAACGACCGTTTTGATCATCTCTACCGCAGCATTAATCGCGTCGAAGAGAACGCGCAGGCTGCTTAACTAAACCCGATCCGAGGAAAGTCCATGAGCTACAAAGCCGTTGCCGCGCTGGCCTTTACCAGCATGTTCAGCATCAGCACCCTGTTAAGCCCGGCATACGCCCAGGAGCAGGAAAAAGCGCTGAACTTTGGCATCATTTCGACGGAATCACAGCAGAACCTGAAGCCGCAGTGGGAACCCTTCCTGAAAGACATGGAGAGCAAACTGGGGATCAAAGTGAACGCCTTCTTCGCCCCGGACTACGCGGGCATCATCCAGGGAATGCGCTTCAACAAAGTCGATATCGCCTGGTACGGCAACCTCTCGGCGATGGAAGCAGTGGACCGCGCTAACGGCCAGGTCTTCGCCCAGACGGTCGCTGCCGACGGCTCCCCGGGTTACTGGAGCGTGCTGATCGTCAACAAAGACAGCCCGATCAACAACCTCAACGACCTGCTCGCCAAACGCAAAGAGCTGACCTTCGGCAACGGCGACCCGAACTCCACCTCGGGCTTCCTGGTCCCGGGCTATTACGTCTTCGCCAAAAACAACGTCTCCACCAGCGACTTCAAACGCACGGTCAACGCCGGGCATGAAACTAATGCCCTCGCCGTCGCCAATAAGCAGGTGGATGTGGCCACCAACAACACCGAAAACCTCGACAAGCTGAAGACGTCCGCCCCGGACAAGCTGAAAGAACTGAAGGTGATCTGGAAATCGCCGCTGATCCCGGGCGACCCGATTGTGTGGCGTAAGAACCTCTCCGAGAGCACCAAGGACAAGGTGTACGACTTCTTTATGAACTACGGCAAAACCGCGGAAGAGAAGAGCGTGCTGGAACGCCTGGGCTGGGCGCCGTTCCGCGCCTCCAGCGACCTGCAACTGGTACCGATTCGCCAGCTGGCGCTGTTCAAGCAGATCCAGGGCGTGAAGGAGAACAAGGGTCTGAAGGAGGAAGAGAAGAGCAGCAAGATGTCTGAAATTCAGGCGCAGCTGGACGATCTCGACCGCCTGACCGCCGCGCTGGGCGCGATGAGCAGCGTGAATAAAGCGGTGCAGTAGTGCTTTTTGCCCGGTGGCGCGCAGCGATCCGGGCCTACTTTCTGGATCGTAGGCCGGATAAGCGTAGCGCCATCCGGCACACAAACCGCAAGGAACCGACATGCAAACCATCACTCTCCCACCGCCCAAACGCAGCTGGTTCTCGCTAATCAGCTGGGCCGTCCTGCTGGCGGTGCTCGTTGTCTCCTGGAAGGGCGCGGAAATGGCCCCGCTCACGCTGATTCAGGATTCCGGCAACATGGCGACCTTCGCCGCCGACTTCTTCCCACCGGACTTCAGCCAGTGGCAGGACTACCTCGGTGAAATGGCCATCACCCTGCAAATCGCCGTCTGGGGCACCGCCCTGGCCGTGGTTCTCTCGATTCCGTTTGGCCTGATGAGCGCCGACAACATCGTGCCCTGGTGGATCTACCAGCCGGTGCGCCGCCTGATGGATGCCTGCCGCGCCATCAACGAAATGGTCTTTGCGATGCTGTTCGTGGTCGCCGTCGGTCTCGGCCCGTTCGCCGGGGTGCTGGCGCTGTTTATCCACACCACCGGGGTGCTCTCCAAGCTGCTGTCGGAAGCGGTGGAAGCCATCGAGCCCGGCCCGGTCGAAGGCATTCGCGCCACCGGGGCCAACAAGCTCGAAGAAATTCTCTACGGCGTCCTGCCCCAGGTGATGCCGCTGCTGATCTCTTACTCCCTGTACCGCTTTGAGTCTAACGTCCGCTCCGCGACCGTCGTCGGTATGGTCGGCGCGGGCGGGATTGGCGTCACCCTGTGGGAAGCGATTCGCGGTTTCCAGTTCCAGCAAACCTGCGCCCTGATGGTACTCATCATCGTGACGGTCAGCCTGCTGGACTTCCTCTCTCAACGTTTGCGTAAGCACTTCATCTGAGAAGCGAGGCTTTGATTGGTATGCACTTATCCAGACATCCGACCAGTTACCCCACCCGCTGGCAAGAGATTGCCGCGAAGCTCGAAGTGGAGCTGCGCACCCACTACCGCTGCGGGGACTACCTGCCCGCCGAGCAACAGCTCGCCGACCGCTATGAAGTGAACCGCCACACCCTGCGCCGCGCCATTGACCAGCTTGTCGAGCGCGGCTGGGTCCAGCGCCGTCAGGGGGTTGGCGTGCTGGTGCTGATGCGCCCGTTCGACTACCCGCTCAACGCCCAGGCGCGCTTCAGCCAGAACCTGCTGGATCAGGGCAGCCACCCCACCAGCGAAAAACTACTCTCGGTGCTGCGCCCGGCCTCCAGCCACGTCGCCGACGCGCTGGGGATTTCGGAGGGCGATAACGTCGTCCACCTGCGTACCCTGCGCCGGGTCAATGGCGTGGCGGTGTGTCAGATCGACCACTACTTCGCTGACCTGACCCTCTGGCCGGTGCTGCAAAACTTCGCCAGCGGCTCGCTACACGACTTCCTGTTCGGGGCCACCGGGATTGCGCTCAAGCGCACCCAGACCCGCATCAGCGCCCGCCGGGCGCAGGCCAAAGAGAGCAAGGTGCTGGAGATCCCCAACATGGCACCCCTGCTCTGCGTGCGCACCCTTAACCACCGTGACGGCGAGGTCAACGCGACGGAGTACTCCGTCAGCCTGACCCGTGCCGACATGATTGAATTCACCATGGAGCACTGAATGCATTTCGATACCTCCACCCGCCAGCACTGGATGGCCGTGCTGGCCCACAGCCAGCCGGCGGCGCTTGCCGCGCGGATGTCGGCGCTGAGCCTGACGCCCGCCTATGAGCTCATTCGCGCCCCGGAAACCGGGCTGGTGCAGATCCAGGCGCGGATGGGCGGCACCGGGGCACGCTACTTTGCCGGGGATGCCACCCTGACCCGCACCGTGGTGCGCCTTGCCAGCGGCACGCTCGGCTACAGCTACCTGCTCGGGCGCAATAAAACCCATGCCGAGCAGTGCGCGGTGATCGATGCCCTGCTGCAGGAAGCGCCACACTTTCAGACCTTAATGGAAACCCTCATTGCCCCGCTGGAAGCCGACCGTGCCGCACGCCTTGCTGCCCGTCAGGCCGAAATCAACACCAGCCGGGTCGACTTCTTTACGCTCGTTCGCGGAGACAACGCATGACCCTTCAACCCGCTTTTACCCTTGCCGTGCAGGATGCCCAACACAGTTTTCGCCGTCTGCTGAAAGCGATGAGCGAACCGGGGGTGATCGTCTCCCTGCATCAGCTGAAACACGGCTGGCAGCCGCTGAACCTCGCCACCACCAGCGTGCTGCTGACTCTGGCCGATAACGACACCCCGGTCTGGCTGTCGGGCGCCGTCGGCAACGATATCGTCAGCAGCAACCTGCGTTTTCACACCAGCGCCCCGCTGGTGGATCAGCCCCAGCTGGCGGTGTTCGCCGTCGCCGACGAGCAGATCAGCCACCAGCAGCTGAACGCCCTGAGCGAAGGCAGCGCCGTGGCACCGGAGACCAGCGCCACCCTGATTTTGCAGGTGCCGAGCCTGAGCGGCGGACGCATGCTGCGCCTGACCGGGGCCGGGATCGCCGAGGAACGCATGGTCGCTCCACAGCTGCCGGAGTGCATTATTCATGAGCTGACCGAGCGCCCGCACCCGTTTCCGCTGGGGATCGACCTGCTCCTGACCTGTGGCGAACGCCTGCTGGCAATCCCGCGAACCACCCACGTGGAGGTGTGCTGATGTACGTTGCCGTCAAAGGGGGCGAGAAGGCGATCGCCGCCGCCCACGCCCTGCAGGAGCACAGACGCCGGGGCGATGGGCAGCTCCCCGAGCTGAGCGTCGCCCAGATCGAACAGCAGCTCAACCTCGCCGTGGATCGGGTGATGACCGAAGGCGGCATTGCCGACCGGGAGCTGGCGGCGCTGGCGCTGAAGCAGGCCAGCGGCGATAATGTCGAGGCTATCTTCCTGCTGCGCGCTTACCGCACCACCCTGGCGAAGCTGGCGGTGAGCGAGCCGATCAACACCGCCAAGATGCGCCTCGAACGTCGTATTTCGGCAGTCTACAAAGATATTCCCGGCGGCCAGCTGCTCGGCCCGACCTACGACTACACCCACCGCCTGCTTGATTTCACCCTGCTGGCGAACGGCGAAACTCCGCCTCTGAAAACCTCAGACGCCCCACAGGACGCGGCTCCGCACGTCTTTAGCCTGCTGGCCAGCCAGGGCCTGGCGAAGGCGGAAGAGGATAATGGCAGCGAGCCGGACGACATCACCCGCACCCCGCCGGTCTATCCCTGCTCCCGCGCCTCGCGCCTGCAACAGCTGATGCGCGGCGACGAGGGCTACCTGCTGGCGCTGGCCTACTCCACCCAGCGCGGCTACGGGCGCAACCACCCCTTTGCCGGAGAGATCCGCAGCGGCCATGTTGATATTGAAATTGTGCCGGAAGAGCTGGGTTTTGCGGTGAACATCGGCGAACTGCTGATGACCGAGTGCGAAATGGTTAACGGCTTTGTTACCCCGGATAACGACGCCCCGCACTTCACCCGCGGCTACGGGCTGGTGTTCGGCATGGGCGAGCGCAAGGCGATGGCGATGGCGCTGGTCGACCGGGCGCTACAGGCCCCGGACTACGACGAAAACCTCGCTGGCCCGGCGCAGGATGAGGAGTTCGTGCTGGCCCACGCGGATAACGTTGAGGCCGCCGGGTTTGTCTCGCACCTCAAGCTGCCGCACTACGTCGATTTCCAGGCCGAACTGGAACTGCTGAAACGTCTGCAACAGGAGCGCAATAATGGCTAACCTCAGCGGCTACAACTTTGCTTATCTGGATGAGCAGACCAAACGCATGATCCGCCGCGCCATCTTAAAAGCGGTCGCTATCCCCGGCTATCAGGTGCCGTTCGGCGGCCGTGAGATGCCGATGCCCTACGGCTGGGGCACCGGCGGGATCCAGATCACCGCCAGCGTGATTGGCGAAGCGGACGTCCTGAAGGTCATCGACCAGGGGGCCGACGACACCACCAACGCCGTGTCGATCCGCCAGTTCTTTGAGCGCGTCACCGCGGTCAACACCACCGAGCGCACCGAAGACGCCACGCTGATCCAGACCCGCCACCGCATCCCGGAAACCCCGCTCACTGAAGATCAGATTTTGATTTTCCAGGTGCCGATCCCGGAGCCGCTGCGCTTTATCGAGCCGCGGGAAACCGAAACCCGCACCATGCACGCCCTGGAAGAGTACGGCGTGATGCAGGTAAAGCTGTATGAAGACATCGCCCGCTTCGGTCATATCGCCACCACCTACGCCTACCCGGTGAAGGTGAATGGCCGCTACGTGATGGACCCGTCGCCGATCCCGAAATTCGATAACCCGAAGATGGACATGATGCCCGCCCTGCAGCTGTTCGGCGCCGGGCGCGAGAAGCGCATCTACGCCGTGCCGCCGTACACCCGGGTCGAGAGCCTCGACTTCGACGACCACCCGTTCACGGTCCAGGAATGGGACGCCCCGTGCGCCATCTGCGGATCGCAACACAGCTATCTCGACGAAGTGGTGCTGGATGACACCGGCAAGCGGATGTTTGTCTGCTCCGATACCGATTTTTGCCGCCAACAGAGCGAGGCAAATAGCCAATGAAACCGCTGCTTTCGGTCAACAACCTGACCCACCTCTATGCGCCGGGCAAAGGCTTCAGCGACGTGTCGTTTGACCTGTGGCCAGGAGAAGTGCTGGGGATTGTCGGCGAGTCCGGCTCCGGCAAAACCACCCTGCTGAAGGCGATCTCCGCCCGTCTGGCCCCGCAGCACGGTGAAATTTTATATGAAGATCACTCCCTGTACGGCATGAGCGAGGCCGAACGCCGCCGCCTGCTGCGCACCGAGTGGGGCGTGGTGCATCAGCACCCGATGGACGGCCTGCGCCGCCAGGTGTCGGCGGGGGGCAACATCGGCGAACGGCTGATGGCTACCGGCGCGCGGCATTACGGCGAGATCCGCGCCACCGCCCAGAAGTGGCTGATCGATGTGGAAATTCCGGCCTCGCGCATCGACGACCTGCCGACCACTTTCTCGGGCGGGATGCAGCAGCGTTTACAGATCGCCCGCAACCTGGTCACCCATCCGAAGCTGGTGTTTATGGACGAACCCACCGGCGGGCTGGATGTGTCGGTGCAGGCGCGGCTGCTGGACTTGCTCCGCGGTCTGGTGGTGGAGCTGAACCTGGCGGTGGTGATTGTCACCCACGATCTGGGCGTCGCCCGCCTGCTGGCGGACCGTCTGCTGGTGATGAAGAGCGGCGAGGTGGTGGAAAGTGGGCTGACCGACCGGGTGCTCGACGATCCGCACCATCCGTACACCCAGCTGCTGGTGTCATCCGTTTTGCAGAATTGAGTTTCGCCGGGTGGCGCTGCGCTTACCCGGCCTACGGTTCGAGCAGTTTGTAGGCCGGGTAAGGCGCAGCCGCCACCCGGCAATCAACACCCAGAGGCCAACATGATCCGCGTCGAAAACGTCAGTAAAACCTTTGTGCTCTACCAGCAAAACGGCGTGCGCCTGCCGGTGCTGCAAAATGCCTCCCTTGAGGTCAACAGCGGCGAATGCGTGGTGCTGCACGGCCACTCCGGCAGCGGCAAATCGACCCTGCTGCGCTCGCTGTACGCCAACTACCTGCCGGACGAAGGCCATATCCATGTGCGTCACGGCGACGAATGGGTGGATCTGGTGCAGGCCCCGGCACGCAAGGTGCGGGACGTGCGCCGCACCACCATCGGCTGGGTCAGCCAGTTCTTACGCGTCATCCCCCGCGTGCCGGCGCTGGAGGTGGTGATGCAGCCCCTGCTGGATCTCGGCGTGCCGCGCGACATCTGCGCCACCAAAGCCGCCAGCCTGCTGACGCGCCTCAACGTGCCGGAGCACCTGTGGCATCTCGCTCCCTCCACTTTTTCTGGCGGGGAGCAGCAGCGAGTGAACATCGCCCGGGGCTTTATCGTCGATTACCCGATTTTACTGCTCGATGAGCCGACCGCCTCGCTGGATGCGACAAACAGCGCGGCGGTCATCGATCTGATCGAAGAGGCCAAAGCGCGCGGTGCGGCGATCGTCGGGATCTTCCATGACGACGCGGTGCGGGAACGCGTGGCGGATCGTCTGCACCCGATGGGGATCACCGCATGATCGTAAACAACGTAAAACTGGTGCTGGAAAACGAGGTCGTTGACGGCTCCATCGACGTTCAGGACGGCATCATCCGTACTTTTGCCGAAACCCAGAGCCGCCTGCCGGAGGCGATGGACGGCGAAGGCGGCTGGCTGCTGCCAGGGCTGATCGAGCTGCATACCGACAACATGGACAAGTTCTTCACTCCACGGCCAAAGGTGGACTGGCCCGCCCATTCGGCGATGAGCAGCCACGACGGAATGATGGTCGCCAGCGGCATCACCACCGTGCTGGACGCGGTGGCGATCGGCGACGTGCGCGACGGCGGCGACCGGCTGGAGAATCTGGAGAAGATGATCAACGCCGTGGAGGAGACGCAGAAGCGCGGCCTCAACCGCGCCGAGCATCGCCTGCACCTGCGCTGCGAGCTGCCCCATCACACCACCCTGCCGCTGTTCGAGAAGCTGGCGGGCCGCGAGCCGGTGACCCTGGTGTCGCTGATGGATCACTCCCCGGGTCAGCGTCAGTTCGCCAATATTGAAAAGTATCGCGAATATTATCAGGGCAAATACTCCCTCAATGACGAGCAGATGGCGCGCTACGAAGAGGAGCAGTTGGCCCTGGCGGCACGCTGGTCGCAGCCTAATCGCCAGGCCATCGCGGCAATGTGCCGGGAGCGTAATATCGCCCTCGCCAGCCACGACGATGCCACAGTCGATCATGTGTTTGAATCCCGGCAGCTTGGCAGCACGATCGCCGAATTTCCTACCACCTTTGAAGCGGCAGAAGCCTCCCGCCAGCACGGCATGAACGTCCTGATGGGCGCCCCAAATATCGTGCGCGGCGGATCGCACTCCGGCAACGTTGCGGCCAGCTCGCTGGCGTCGCTCGGGCTGCTGGATATTCTCTCGTCCGATTACTACCCGGCCAGCCTGCTGGATGCCGCGTTCCGGGTGGCCGACGATGAGGGCAACGCTTTTACCCTGCCGCAGGCGATCCGTCTGGTGACGAAGAACCCGGCGCAGGCGCTGAACCTGCACGACCGCGGGGTGATTGGCGAAGGCAAGCGCGCGGACCTGGTGCTGGCGCACCGCAAAGGCGAGCATATTCATATCGACCACGTCTGGCGTCAGGGAAAACGGGTGTTCTGATGGGAAGAGTGATCTGGTTAATGGGGCCGTCGGGCTCCGGAAAGGACAGCCTGCTGGAGGCATTACGCCAGCATACCCACCCGCAGCTGCTGGTGGCGCACCGCTATATCACCCGCCCCGCCACTGCCGGGAATGAAAATCACATTGCCCTCAGCGAGCCCGAGTTTTTTACCCGCGCCGGGCAGCAACTGTTTGCCCTGAGCTGGCACGCTAACGGCTATTATTATGGGGTGGGCCTGGAGATCGACCTCTGGCTGCACGCTGGGTTCGACGTGGTGGTGAACGGCTCGCGGGCCCATCTGCCCCAGGCGCAGGCGCGCTATGCGGCAGCGTTACTGCCGATCTGCCTGCAGGTATCGCCAGAGATCCTGCGGAGCCGACTGCAAAGCCGTGGCCGGGAGAACGCCCGGGAGATCGACCAGCGGCTGGAGCGCGCCGCCCGCTATACGCCTTCCCACTGTCCTGTCCTGAATAACGACGGAAGTTTGCTCCAGTCCGTCGAGCGCTTCCTCTCACTGATTCACCAGAAGGAGAAAAACCATGCCTGAGTGTGAGTTGCGTCCCGCCACGGCGGAGGACGTTGACGCGGTATACGGCCTGATTTGCGAACTTAAGCAGGCCGAGCTGGACCGATCGGCTTTTCACGCCGGTTTTGCGGCCAATCTGCTGGATCACAATATGCGTTACCAGCTGGCCGAACAGGAGGGACACATTGTCGGCATGATCGGCCTGCATATGCAGTTTCATCTGCATCATGCCAACTGGATCGGCGAAATCCAGGAGCTGGTGGTAATGCCGCAGGCGCGCGGGCTGAAAGTGGGCAGCCAGCTATTAGCCTGGGCCGAGGCGTTCGCGCGTCAGGCCGGGGCAGAGATGACCGAGCTCTCCACCAGCGTAAAGCGCCTCGATGCGCACCGCTTTTATCTTCGGGAAGGGTACACACAGAGCCATTTTCGCTTCACCAAACCGCTGTAAGGGGGCGCTATGAGTCTGACCATTACGTTAACAGGAACCGGTGGCGCCCAGCTGGTGCCCGCTTTTGGCTGTGACTGTCCGGCCTGCCGTCGGGCGCGTTTGCAGGACGCCTATCGCCGTCGCCCCTGTAGCGCGGTGGTCAAATTCAACGACGCGGTGACGCTGCTGGACGCGGGGATCCCGCACCTGATGGACGATTGGCCCGCAGGCAGCTTTCAGCAGTTTTTACTCACCCACTACCATATGGATCATGTCCAGGGGCTATTCCCGCTGCGCTGGGGCGTGGGGGCGACCATCCCGGTATACGGCCCTCCGGATGAAGCTGGCTGCGACGATCTGTTTAAACATCCCGGTATTCTCGACTTTAGCCATACGCTGGAGCCCTTTGTGGTGTTTGAACTGCAGGGACTGCGGGTGACCCCGCTGCCGCTCAACCATTCGAAGCTGACGTTTGGCTATCTGCTGGAGAGCGCCCACAGCCGGGTAGCCTGGCTGTCGGACACCGCCGGGCTGCCGGACAAAACGGTGAAGTTTTTACTCAACAACCATCCGCAGGCGATGGTGATTGACTGCAGCCACGAGCCGCGCACGGAGACGCCGCGCAACCATTGCGATCTGAATACGGTTATCGCCCTGAATAAGGTGATTGGCTGCCCGCAGGTGATCCTGACCCATATCAGCCATCAGTTTGACGTGTGGATGATGGACAACCCGCTGCCGGAAGGGTTTGAGGCGGGGTATGACGGAATGGTATTGGTGCTGGACTGAAGCATCGCATCGCCGGGTGGCCGCTACGCCTTACCCGGCCTACGGTTCGCGGCCATTTGTAGGCCCGTGCAAGCGAAGCGTCACCGGGCGTTACCGCCGATCGTAATCATCCTCTAACCGGCGCTCATCCTCTTCAAGGCGACGTCGATCTTCATCCAGCTGACGCTGACGGTCATCCAGCTGGCGGCGTCGGTCCTCAAGCTGCCTGCGACGATCGTCATACTGGCGGCTATCACTGCTGCGACGGCTATCGTCGTAGCGATCGTCGTCGGAATTGCGATTATTGCTGTTGGGGTTGTAGGCATCATTAATCGCCTGCTGAATATTGCCGATCGCATCATCAACGATGTCGGCATGCGCCAGCTGGCTGGTTAAAGAGAGCAGACCAAATAACAGAGCGGTAAAGGTACGTTTCATAAAGCCAGTCTCGCAGGGTGAGCTGGCTTTACGGTAATAAACGGCAGGTAGAGCGAGTAGCGGAGGAATCTCAAATTCTGTAGCCTGAACTCCCCTCCATCATTTGATTCGCTCGTTGCCTGTTCTCCGCCACTAAAACGACACCATGACATTTTTGGTCAGGCGAAATACTCCAGATACGCTCCTCAGGAATACAGCCGCCATCGTAAATCACTTTGCTGCCATCATAGGGCCAAAATGCGCCTTGCTCGGTATCCAGGACAAAAACAGCAATTTGATCGGACTCACGTGCAATCTTTTGCCAAAGCATCTTACCGCCTTCGTACTGGTCGAAATCGCTTACCAGCGTGATACCACAGTGCAGGATTAACGCCTCATACAACCGGGTTGCCAGCCCTTTATCTCGCTCTGCGGGATCGACACAAATCCCCTCGACCTGAATAATATTGGCATCTTCCCAGCAGCGTTCGACGGCAACAATATCTTTGCCCAGGGTGGGTTTTCGCTGTAAATCAAGCGCCGCCACCACACGATGGCGCGGTACCCCTTCAAAGGTTTCGATATCCGCTTCAATAATGGCCGCACGAGGCGTCTGTGGATCGTAGATAACATGCAGCAGTCGCCCGGAGAGTTCAAACTCTTCGACCTGTTTAAAGGCGCGCGCGACTGTCATCGGGCTATAGGTTGTAGGCATCACGATCATATGTGAGTCCCCTCTCGTCAGTACCGGCATAATTCCCTTTATATCCTAATCCGCTTATTTTTGCGCAGATTAGCACCACCGATACCGCGGAAACGATTGATTAATTCTTAAACACTGCGGCGAATTTTCTCCGCATTCGTATCGATTTTACGCAGCGCCTGCGCCAGCTGCCCGCGGGTAAAAGGTTTACGCAACAGCTCCACTTCCGGCAGTTGCGGGTTGTGCGCCGGGCGCAGATCCTGGCCGCTCATCAGCAGTACCGGGAGATGCGGAAAATGCTGGCGCACATGCTGGATCACTTCCGCGCCGCTCAGGTTGCCGGGCAGCATTAAGTCACTGATAAAAATCTCAATATCCGCAGAGGCGCCCAGCATCTGCAGCGCCTGCTCGCCGGTTTCGGCCTCCAGGGTCAGGTAGCCCAGCTGGTGGAGCTGTTCGCACAGCGTCTGGCGGACGTCGGTCTGGTCGTCCAGCACCAGCACCAGCCGGTCGCCTGACGGTGAGGTGGTGGTCGCACCGGCTTCCACCGAGGGCACCACCTGTAAGGTGGCGCGCGGCAGATGCAGCCGCACGGTGGTGCCCTGTCCGGGGGCGCTTTCGATCTCCACCCGTCCGCCGGACTGGCGCACGAAACCGTAGACCATCGACAGCCCCAGCCCGCTGCCGCTGCCGGTCTGTTTGGTGGTGAAGAAAGGTTCAAAGACCTGGGATTTGATCGCCTGCGACATCCCGGCGCCGTGGTCGATCACTTCCAGCGCCACCATGTCCTGCTTACGTCCGTCGCTGCGGGTCACGCGCTGGTTCCAGGTGCGGATTTTGATAGTCCCGCTGTGTCCTTCCATCGCATCGCGGGCGTTCATCACCAGGTTGATGAGGGCGTTTTCCAGCTGGCCAACGTCAATCCACGCTGGCCACGCCGGAGTCTGCGCTTCGATATCCAGCGTCAGGGTGGCAGGCAGCGAGTGGCGCATCAGCTCGGCGAGGTTCTCCAGCAGGGGTTTCATCTCCACCGCGTGCGGGTTCAGGGACTGCTTGCGGGAGAAGGCCAGCAGGCGCTGGGTTAACAGCGCCCCGCGCTCGGCGGCTTTCAGCGCGCGGCCGATGCGCGGGGCATCCGGCGAATGGGGATCGGCCAGCTCCAGGCTGCCGATGATCACCGCCAGCAGGTTATTGAAATCATGCGCCAGCCCGCCCGTCAGCTGGCCGACCGCCTTCATCTTCTGGCTGTGCAGCAGTGCCTCCTCCAGCCCCTGGCGTTCAAGGCGATCCACCTCCATCTGCGAAGTCTTCTCCTTCAGCAGGCGGGTAGTGTGCTCCAGCGAAGCAGTATTGCGGGCAAAGACGTTAAATGCCCGGGCCAGCTCCCCCAGCTCATCCCGACGCTGCAGCGCAGGCACCGAGACATCCTGCTCGCCGTGGGCCAGACGGGACATCGCCCGGGAGATGGCGGTCAGGTTGGTGCCCAGATTGCGGTAGATATACCAGCAGGCAAAGGCGGTGATGATCAGCGCCAGCACGGCAAACAGGGTGATAAAGATGCTGATGGAGCGCAGCTCCTGATGGCTCTCGGCGGTACGCAGCTGCGAGGCCTGCGCCACCTGCTCCACGTAGCGGTTGATATCGCTGTTCAGGATCGCCACCAGCGCCTTGATGTGGAACATATACCAGCTGATCGACAGATCGCTCTGTTCCAGCTGCCCGGAGAGCGGGCCGAGCTTGTTGAGTTCGGCGTTAAAATCGGGCAGGACGAAGCTCACCACCGGCTGCGTGGCCTGGCGGGGTAACATCGCCGTCACCGTATCCAGCTGCTGAATAGTAGCCCGCGGCGAGGGGGTTTCGATGGCGGCGGCGATCAGCCGGTCCATCTCGCTGAGCAGCCGGGCGTCGGGCAGATTACTGGCGTCGCGGCGGTTGATCTCCTGCAGATGGCGGAGATAGCTCTGGCTCTGGTAGAGGGAGCTGAGCAGCGCGTTACGCTCCAGGTGGCGTCGCTGCCCGCGCTCCAGCATCCCGGTTACGCTTTGCTGAAGCTCGTTGCTGCGCTGGATGATCCGCGCCACCAGCGCCGGCTCCTGCTGCGCCAGCGGCGCGTCGGCAAGCTGCTCCAGCGCGCGGCCCAGCGCCGTCTGGGTCTGTTTCAGGCGGTTGGCTTCGTCTTTATACTCCAGCGCCCCCACCACCTGCGACAGCCGCACCGCCGCCGTCGCCACGTTGGCGGTTTCCCGCGCCAGATTCATGCTGCCGGTCATGTCGTCCAGGGTCTGACGCTGCACCTGCTCCTGGATGTTACTGGCATGGCGAAAGCCCAGCACCGCCACGCCGCTGACCATTAACGTCACCGCCACCACCAGCAGATTGAAGATCAGCAGGCGGCCACGGGCACTGGCGAAGAAGGGGGGACGGCGTGAGGGCATGTTGGCTCCGTGGCGTAACTGTGATCCACATTAACTATTCATAACTATGACAAATATGAACGACTTCTGACATTTTGCATTTACCGGGGTGTGATGAAGTGCGGATATCGACCCTCACAGGAGATCCGCCATGAGCAGAACCCCGGTTTTAGAGATGCGCAACATTGCCAAAACCTTTGGCAACTTCCACGCGCTGAAGGGTGTGGATCTGACGGTCTTCCCCGGCGAAATCCACGCCTTAATGGGCGAAAACGGCGCCGGAAAAAGCACCCTGATGAAAATTCTCGCCGGGGCCTACACCGCCACCGGCGGTGAGATCCTGATCGACGGCAAGCCGTTTCACATCAAAGGCCCGAAAGACGCCCTGGCGGCAGGCATCACCCTGATCTATCAGGAGATGCAGCTCGCCCCTAACCTCACCGTGGCCGAGAACATCTTCCTCGGTAGCGAGCTGTCACGCGGCGGGCTGGTGCAGCGCAAAACGATGGCCGCCCAGGCCCAGGCGGTAATCGACCGGCTTGGCGCCCACTTCAAAGCCACCGACCTGGTAATGAAGCTGACCATCGCCGAGCAGCAGCAGGTGGAGATCGCCCGGGCGCTGCACCGCAACAGCCGCATCCTGGTGATGGATGAACCCACGGCCGCCCTCTCCTCGCGGGAAACCCACCGTCTGTTCGAGCTGATTTTGCGCCTGCGCGACGAAGGGATGGCGATTATCTATATCAGCCACCGCATGGCTGAGGTGTATGAACTGTCGGATCGCGTCAGCGTGCTGCGCGACGGCCAGTACGTCGGCAGCCTGACCCGCGACAAGCTCAACGCCTCTGAGCTGGTGCGGATGATGGTCGGGCGGCCGCTGAGCGATCTGTTCAACAAAGAGCGCGATATTCCCCTCGGCAGCCCGCGTCTTAACGTCCATCACCTGACCGACGGCGGCAAAGTGCAGCCCTGCAGCCTGCAGGTGCGTTCCGGCGAAATCGTCGGCCTCGCCGGGCTGGTGGGTGCCGGGCGTTCCGAGCTGGCGCAGCTGATTTTCGGCGTGCGCAAGGCGACGGGCGGGATGATTGAGGTGGATGGCGAGCCGGTGGTGATCCACTCCCCGCGCGCCGCCATCGATCATGGGATCGGCTTTTTAACCGAGAACCGCAAGGAGCAGGGGCTGTTTCTCGAGCTGGCGGCGCAGGAGAACATCACCATGGCGACCCTGGAGCGCGACGCCACCTTCGGCTGGCTGAACCGTAAAAAAGCCCAGTCGATCTCCGATGACGCCATCGCCCTGCTCAATATTCGCGTGCCGCACTCCCAGGTGCGGGCGGGCGGGCTCTCGGGCGGTAACCAGCAGAAGCTGCTCATCTCCCGCTGGGTGGCGATTGGCCCGCGCATTCTGATCCTCGACGAACCGACCCGCGGGGTGGACGTCGGGGCCAAAAGCGAGATCTACCGGATCATGAACCAGATGGCGCGCAAAGGGGTGGCGATCCTGATGATCTCCAGCGAACTGCCGGAAGTGGTCGGCATGAGCGATCGCGTGTACGTGATGCGCGAAGGGAGCATTGCCGGGGAGCTCCATCGGGCCGATATCACACAAGAAAACATCATGACGCTGGCGACCGGCGTTAACGACTCTCACCATCGGGCGGTATAACCATGACGCAACCTAACACTCCGCAACAGGTGGCCAAAGCGGCCTCCGCCAAAAAAATGCTGATGGGCGATCTGATGCAAACCATCGGCATCCTGCCGATATTGATCCTGATTGTCGCGGTATTTGGCTTTATCGCGCCAAACTTCTTCACCGAGAGCAACCTGCTGAACATCACCCGTCAGGCATCGATCAACATCGTGCTGGCGGCGGGGATGACTTTCATCATTTTGACCGGCGGGATCGACCTGTCGGTGGGCTCGATTCTGGGCACCACCGCGGTGGCGGCGATGGTGGTCTCGCTGATGCCGGAGCTGTCGATGCTCTCGGTGCCGGCGGCGCTGATGCTCGGGATGGTGCTGGGACTGTTCAACGGCGCGCTGGTGGCCTTTGCCGGCCTGCCCCCCTTTATCGTCACCCTCGGCACCTATACGGCGCTGCGCGGGGCGGCCTACCTGCTGGCCGACGGCACCACGGTGATCAACTCCAGCATCAGCTTTGAGTGGATCGGCAATAATTATCTCGGGCCGGTGCCGTGGCTGGTGGTCATTGCCCTGGCGGTGATCGCCGTCTGCTGGTTTATCCTGCGCCGCACCACCCTCGGGGTACATATCTACGCGGTGGGCGGCAACATGCAGGCCGCGCGCTTAACGGGTATCAAGGTCTGGATGGTGCTGCTGTTTGTCTACGGCATGAGCGGCCTGCTCTCGGGCCTCGGCGGGGTGATGAGCGCATCCAGGCTCTACAGCGCCAACGGCAACCTCGGCACCGGCTATGAGCTGGACGCTATCGCGGCGGTGATCCTCGGCGGCACCAGCTTCGTCGGCGGGATCGGCACCATCACCGGCACGCTGGTGGGGGCGCTGATTATCGCCACCCTCAACAACGGCATGACGCTGATGGGGGTCTCCTATTTCTGGCAACTGGTGATCAAAGGGGCGGTGATCATCATTGCGGTTCTGATCGATAAGTACCGTACCCGACACCATCAAAGTGCATAACAACAATACCCTACATAACGAGGAAGAAAAGTATGCGTTTAAAACCTCTTGTTACCGCGCTCTGTGCTGGCGCACTGCTCGCAGCAGCCCCGTTTGCCCAGGCCAAAGATCTGAAGTCCATCGGCGTGACGGTGGGCGACCTGGCTAACCCGTTCTTTGTCCAGATCACCAAAGGGGCCGAGCTGGAAGCGCGCAAACTGGCGGGCGATAACGTGAAAGTGACCCTGGTCTCCAGCGGCTACGATCTCGGCCAGCAGGTTTCTCAGATTGATAACTTTATCGCCGCGAAGGTCGATATGATCATTCTCAACGCCGCCGACTCGAAAGGGATCGGCCCGGCGGTGAAGCGCGCGAAAGACGCCGGGATCGTGGTGGTGGCGGTTGACGTAGCGGCAGAGGGTGCCGATGCGACCATCACCTCCAACAACACCCAGGCCGGTGAGATGGCCTGTAAGCTGATCACCGACCGCCTGAAAGGCAAAGGCAACGTGGTGATCATCAACGGACCGCCGGTCTCTGCGGTACAAAACCGGGTCGAAGGCTGCAAGGCCGAATTTAAAAAACATCCGGATATCAAAGTGCTTTCCGATAACCAGAACGCCAAAGGCAGCCGTGACGGCGGACTGGAGGTGATGACCTCCCTGCTGGCCGCCAATCCGAAGATCGACGGCGTATTCGCCATCAACGATCCAACGGCGATCGGTGCCGATCTGGCAGCAAAACAGGCGCAACGTAACGAGTTCTTTATCGTCGGCGTCGATGGCTCGCCGGATGCCGAAGAGGCGCTGAAGCGCGAAAACTCCCTGTTTGTTGCTACCCCGGCGCAGGACCCGCAGGTGATGGCGGCGAAAGCGGTGGAGATCGGCTATGACATTCTGCAGGGCAAACCGGCGCCGAAAGAGCCGGTGCTGATCCCGGTGACGCTGATCGATAAGAGCAACATCGGCAATTACAAGGGCTGGACGGTTAAGTAAGACACTGTGCAGAGCCCCTGATGGGGCTCTGCACATCACTCAAGGAGTCATTATGAAACGCTCCGAAATCAACGAGATCCTTGGCCACACGCGACAGTTTTTCTCGATGCACGATGTGCATCTGCCCCCCTTTGCCAGCTTTCCTCCCACCCGCTGGCAGCAGCTTAACCCTGATGCCTGGCAGGAAGTGTTCGACCTGCGGCTTGGCTGGGACGTGACCGCGTTCGGCGGCGACAACTTTGCGGCGCAGGGCTTAACTCTCTTTGCCCTGCGCAACGGCTCTCCCGGCGGCAAGCCATGGGCCAAATGCTACGCCGAGAAGATCATGCACGTGCGTGAGGGCCAGGTGACCCCCCTGCACTTTCACTGGCGCAAACGCGAGGACATCATCAACCGCGGCGGCGGGAATCTGATCGTCGAGCTGTGGAACACTGATGAAGATGAGCAGAAAGAGGATGGCGATATCAGCGTCGCCATCGACGGATGCCTGCAGACCCACGTGGCGGGCAGCCATATCCGCCTCGCCCCGGGGGAGAGCATCTGCCTGCCGCCCGGTCTGTACCACAGCTTCTGGGGTGAGAAGGGCTTTGGTGACGTGCTGGTGGGTGAAGTCTCCTCTGTGAATGATGACGAGACGGACAACCATTTCCTGCAACCCACCGCCCGCTATAACCACATAGAAGAAAACGAACCGGCCGTGCTGGTCCTGTGCAATGAGTACAGCCTGTTTCGTCAGTAAGGAGTGAATCATGCCGCTTATCTCTCTCGCCGACGGGCTGGCGCACGCCCGCGAGCATCGTTATGCCCTGGGGGCGTTTAACGTCCTCGACTCTCACTTCCTGCGGGCGCTGTTTGCCGCCGCCCGTCAGGAGAACTCGCCCTTTATCATCAACATTGCCGAAGTGCATTTTAAGTATGTCTCGCTCGACTCGCTGGTGGAGGCGGTCAAATTCGAAGCCGCCCGGCATGACATTCCGGTGGTGCTGAACCTCGATCACGGCCTGCATTTCGAGGCGGTGGTGCGGGCGCTGCGCCTGGGATTCAGCTCGGTGATGTTCGACGGCTCCACGCTGAGCTACGAGGAGAACATCCGCCAGACGCGGGAGGTGGTGAAGATGTGCCACGCGGTCGGCGTGTCGGTTGAAGCTGAGCTGGGGGCGGTGGGGGGCGATGAGGGTGGCGCCCTGTACGGCCATGCCGACGAAGCCTTTTTCACCGATCCTGCGCTGGCAAGGGAGTTTGTCGACCAGACCGGCATCGACGCCCTGGCGGTGGCAATCGGCAATGCCCACGGCAAGTACAAGGGCGAGCCAAAGCTCGATTTCGCCCGTCTTGACGCCATCCGCCAGCAGACCGGCCTGCCGCTGGTGCTGCACGGCGGGTCCGGGATCAGCGATGCCGATTTCCGTCGCGCCATTGAGCTGGGGATCCACAAAATTAACTTCTATACCGGCATGTCCCAGGCCGCGCTGGCGGCGATGGAGCAGCGGATGGCCAACCGCCAACCGCTGTACGATGAGTTTGCCGAACTGCTGCTGGGCATCGAAGAGGCAATTACTGACACCGTGGCCGCGCAAATGCGCACCTTTGGCAGCGCGGGGTTTGCATAATGGAACGCCGGGGCATTATCGCGGCGGGCAATATGCTGGTGGATCACGTCCACCAGATTGTGCAGTGGCCGGAGCGCGGCTGGCTGGCGGAGATCGTCCACAGCGAGCGCGCCACCGGGGGTGCGCCCCTCAACGTGCTGTTAACCCTGGCGAAGATGCATGCCGGGCTGCCGCTGCAGGCGGTCGGGCTGGTGGGGGATGACCATGACGGAGATTACATCCTTGCCATGCTCGACCAGTATCACGTCAACCGCCAGCGGGTGCAGCGCACCACCTTTGCCCCCACCTCCATGTCGCAGGTGATGACCGACCCCAGCGGCCAGCGCACCTTTTTCCACTCCCCGGGAGCCAACCGGCTGCTGGATCTGCCCGCCTTCGACCGGCTCGATCACAGCCTGAAGATCTTCCATCTGGGCTATCTCCTGCTGCTGGACAGCCTGGATATGCCGGACGACGAATACGGCACCCGCAGCGCGCGGCTGCTGGCGCAGATGCGCGAGCTGGGGTTTCAGACCTCACTCGACCTGGTGTCGCGCAAGGGCGATCCGCGCTATCAGCCGCTGGTGCTCCCTACCCTGCGCCATCTCGACTATCTGGTGATCAACGAGCTGGAGGCGGGCGAATTCAGCGGCCTGCCGATGCGCGATGACCAGGATGCGCCGGTAATCGCTAATATCGCCGCGGCGGCGGCAGAGCTGCTGACGGCGGGCGTGCAGGCACGGGTGGTGATCCACTGTCCGGAAGGGGCCTGGGGGCAGGAGCCGGACCAGGAGGGAGGCTGGATCCCCTCGTGGCGACTGACCCG
Organism: Leclercia tamurae; assembly: GCF_025566055.1. Lineage (GTDB taxonomy): Bacteria > Pseudomonadota > Gammaproteobacteria > Enterobacterales > Enterobacteriaceae > Enterobacter > Enterobacter tamurae. Next base: position 249,167 of record NZ_JAMHKS010000073.1, read on the forward strand.
GGAGGAGATTGTCGGCAGCGTCGGGGCGGGAGATGCCTTCTGCGCCGGCTTTTTATATGGCTGCCACGAATCGCTGTCGCTGGCGGAGAGCATCCGGATGGCGCATGCCTGCGCGCGGGCCAGCCTGCTGGCAGCCAACGCCATCGACGGGGCGAAAACCCTGTCGGAGCTACAGCTGTTTATTCAGGAGAACCCGCTGGCTTAAGCCGCCCTGTCGCCGTGCTGCACGTCGGCGGCAAAGACGTAGCCCAGCCCGCGGATGGTTTTAATCAGCAGTGGCTGATGGGGGTTGATTTCGATTTTGCGCCGCAGACGCATGATCAGCACGTCGATGGTGCGATCGAACACCTCCGCGCTTTCGCTGTGGGTCAGCTCCAGCAGCTGTTCGCGGCTCAGTACCCGGCGGGCGTTTTGCGTCAGGGCCAGGAGTAGACCGTACTCGCCCTGGGTCAGGGCTACCACGCCGCGCTGCGGGTCAATCAGTTCACAGCGGGTGGTATCCAGCGTCCAGCCGTTAAAGCCGATCCCGGCCACCCGGGCAACGACAGGTTCTGCCGCCAGCGCGCCGGTGCGGCGCAGCACGGCTTTGACCCGCGCCACCACCACCCGGGGGTTGAAGGGCTTGCCGATGTAGTCGTCGGCCCCCATCTCAAGGCCCACCACCACGTCCGACTCACTGCCGAGGCCGGTAAGCATGATCACTGGCAGCTCCGGGCGCTGCTTTTGCAGTTGCTGGAGCACCTGCAAACCGTTGATATCCGGCAGCATCATATCCAGCAACACCAGCGCGATCTCCGGTACCTGCTGCGCCAGCCGCAGGGCATCCTGGCCGTTGTGGCACACATGGACGGTAAAGACGTGCTCGTTGAGCACATCCTGCAACAGTTCGCAGACCGCGGTGTCGTCATCGACCACCAGAATTGCTGGTTTCATCACGGGATTCCATTGGGGAGGTAAAGATCAGTCTGGCCCATTCTGTGCAAGGCTCCAGCCAAAACGTCTTTTCCGTCACGGATCTTCAACCGCCGTCACATCCCCATCGCTTCCGCTGTCGCAATTTTTGACGCGGGCCTGTTTTCCGTCAGGGTTTTGACCCGGATTCGCCCGTAAAGTCAGGGGAAACCTACATGTCAGCATCATTTGAATCTGGAGCGAGACCGATGAAAAACGTCATCACGGTGTGCCCCTATTGCGCCTCAGGATGCAAGATCAACCTGGTGGTCGATAACGGCAACATCATCCGGGCGGAGGCAGCCGAAGGGAAAACCAACCAGGGCAAGCTGTGCCTGAAGGGCTACTACGGCTGGGATTTTATTAACGACACCCAAATCCTCACCCCGCGGCTGAAAAGCCCGATGATTCGCCGCGAACGCGGCGGCAGGCTGGAGTCCGTCTCCTGGGATGAGGCGCTGGACTATGTCGCCCATCGCCTTAGCGAGATTAAGGCGCAGCACGGTCCGGATGCGATCCAGACCACCGGCTCCTCGCGCGGCACCGGGAATGAAACCAACTACCTGATGTAAAAATTTGCCCGGGCGGTGATTGGTACTAACAACGTCGACTGCTGCGCACGCGTCTGACACGGCCCTTCGGTTGCAGGTCTGCACCAGTCGGTCGGGAATGGCGCCATGAGCAATGCCATCAACGAGATTGATAACACTGCGTTAGTGTTTATTTTTGGCTATAACCCGGCGGATTCGCACCCGATTGTCGCCAATCATATTCTGCGCGCGAAGCAGAACGGGGCGAAAATCATTGTCTGCGATCCGCGGCGCATCGAAACCGCGCGTATTGCCGATATGCACATTGCGTTGCGAAACGGCTCGAACATCGCCCTGCTTAATGCCATCGGCCACGTGATTATTGCCGAGAACCTCTACGATCGGGCCTTCGTCGCCACCCGTACGGAAGGCTTTGATGCGTACCGTCAGATTGTGGAACGCTACACGCCGGAGTCGGTCGAGGCCATTACCGGCGTGAGCGCGCGGGAGATCCGCCAGGCTGCCCGGATGTATGCCCGGGCGAAAACGGCCACCCTGCTATGGGGGATGGGCGTGACCCAGTTCTGGCAGGGGGTGGAGACCGTGCGTGCGCTGACCAGCCTTGCCATGCTGACCGGCAACCTCGGCAAAGCCCACGTCGGGGTTAATCCGGTGCGGGGACAGAATAACGTCCAGGGTGCCTGCGATATGGGGGCGCTGCCGGATACCTACCCGGGCTACCAGTTTGTTAAATACCCGGAAAACCGCGAGAAGTTCGCCCGCGCCTGGGGCGTGGAGAGCCTGCCGGCGCACCCCGGCTACCGTATCAGCGAGCTGCCGCACCGCGTGGCCCACAAAGAGGTGCGGGCGGCGTACATCATGGGGGAAGATCCGCTCCAGACCGATGCTGAGCTTTCGGCAGTGCGTCAGGCGTTTGCCGATCTTGAGCTGGTGATTGTGCAGGATATCTTTATGACCAAAACCGCGGCGGTGGCGGATGTTGTTCTACCCTCCACCTCGTGGGGCGAGCATGAAGGGGTCTACACCGCCGCCGACCGCGGCTTCCAGCGCTTTTTTAAAGCGGTGGAACCGAAGTGGGATCTGAAAACCGACTGGCAGATTATCAGTGAGATCGCCACCCGGATGGGCTACCCGATGCACTACGACAACACGCAGCAAATCTGGGACGAGCTGCGCCAGCTGTGTCCGGGCTTTAAAGGGGCGACCTACGAGAAGATGGGCGAGCTGGGCTATATCCAGTGGCCATGCCGGGACGAGTCGCCGGAGGACCAGGGCACCTCGTACCTGTTTGCGGAGAAATTCGACACCCCGAACGGGCTGGCGCAGTTCTTCACCTGCGACTGGATGGCCCCCATCGATAAGCTGGATGACGACTATCCGATGGTGCTCTCCACCGTGCGCGAAGTGGGCCACTACTCCTGCCGCTCGATGACCGGCAACTGCGCGGCGCTGTCGGCGCTGGCGGATGAGCCCGGCTATGTGCAGATCAACACCGAGGATGCTGCGCGTCTGGGCATTGAAGATGAGGCGCTGGTGTGGGTCAACTCCCGCAAAGGCCGGGTCATCACCCGCGCCCAGGTAAGCGATCGGCCAAACGTCGGTGCGGTATACATGACCTACCAGTGGTGGATCGGGGCCTGCAACGAACTGGTGACGGAAAACCTCAGCCCGATAACCAAAACGCCGGAATATAAATATTGTGCCGTGCGCATCGAGCCGATTGCGGATCAATCTGCCGCCGAGCACTATGTGATTGAAGAATATAATAAGCTGAAAAACCGTTTACGTGAGACGGCTATGAGTTGATGCAATTAAAGGAGTAATTAATAAAATGGGGTGAAATATTCACCCCGTTTTTATTTGCATAATAGAAATAATATATGGTGAATATTATTTTGCGAGCAGCATTCCAGAGAAATGTAATTTCACCTAAAAGGAATTACATCTTTTCTTTTTAGTTCATAGGGATAAGATTAACGGCGGGTGCTTAAGGCTTTCTGTCTTGAGCATAAGTTGAGGGACAGAAAGTGAAAAACCCCGGAAATGTTTCCATTAACCGGGGGCTATCCCTCAACTCCACACAAGTTGAGGATAGCCCCTTACTCTTTTATTAGCAAGGAGAAAAGGGCATGACGCCATTAAAAACCGTGTTAGGTATAATAGTTATTATTTGCCTGACCATAATAATATTCACCTTTATTAATCGCGGCACGTTATGCGAACTGACAATAAAGAGTGAAAAATATGAAGTGGCGACTAAATTAGCCTGCGCAGCAGGCTAACGTCAGCGGGCGGGGAAACCCGCCCGGCTTGTGGGGAGGGGAGGTCTTAACGCACCCATTTTTTTCTTCTCATACCGCGCTTATACTGCCCGTTATCTACCCCTACGAAAATAACGCATGAAACCTCTTTATCTGTTGTTGATCCTTTTTTCTTCCCTGGTTTGCGCCGAGGAGATTGGCGGCCAGTACCTGAAGCAGGCTGAGGCGGGCGACAGCCGGGCTCAGTATTATCTTGCCGAAACCTATTACAGCTCGGGTGATGATAAGCAGGCCGAAGCCTGGGCCGAGAAAGCGGCTAAAAACGGTGACGTGGATGCCATGGCGCTGCTGTCGCAAATCAAGTTTAAACATGGCGATCTGGCGCAGGCGAAAGGACTGGCGCAGCAGGCCACCGTGGCGGGCAGTTCACCGGGTGCAGTGATGCTGGCGCGTTTACTGGTGAATACCGGGGCCGGGCAAACCGACTACCCGCAGGCGCTGACCTTACTGCATAAGGTCGCCGGGAATACCGAGGATGACGCCGCCGTTGATGCCCAACTGCTGCTGGGGCTGATCTACGCCAACGGCGTGGAAGTCGCGCAGGATGACGTCCAGGCCGCCCAGTGGTTCAAGCAGAGCTCCACCCTCTCGCGCACGGGTTACGCGGAATACTGGGCAGGCCAGGTGTTTCACCAGGGGGAGGCTGGTTTTATCACGCCGAATAAACAGAAGGCGCTGTACTGGTTAAATCTGAGCTGTAGCGAAGGCTTTGATACGGGGTGCGAGGAGTTTGATACGTTAAGCGGGGAGTAGTGCGGTCTGCATGCCGGGGGCGCTTCGCTTGCCCGGCCTACGATGCTGTAGGCCGGGCAATGCACTTTACTGGTCTGCCGTCTTATCGAAACGACCCAGCACCTCGCGTTCATACGCCAGGGCTTTCTTGCGGTCGAATTTGTGTTCCCACTTGGCAATCACCAGCACCGCCAGGGCATTACCCACCACGTTCAGGGCGGTACGCGCCATGTCGAGGATACGGTCAACACCGGCGATAAACGCCAGCCCTTCCAGCGGAATACCCACGCTGCCCAGCGTTGCCAGCAGTACCACAAACGACACGCCCGGCACGCCAGCAATCCCTTTCGAGGTCACCATCAGGGTCAGTACGAGAACAATTTCCTGCCACAGGGAGAGGTCGATACCGTACAGCTGAGCGATAAAGATCGCGGCGATACTCTGGTACAGCGTCGAGCCGTCGAGGTTAAACGAGTAACCGGTCGGCACCACGAAGCTGGTGATCGACGCCGGCGCCCCGTAGGCTTCCATCTTCTCAATAATACGCGGCAGCACGCTCTCGGAGCTGGCGGTGGAGTACGCCAGAATCAGCTCGTCTTTCAGGATGCGGATCAGGATCCAGATGCTCAGGCCACACATCCGCGCCACCAGCCCCAGCACCACCAGGGCGAAGAACAGGATCGCGAAGTGAACCAGCAGCACCAGCTTCGCCAGCGGCCACAGGGAGGCAAAGCCGAAGTTCGCTACCGTCACCGAGATCAGCGCGAACACCCCGACCGGCGCATAACGCATCACCATGTGGGTCACTTTGAACATGGTTTCAGAGATGGAGCGGAACACGGTCACCAGCGGCTCGCGATGGGTGGACGGCAGTGACGCCAGCCCCAGACCAAACAGCACCGAGAAGAAGATGATCGGCAGCATTTCGCCTTTCGCCATCGATGCCACGATATTGGTCGGCACCAGCGACAGGATGGTTCCCATCAGGCCATGAGAATGGCTTTGCACATCGGCGGTTGTGCTTTGGTATTTCGAAATATCCACCGTCGCCAGCTGCGACATATCAATGCCCGCGCCAGGCTGGAACACATTCGCCAGCGTGATGCCGAGTATGATCGCCACCGTAGTGATCACTTCGAAATAAAATATGGTTTTTGCACCGATGCGGCCCAGCTGCTTCGCATCACCGACCCCGGCAATCCCTACCACCAGCGTCGAGATAACAATCGGCACCACAATCATCTTGATCAGATGGATAAAGATATCACCGGCTGGCGACAGTAAGTTGGCGATCAGCCATTCGCGGCTGTCACTGTGATAATGCAGATAACTACCCAGCAAGATACCCAGCACAAGGGCCAGCAAAATTTGCCAGGCAAGGCTGACTTTCAAATTTTTCATGACAAGAAACTTCCTCAATGAAGTGTTCGTACTCGTAAAACGATGGGGACGACACATACTGAAAGGGTATGAATTGTGTTGCGTTCATTTATGGGGTTTTTTAACGCGCCGTATCAGTACCATTTGCACGGCATGCTGCGCAAGCCTTTAAGAACGAGGCATTTGACTGACAAAAGGCGTTATCACGCTAATTTGTATTAGTCATGATAAATAACCTTTTGTTATAAAAACGCTTTTTTATCCATAAATGTAAATAATCCGCAAGAGTAATTATTTTTCTGCAAAGTGTCATTTGCTCAATTTTCGAACTCTTTAATTTTTGCGTGATCTGTCGCCCAAATAGTAAACAAAGGTCTCAAAGCCCCTACTATTAACGTTTTTGCGACATATTATTAACATTCTACAAGGAGAACAAAAACCATGAGCCAGGTCCATAAACACGACATTCCCGCAAATATTGCGGACCGCTGCCTGATTAATCCGGAGCAGTACCAGGAGAAGTATCAGCTCTCTATTACTAACCCTGACGCCTTCTGGGGCGAGCAGGGCAAAATCCTTGACTGGATCACGCCATATCAGACGGTCAAGAACACCTCTTTTGCCCCCGGCAACGTCTCTATTAAATGGTATGAAGACGGCACGCTGAACCTCGCCGCCAACTGCCTGGATCGTCATCTCGCCGAGCGCGGCGACCAGACGGCAATCATCTGGGAAGGCGATGACGCTACCCAGAGCAAAAAAATCACCTACCGCGAACTGCACCGCGACGTCTGCCGCTTTGCCAACGTCCTGCTGGCCCAGGGCATCAAAAAAGGCGACGTGGTGGCTATCTATATGCCAATGGTGCCGGAAGCGGCCGTGGCGATGCTGGCCTGCGCCCGCATCGGCGCCGTGCACTCTGTGATCTTCGGCGGCTTCTCGCCGGAAGCGGTGGCTGGACGCATTATCGACTCCAGCTCAAAACTGGTGATCACCGCCGATGAAGGCGTGCGTGCTGGTCGTGCCGTTCCGCTGAAAAAGAACGTCGACGACGCGCTGAACAACCCGAACGTAAACACCGTTAACAGCGTGATTGTGCTGAAGCGCACCGGCAATGCTGTTGAATGGCATGAGGGACGCGACCTGTGGTGGAGCGACCTGATTGAACAGGCCAGCGACCAGCACCAGCCGGAAGCGATGAACGCGGAAGATCCGCTGTTTATCCTTTATACCTCCGGCTCTACCGGCAAGCCGAAGGGGGTGTTGCACACCACCGGCGGCTATCTGGTCTATGCCGCCACCACCTTCAAGTATGTCTTTGATTATCATCAGGGCGACATCTACTGGTGTACCGCCGACGTGGGCTGGGTCACCGGTCACAGCTATCTGCTGTATGGCCCGCTGGCCTGCGGCGCGACCACCCTGATGTTCGAAGGGGTGCCAAACTGGCCGACCCCGGCGCGCATGAGCCAGGTGGTGGACAAACATCAGGTCAATATTCTCTATACCGCCCCGACCGCGATCCGCGCGCTGATGGCCGAGGGCGACAAGGCGATTGAAGGGACCGACCGCTCCTCCCTGCGCATCCTCGGATCCGTGGGCGAGCCGATCAACCCGGAAGCCTGGGAGTGGTACTGGAAGAAGATCGGTAACGAGAAGTGCCCGGTCGTCGATACCTGGTGGCAGACCGAAACCGGCGGGTTCATGATCACCCCGCTGCCGGGCGCTACCCAGCTGAAAGCCGGCTCCGCGACCCGTCCGTTCTTTGGCGTCCAGCCTGCGCTGGTGGATAACGAAGGGAACGCCCTGGAAGGGGCTACCGAAGGCAACCTGGTGATCGTCGACTCCTGGCCAGGCCAGGCGCGGACCCTGTTCGGCGATCACGATCGCTTCGAGCAGACCTATTTCTCCACCTTCAAAAACATGTACTTCAGCGGCGACGGCGCCCGTCGGGATGAAGACGGTTACTACTGGATCACCGGCCGCGTGGACGACGTGCTGAACGTCTCCGGCCACCGTCTGGGCACCGCCGAGATTGAATCGGCGCTGGTGTCACATCCGAAGATTGCCGAAGCGGCGGTGGTCGGCATTCCACACAGCATCAAAGGCCAGGCGATCTACGCTTACGTCACGCTGAATCATGGTGAAGAGCCGTCGCCAGAGCTGTATACCGAAGTGCGTAACTGGGTGCGAAAAGAGATTGGCCCGCTTGCCACCCCGGACGTGCTGCACTGGACCGACTCGCTGCCGAAAACCCGTTCCGGCAAGATCATGCGCCGTATTCTGCGCAAAATCGCCGCGGGTGATACCAGCAACTTAGGCGATACCTCAACGCTCGCCGATCCTGGCGTGGTGGACAAACTGCTCGAAGAGAAGCAGGCCATCGCAATGCCATCGTAAAAGCACTCCCCCTCACCCTAGCCCTCTCCCCATAGGGGAGAGGGGATAAAAACAAACCTACCTTACCTCTGGAGATTCTGTGATGAATGATAATATTTGTCAGCAGATAGAGAATAGTGCGCACTACAGGGAGCTCGTAGAAAAACGGCAACGGTTTGCCTACATGCTATCTATCATCATGCTGATCATTTACGTTGGCTTTATTCTGCTCATCGCCTTCGCCCCACAATGGCTCGGCACCCCTCTGCATCCGGGTACCAGCGTGACCCGCGGGATCCCCATTGGCGTCGGTGTCATTTTGATCTCTTTCGCCCTGACCGGGGTGTATATCTGGCGGGCAAATGGTGAGTTTGACCGTCTGAACAAAGCTGTGCTGCGCGAGGTAAAAGCATCATGAAGAGAGTCCTGACGGCGCTCGCCGCCACGCTACCCTTTGCAGCCAACGCAGCGGATGCCATTAGCGGTGCAGTCCAGCGCCAGCCAACCAACTGGCAGGCAATTATCATGTTCCTGGTGTTTGTCGTGTTTACGCTCGGTATTACCTACTGGGCGTCAAAACGCGTGCGCTCCCGTAACGACTATTACACCGCCGGGGGCAATATCACCGGTTTCCAGAACGGGCTGGCGATTGCGGGCGACTATATGTCTGCCGCGTCGTTCCTCGGCATCTCCGCGCTGGTATTTACCTCCGGGTATGACGGGCTGATCTACTCCCTGGGCTTCCTGGTGGGCTGGCCGATCATTCTGTTCCTGATCGCCGAGCGCCTGCGCAACCTGGGCAAATACACCTTTGCCGACGTCGCCTCCTATCGCCTGAAACAGGGGCCGATTCGTGTTCTCTCCGCCTGCGGTTCGCTGGTGGTGGTGGCGCTGTACCTGATCGCCCAGATGGTGGGTGCCGGTAAGCTGATCCAACTCCTGTTCGGCCTGAACTACCACATCGCTGTGGTGCTGGTGGGCGTGCTGATGGTGATGTACGTTCTGTTCGGCGGCATGCTCGCCACCACCTGGGTGCAGATCATCAAAGCGGTGCTGCTGCTGTTCGGCGCCAGCTTTATGGCCTTTATGGTGATGAAGCACGTCGGGTTCAGCTTCAATAACCTGTTTGCCGAAGCGATGGCGGTGCACCCGAAAGGGGAAGCGATCATGAGCCCGGGCGGACTGGTAAAAGATCCGATATCCGCCCTGTCCCTGGGTCTGGGACTGATGTTTGGTACCGCCGGTTTACCGCATATCCTGATGCGTTTCTTCACGGTGTCCGATGCCCGCGAGGCGCGTAAGAGCGTCTTCTTCGCCACCGGTTTTATGGGTTATTTCTATATTCTGACCTTTATCATCGGCTTTGGCGCCATCATGTTGGTGGGCGCGAACCCGGCGTTTAAAGACGCGACGGGCGCACTGATTGGCGGCAACAACATGGCGGCGGTCCATCTGGCGAATGCCGTCGGCGGTAACCTGTTCCTTGGCTTTATCTCGGCAGTGGCTTTCGCCACCATTCTGGCGGTGGTTGCTGGTCTGACGCTGGCGGGCGCGTCTGCGGTCTCCCATGACCTCTACGCGAACGTGTTCCGTAAAGGCGCCAGTGAACGTGATGAGCTGCGGGTGTCCAAAATCACCGTGCTGGTGCTGGGCGTCGTCGCTATTCTGCTGGGGATCCTGTTCGAGAATCAGAACATCGCCTTTATGGTGGGTCTGGCCTTCTCGATTGCGGCAAGCTGTAACTTCCCGATCATTCTGCTCTCCATGTACTGGTCAAAATTGACCACCCGTGGAGCGATGGTGGGTGGCTGGCTGGGGCTGTTGACCGCGGTGATCCTGATGGTGCTCGGCCCGACCATCTGGGTACAGGTGCTCGGTCATGCCAGCGCAATCTTCCCTTACGAATACCCGGCGCTGTTCTCCATCGCCGTGGCCTTCATTGGGATCTGGTTCTTCTCCGCCACCGATAACTCGGCGGAAGGTAATCTGGAGCGTGAGAAGTTCCGCGCCCAGTTTATTCGCTCTCAAACCGGCCTGGGTGTTGAACAGGGCCGCGCGCACTAAAATCCCCTCCCCGGCCGCTGGTCGGGGATCACATTTTTTTCCCCTTCTGGTGATGTTTATCACGTCACCAGAACGGAAAAAGCCGATACGCATCACAGGCTTTATCTGCGATCCGCAAAGGCCATCACACTTTTCCCGATTTCACGCCAATCTTCCGCTTTCCCTCTGCCCCCCGTACAGACAATCCCCCTCTCAGTTTTTATGCTGTAGTTACAGCGACTCGCTCAGGCTTCTGGCAAAGCGCTCCAGCCGATCCGGGCTCAGCAACAGCGGCAGGAATAACGGGCCGCTGGCGGGCGGGTCCGCCAGCCAGCGATCCAGGGTGTCGGTGTAGTCAAGCAGCCGCTGCTGATGCTTCTGCAGGGTGTCAGCGGGCAGACTGTTGGCGCCGTAATGGTCGAGCCACAGCACGTCGGTCACCGCGGCGGCCACGTGGGAGAACATCTGGCTGTAGATCTCCGCGCTGCGCCAGGCGGCGAGCAGGATCGCCAGGGTGTCGTCCGGGCAGGTAATACGCGGCATCAGCTCACGCAGGTTGTGCAGCGTGCGTGATGCGAGGAAGCAAGCGGCCTCTTTCTCCAGCGCCATCCGCTCCCGCTGCTCTTTACCCAGCGTGGGATCGTCAGTGGGCATCAGCGGCTGCCAGGCGTGCAGCCAGTTGGCGCTACGAGTGTCCATATGCAGCAGTTGCTGCGCCTGGGCGATGCTCTCCGGGATCTGGCTCTGATAGTGCAGCCGTCGCCCGAGAAGGTTCGGCGTTTTGCACAGCCAGTCATAGCTGGCGTGGACGATAGCCGAGAGCTGATGCTTGTCTTGCAGAGAGCGAAAGCCGAGCTGATGGTGCGCCGCCCAGCGATCGAAGGTGGCGGGCAGCGCCGCATCGGCGGCCTGATTAGCGGCGGTGAGACCGAACAGATTGATGGCGTTGGCGGAGTCCATCACCCGGCTGTCGGGCAGCCACTGCCAGCTCACGCGGGAGGTGATGGCTTCGATTTCGTTTTCGGCGGCGCTGAGCGCCCAGCTTAAGCGGCCGCTGATCTCATCGCCCAGATAGCACGGCAGCGCGGTCCAGCCGTAGCCAGTGCCGAAGAGGTCATACTCGATCCACTTTTTATGCCCCGGCAGGGTGGCGATGTGCGGGTGGTTGGCAAAGCCGGGGTGGTAATCCAGCTCGGTGGCTTTTACCGAGGCGCGCACGTCGTCCGGCAGCGTCGCCAGAATGTTAGCGAGCTGCTGGCGTGGCCAGCTGTTATCAATGAAGTCGCGCAGGATCAGCTTTTTGCCCCGGGCGCGCAGCAGGCTCCAGACATCATGCAGGCTTTGCTGCCAGCGGGTGGTCTGAAAGTCCGGCGTCGTCAGGCTGAGAATAAGCCCGCTGAGATGGGGCAAGGCGTGTAATAGCGGATGCAATATGGCGGCATAAAAACGGTGCCAGAAATCCGGCGCGCTTTTTTCGTCGAACGTCAGTTCAGGAAATTTACGCTTAATAATGTCGTCATTGGGCGCGGCCTCCCCCTGAAGCCAGAACGACAGGTTATTTTCCGCCAGATAACGATCGACGCGGGTTAAATATTGCAGGGCGTAATTTTGCTGATGAATAAGGTTCTCGACATTGAGTTTTTGACTTAACGGCGAGGGCGTCGCAAGTACTGAAAGCAGTTCCTGTTGGTGCAGGATGATCCCAGTGAAACCGTGCTGTTTCGCGCTTTTTACCCCCTGAATAAACCAGGGCCAGTGCCAGATAAAAGTGCTGTTCAGCTCCATCAACTGATGTGGAATACGTTTCATTGATTCACCTTGCTGATATTTATTTTCTCATCTTAATCGAGGATGCCATGAAAAAATATGCTCTGGTCGGAACCGGTGGTCGTGCGGGTTTATATATTTCCGCCATTGGCGGTGCCTGGCGGCAAAATGCCAGAATGGTCGCGTTTTGCGATACCAACACCACGCGGATGCACTACGCTAATCAGCTATTAAAAAACGAAGGGGCTGAGCCGGTTTCCACCTGGCAGGCGGCGCAGTTTGAGGAGATGATCCGCGAAACGCGTCCTGATGTAGTTATCGTCACCACCATGGATCGTACCCATGACGACTACATCGTTCGCGCCCTGCACGCCGGCTGCGATGTGATCACCGAAAAGCCGATGACCATCGATGAACAGCGCGCCCTGCGCATTCTCGACGCTATCGAAGAGACCGGCCGCAGCGTGCGGGTGGCCTTTAACTACCGCTACGCCCCGCACCACAGCAAGGTGCGCGAGCTGCTGATGCAGGGGACGATCGGCACCGTCACCTCGGTACACTTCGAGTGGCTGCTCAACACCGAACACGGCGCGGACTACTTCCGCCGCTGGCATCGGGAAAAACGCAACAGCGGCGGCCTGCTGGTGCACAAATCCACCCATCACTTCGATCTGATGAACTTCTGGCTCGGCAGCTACCCGGAGCGGGTTTACGCCGAAGGCAGCCTGCAGTTCTATGGCCGGGAGAACGCCGAGAAGCGCGGCGTGACGCACTTCTACCCGCGCGCCCACGGCTTTGCCGAGTCGAAAGCGGATCCCTTCGCCCTGCAGATGGCGGGTAACGCCCAGCTGAAAGCGCTCTATCTCGACGCCGAGCACGAAGATAACTACTTCCGCGACCAGAGCGTGTTCAGCGACGGCATCACCATCGAAGATACCCTCTCAGTGCTGGTGAAGTACCAGAACCAGGTCCAGCTCACCTACTCCCTCAACGCCTACCTGCCGTGGGAAGGGCTGAACGTGGTCTTTAACGGCACCGAAGGTCGCCTGGAGATGAAGATCGTTGAGAAATCTTACGTTAACGCCGGGGGCGAACGTGAAAACGAGGGCAGCCTGGAGCAGTGCGATCTTACTGTCTTCCCGATGTTTGCCGAACCCTGGAAGGCCGAATTCAGCCTTGGTGAAGGGGGGCACGGCGGTGGCGACAACGCCATGCTGGCGGATCTGTTTGGTGCACCGGGCCACGACCCGCTGCAGCGCGCGGCCGACCACCGGGCCGGGGCGATGTCGATTCTCACCGGCATTGCGGGGAATATTTCCATGCAGCAGCGGCGTCCGGTCAACTTTAAGGAGTTTGAGCTGGTTTCCCGTCTGACGAAACGCTAAGGGCGCTGGACCGTTATTCACCTGCTTAATAATAAAAGGCCCGGAGAAAAATAATGAATAAACTCCTGTCAGGTGTCATCGCATCGCTGTTATTTTCCTGTACCTCCACCTGGGCGCAGCCCGTTGAATTACGCATGTCGTGGTGGGGTGGCAACAGCCGCCACCAGGCCACGCTAAAGGCGCTGGAAGCCTTCGAAAAAGCGCATCCAGAGATCAAAGTGAAGGCCGAATACACTGGCTGGGACGGGCATCTTTCGCGCCTGACCACCCAGATGGCGAGCGGCACCGAGCCGGATGTGATGCAGACCAACTGGCCGTGGCTGATCGTCTTTTCCAAAAACGGCGAAGGCTATTACGATCTCGACAAGCTGAAAGCGGAGCTCGATTTAAGCCAGTACCAGGCGCAGGATCTGCAATCCACCACCATCAAAGGCAAGCTTAACGGCCTGCCGATCTCGGTCAACGCCCCAGTCTTTTACTACAACGACGTCACCTGGCAGAAAGCCGGGCTGGCGTACCCGAAAACCTGGGACGACTTTTTTGCCGCCGGGAAAACCTTCCAGCAAAAGCTCGGCAATAACTACTATCCCTACGCGATGGTCGATCAGGACGTCATCCTGCTGCTCAATGCGTACATGATGCAGAAGCACCAGAAGCCGATGTTCAACAGTGACGGCACCTTCGCCTGGAACGACGCCCAGTGGGAGGAGGCCTTCAGCTTTGTGAAGCGCCTGAGCGACGATCGCGTTCTCCCGTCGCCAAAGACCCTCTCCTCCTACGGCAAAGGCAATATCTATGAGATGAAGCCGTGGATTAACGGCGAATGGGGCGGTCTGTTCACCTGGAACATCACCATCCGCATGTTTGCCAACAACATGACGCCGCCGGCAAAGCTGGTGCTGGGGGACTACGTGATGCAGCCCGGGACGGAGGAATCAGGGGTCTACTTCAAAACGGCGCAGATGCTGTCGGTAGCGAAATCCACGAAGCATCCAAAAGAGGCGGCGATACTGGTGAACTACCTGCTAAACGATCCGCAGTCGGTGGACGCTCTGGGGCTGGAGCGCGGCATTCCGCTCAACAAGGCGGCGGAAACGCAGCTTACGGCGAAAGGGGTGATTGACCCGCAGGATCCGGTGATTGCCGGGTTGCGTCAGGCGCAGGCGCTGCACACCACCGTCGTCGCCACGCCTTATATTGAGGATTTGCAGGTGATCGACCAGTTCACCTCCGCGCGGGAAAAACTGGAGATGGGCCAGGCCCCCGCCCAGGTCGCGGCGGATTTCCGACAGAAGGTGGAGCGGATTGTGCGGCGGTTAAACCGTTAGCCTTGCCGGGTGGCGCTGCGCTTACCCGGCCGACAATACCGTAGGCCCGTGCAAGCGCAGCGCCGCCGGGCAAAAATCAGAACATCAACCAGCCCACCAGCGGGGCCACCAGCACCATCACCACGCCGGAGAGCATCATCACCAGGCTTGCCACCACGCCCTCCTGCTGGCCCAGCTCATAGGAGCGGGCGGTGCCTGCTCCATGGGAGGCCGCGCCAAACCCGGCTCCTTTCGCCATCCCTTCGCGGATCGAGAGCCGCAAAAACAGCATGTCCCCCACCGCCATGCCAAACACTCCGGTCACCACCACGAACAGCGCCACCAGATCCGGCTGCCCGCCGAGGGGTTTTGCCGCCGCCAATGCAAAGGGGGTGGTGACGGAGCGCACCGCCAGGCTGCGCTGGATCTCATCCGACAGCGTAAACAGCCGCGCCAGCCAGACCGAGCTGGTGACGGCCACCACCGTGGCGGTGATCACCCCGGCAGAGAGCGACATCCAGTGGCGTCTGATCACCGCCAGGTTGTCATACACCGGTACCGCAAAGGCGATGGTCGCCGGGCCGAGCAGCCACAGCAGCCAGTGCGCTTCGCCGATATAGTTCTGCCAGGAGATATGGCCCCACACCAGCATCATCACCAGCAGAATCGGGGTGAAGACCAGCGGCATCAGGGGCAGTTTGCGAAAGCGGCGATACAGGCGCTTGTTGGCGAAATAGATAATCAGAGTCACCACCAGGCAGAGGACGCTGACCTGAAAGTTAGTCATGTTTCTGCCTGCTGATTTCATAGCGATAGACTTTATCCACCACCCACGCGGTAGCCCCCAGCACCATCAGCGTGCTCAGGGCGATCACGGCAAAGATACGCCAGCCGTCCACCATCAGTAGCTGGACGTAATTGACCACCGCCACCACCGCCGGCACAAAAAAGAGCAGCATCTCCGCCAGCAGCCAGCGCGAACCGGCCCGCACCCAGTTCAGGGGAATGACGCGACAGAGGATCAGGCTGAACATCAGCACCATCCCGACCAGATTGGCAGGCAATGGCAGATGGAGCCAGCTAACAAGGTATTCAGCGAAGACAAAAAGACCCGCGTAAAGCAGTACCTGAATCGGTACCTGGAGTCGTTGCACGACGGCAGGCGTAACGCGACCTAACGCCACGGTCATGGGGGATTTCCTCAAAATGAGATGGAGAGCCAGTATAGTCAGCGCCCGTAATTGACTGAAATGAATTAAAATCATCAAAGGTATAGTTTCGAGGAATAGTCATGGACATACGCACGCTGCGTTACTTTGTCGAAGTGGTCCGCCAGCAGAGTTTCACCCGCGCCGCGGAGAAGCTTTTTGTCACTCAACCCACCATCAGCAAAATGCTGAAAAACCTCGAAGATGAACTGAACTGTACCCTGCTGATCCGCGACGGGCGCAAGCTGCTGTTAACCGACACTGGCCGGGTGGTGTTTGAGCGCGGGCTGGCGATCCTCGCCGAGTTTCGCCAGCTGGAGGCCGAGCTGGGCGACATCAACCACCTCAATAAGGGAGTACTGCGCCTCGGAATTCCGCCGATGGTGGGGATGATGATGGCCGGGCCGATCGGCCTGTTTCGCCAGCGCTATCCCGGCGTGGAGCTGAAAATTTCTGAATTTGGTGGGTTAACCGTCCAGCAGGCGGTGATCAACGGCGAGCTGGATCTGGCGATGACCGCCCTGCCGGTGGAGGAGGATAGCGGCCTGACGGCCCTGCCGCTGTTCAGCCACCCGCTGTGCGTGCTGGTGCCGCGCTCCGGCAACTGGTTGACGCTCGACGCCATCAATCCGGAGCTGCTGGCCGAGCATCCTCTGCTGATCTACAACGAAGATTTCGCCCTCAGCCGCCAGCTGATGCAGCTCTTCAGCCAGCACGGGGTTAAGCCGCGCATCGCGGTGCGCAGCGGGCAGTGGGATTTTCTGGCGGCGATGGTACAGGCGGGGGTGGGGATTGCGATATTGCCGCAGCCGATCTGCGAGCGGCTGGATAAAAACACGCTGCGCTGGATACCGCTCCAGAGCGATCTGCACTGGCAGCTGGGGATGATCTGGCGGGAAGGGGTCTATCTGTCGAACAGCGCCCAGGCGTGGTTGAAATGCTGTGAAGGGTTTTGGGTTGGGGAATAACGCCGGGTGGCGGCTTCGCCTTACCCGGCCTACGGTTTAGTAAGCCCGGTAAGCGTAGCGCCACCGGGCAACAAACAGCTACTGCTTCTCTATCAACAACGCTTCCATCAGATCGAGATCGTGCAGTAGCTTCTGCAGCGTCTCGTTGCTGATCTCCCGGGTAGCGCGCAGGTGGTACAGCTCCGCACGTTCAGAGCGCAGCGCGGCCAGACGGAAGCGGCGCTCGAGGTTCTCTTCCATCAGCGAGCTTTCCACGTCGTTGCGGCCATCCGCACGGCGGCGCAGGTTACCAATCACCCGCGAACTCACCTCTTTCAGCAGCTGGTTATCGATGTTCTCTTCGGTGTCCGCGGCCAGACGCTCCTCCATCTTCTGGATAGCGACAATGGCGACTTCAGCGGTTGCCGCCCGGGCAATACGCGCCTCTTTATGCTGCTGAACGTGATCGCCCACCTCCATATGTTGCAGCAGGATCGGCAGCATCACCACGCCAACAAACAGTGAGAACAGGATCACCCCTGCCGCCAGGAACACCAGCTCGTAGCGGGCCGGGAAGACGTCGCCGGTCGGCAGCAGCAGCGGAATGGAGAGCACACCGGCGAGGGTGATGGCCCCACGTACCCCGGCGAAGGTTGAAATCAGCAGTTCGCGCGTGGTCCAGGAGCCAAACTCCATCGGTTTCTTTTTCAGGAAACGCATGCTGAAGTTTTTCATCGTCCACAGCCAGCCGAAACGCACCAGCATCAGCGCGGCGTAAATCAGCACGATGTCGGTAAACAACATCCAGGTTTCGACATTCGGGTCGGCCTCGGCCGCCACCAGCGAGGACTCGAGGATCCCCGGCAGCTGCAGGCCCAACAGCAGGAACACCATGCCGTTAAAGACAAACTCCAGCATCGACCAGGTGCTGTTGGCGCGCAGGCGCATCGCCAGCGGCGCACGGCGCATAACCCCGGCGCGGGTGATGGTCATCCCGGCCGCTACCGCCGCCAGAATGCCCGACACGCCAAGGTGTTCCGCAATCAGGTAAGAGGCGAACGGCAGCAGGAACAGCAGCACGATTTGCGTGGCAGGCTCGTCGCCCCCCCAGCGGCTGAGGAAGCGCAGCGAGCGACCGTACAGCCAGCTCACCACGAAGCCGGCAATGATGCCGCCAATCGCCACCTTAAAGAATTCAACGGACGCCCCACCGATGGTGAAGACCATGGTGCCCATCGCCACGGCGACGGCAAATTTCAGCGCCACCAGGCCAGAGGCGTCGTTCATCAGCGCCTCGCCCTGCAAAATGCCCATGATTTTCTTCGGAATGCGTCCTTCACCGACGATCCCGGACAGCGCCACGGCATCGGTGGGTGAAAGCACTGCTGCCAGCGCAAAGGCCGGTATCAGCGGGATCCCCGGCACCACCCAGTAGATGAGAAAACCAATCCCCACCACGGTGACAACGACCAACGCCAGCGCCAGGCCGAAGATCTCGCGCCCATGCTCGAGAAACTCCCGCGTCGGCGTTTTCCAGCCGTCGGCAAACAGCAGAGGTGGGATAAACAGCACCAGAAACAGTTCGGGATCAAACTCGACATGCAATCCGAACGTCGGCCACGCCAGCAGAGCACCGATGGCGATCTGCATCAGCGGCAGCGGTAACTGGAAGGGCAGTACGCGGGTTACTACCCCGGAGAGGGAGACCAAAAGGGTCATGATGAGTATTGTGAAGAAGATTTCCATGCGTTCCCTGTTTGCGAGATTTCTGTACGTTTACATCACTGGCATCTTGCCACAGTGTATCTCCTCCAGAGTAACGCATAAGGCAACAAGATGTGTTCCGAAAATAAAAACGGGCGGCCTGAGCCACCCGTCTTTTTACGCAGTTGACAGCTTAGATAGCCCAGCCGCCCGCGTAAAATGCCACCAGCGCCACGGCAATCACCACCGTACCGATGTTCAGCTTACGCCATTCACCGGAGACAACGCGCCCGATCACCAGCGAAGCGAAGCCGATCATGATGCCGGTAACAATGTTACAGGTCAGAACGATGAACACCGCGGTGATCAGGCCGGCCATCGCGTCAACGAAGTCGGCAAAATCAATTTTCGCCACGTTGCTCAGCATCAGCAGGCCAACGTACATCAGCGCAGGGGCGGTCGCGTACGCCGGCACCAGATACGACAGCGGAGCGAGGAACAGGATCAGCAGGAACAGCACGCCGATGGTAACCGCCGTCAGACCGGTTTTACCGCCTGCCGCCGTACCCGCCGCAGATTCGATATACACGGCTGCCGGCGCGGCACCCACTAAGCCCGAGAAGACGCTGCTCAGGGAGTCGGTGGTCAGCGCTTTGCCGCCATCGATAATCTGACCGTCTTTATCCAGCAGGTTCGCCTGGCCCGCCACCGCGCGGATGGTGCCGGTAGCGTCGAAGACCGCGGTCATCACCAGCGCCAGCACGCTTGGCAGCACCACCGGGTTCAGCGCGCCCATGATATCCAGGCTGCCAATCAGGGAGTTGCCGTTTTCATCGCTCAGGGATGGCATGGCGAACACGCCGGAGAAGTGCACCGCCGGATCGAAAATCAGCCCCACAACCGAGACGCCAATGATGGTCAGCAGGATGCCGCCCGGCACTTTCAGCTTTTCCAGACCGATGATCACCGCCAGGCCAATCAGCGACATGATCACCGGGAAGCTGGCGAAATTACCCAGCGCAACCGGCAGACCGTCCAGTGGGTTTTTGATCACTAGACCTACGCCGTTGGCAGCAATCAGCAGCAGGAACAGGCCGATACCGATCCCGGTGCCGTGCGCAACGCCCTGCGGCAGGTTGCGGAGGATCCAGCTACGGATACCGGTGGCAGAGATAATGGTAAACAGCACACCCATCAGGAACACGGCGCCCAGGGCTACCGGGACGCTGATCTGCTGACCCAGCACCAGGCTGAACGCGGTAAAGGCGGTCAGCGAGATGGCGCAGCCGATCGCCAGCGGCAGGTTGGCCCACAGACCCATCACGATGGAGCCCACACCGGCCACCAGACAGGTGGCGACAAAGACCGCCGCCGGTGGGAAACCGGCTTTGCCCAGCATGCCCGGGACCACGATCACCGAGTAGACCATCGCCAGGAAGGTCGTCAGACCGGCAACGATCTCCTGACGCACGGTACTGCCGCGGGCAGAAATTTTGAACATGGCGTCGAGTGAACCGCCGGTACGCGCAGATGGCGTAGACATAGAAAACATCCCCTGAAAATTATTATCGTCGTCAGTCAGCGTGATGGACACTCCACGACCAGCGAAACGTCTTATCCCTGTGCTGCGTTTATGACAAAGAGGGGCGTCATAAAAAAAGCAAACGTTTAGCTTCGCGCTGACAAAACGGGTGTTGAATTAAAGGCAAACGATTATCCGGCTTAAACATGGGCGTTTTCAACTGAACTTTGCCGTTTTTCGCTAATTTACCTGCGGGGTGGTGAAGAAGTAGACAGAGTATGCGCAAACGTTATCGTGAATGCGCAATTTGATAACATTTTCAGGACGCGACGGGGATTTCAAACGGACCGCCCTGCTGGATCGCCCGCTGCCAGGCCGGACGCATTTCGACATTTTTCTTCCACGTCTGCAGGTGAGGGAGATCGTCGATGCCGCCACGCTCCAGCAGAGCAAACACCGGAAAACTCATCTGCACATCCGCCATGCTGAGATTCTCCCCGGCAAACCAGCGATGATCCTTCAGCCAGGACTCCAGAAAACGGGCGTGGGTTTCCAGCTGGCGATTGAGGTACGCCTTTTGCACCCCCTGCCCCAGCACTTTGCCCAGCGAGCGCAGGCCAAACGGGATCGGCGGTTTACCGAGGCTGGAGAAAACCAGCTTCATTAACAGGAGCGGCATCAGAGAGCCTTCCGCGTAATGGAGCCAGAAACGGTAGTGCAGTTTCATCTCGCGATCCTGCGGCTTAAGCTGCGACCCGGGATCGTAGGTCTCCTGCAGATATTCGAGGATCGCGCCCGATTCTGCCAGGATCAGGCCGTTATCCTCCAGCACCGGGGATTTACCCAGCGGGTGGACTTTGCGCAACGCGGCGGGTGCCATCATGGTTTTATCCCGCTGATAACGTTCAATCTGATAAGGCAGAGCGAGCTCTTCCAGCGCCCAGAGCACGCGCTGGGATCGGGACTGGTTGAGGTGGTGGACCTTAATCATGGTTATCTCCAGTGGGGCTTGTTCACTAACTATAGAAAATTGCACAACCTGGCGAAAAAATTTTGCCGAGATTTTGCGCTGTGGCGCTGGCAAACCCGGGCTCCCGGCCTAGACTTAAATTGTCAGCACAAACCGGAACCTCCAAAGCATGCTCGACTGAGGGGTGTTGATGTCGGGGGAAACCCTCCTGTAAACCAGCGGGATAGAGAGAAAGACAAAGACCGGGAATAAACTAAAGCGCTCAGTTGTGGCGCTTTAGTTTTTTATGCGTCGGGCTAATCCTCTTCCAACAGCCGCGCGCCGGTGCCCTGCTCGCCCAGCTTATCGCCAGGGTTACGCAGCGGGCAGTCGCTGCGCGACAGGCATCCGCAGCCAATGCAGCCGTCAAGCTCGTCCCGCAGCGCCTCCAGGGTATGAATGCGCCGATCCAGTTCGTCGCGCCACTGGGAAGACAGTGCCTTCCACTCCTTCGCACTCAGGGTATGCCCCTCCGGCAGGATACCTAACGCTTCGCCAATAGTGGCCAGCGGGATGCCGATGCGTTGAGCAATCTTAATGATCGCCACGTAGCGCAGCACGTCGCGGGTATATCGCCGCTGATTGCCGGTGTTGCGAATGCTCTTAATTAACCCTTTGCTTTCATAGAAATGCAGTGCTGACACCGCCACGCCGCTGCGCCTTGCCACCTCGCCCGGCGTCAGCAGCGGTTTAATCCGCGGTAATTTCTTTTCCATAAAACCTCTTTACCTCAAGTTAACTTGAGGAATTATACTCGCCCGCAGACAAAACGACGAATTAACCGATACAGGTGTAACCAGAAAGAGGCTGCTCTATGTCGCATCAACAAATTATTCAGACACTTATTGAATGGATGGATGACCATATCGATCAACCCTTGAGTATCGATGTGGTGGCAAAAAAGTCGGGTTACTCAAAGTGGTACTTGCAGAGAATGTTCCGCGCCGTTATGCATCAGACGCTGGGCGAGTACATTCGTCAACGCAGATTATTGTTGGCGGCTCAGGCGTTACGCACCACCCAGCGCCCTATTTTTGATATCGCCATGGACCTGGGCTATGTCTCCCAGCAGACGTTTTCCCGCGTATTCCGCCGCGAGTTTGATCGCACCCCCAGCGACTATCGTCATCAGCTGAATTAGTGGCTGTGGGCGAGTGATGGCGTGACAGGCTGTTGCTGCCAGGTCATGAAATCCTGCGGCGACATGGCCTTCGCGAAGTGCCAGCCCTGACAATACTGCACGCCGCGCTTGTTCAACCACGTGACCTGTTCCGGTGTTTCCACCCCTTCGGCGATGGTTTTTAAGCGCAGGCTTTGGGCCATTTCAATAATGTGTTCGACGATCAGGTGGCTGGTGCTGTTGGTGGTCAGCGTGTCGATAAAGGATTTATCGATTTTCAGGATATCGACGTTCAGCGAGTAGAGGTTGTGCAGGTTGGAATAGCCGGTACCGAAATCATCGATCGCCACTTCATATCCCGCCTGACGAAACGCCTGAATGACCGGCGTCGTTTTCGGCACGTCGATAAACCCGCGCTCGGTCACCTCGATTTTGATTTGCTGGGCCCGAACGTTGTAGTGGCGGGCTTTGTCGCTGATCATCGCAATCAGGCGTGAAGAGTGGAAATCCGTGGCCGACAGGTTAATGGAGATATAGATATGCGGGTTGCAGGCCAGGAAAGGGCCCAGATCGCTGAAGACTTCTTCCACCACGTAGTCAGTGATGCGCTCGCTCA
The DNA here is from genome assembly GCF_025566055.1 of Leclercia tamurae. Taxonomy (GTDB): domain Bacteria; phylum Pseudomonadota; class Gammaproteobacteria; order Enterobacterales; family Enterobacteriaceae; genus Enterobacter; species Enterobacter tamurae. Next base: position 272,109 of record NZ_JAMHKS010000073.1, read on the forward strand.
TGCCCTCTTCTTCTGCCAGCGGGATAAATTCTACCGGACTCATCACCGGGCCGTTAAAACCTGGCCATCGCAATAGCGCCTCCGCCCCGACACAAACATTGCTTTTAATGTCGATAATCGGCTGGTAGTGCAGGCAAAGCTGTCTTTTATTTAATGCCCGATGCAATAAGCGACCCGGAGAGTTAAATTCGCGTCGCGTTCTCGACCACATCAGTAAAATAATAATGCTGCTGATCATTCCCAGCGGCAGGGTTAATGTCGCCTGATGATAAAGCACTTCATAAAAACGCTGATTCGTCGTGGAGACAATGGCGGCAATCGGCCGCTTGTCTGAACGAACAATAGTATAAAAACGGCCTTCATTCTGGAATGCGTGATCGTTCTCGCCAATCAGCGTTTTTAATTCGTTTTGATTAGCCTGCTCGCTAACGGAAAAAAAGGCATTGGTCACCGTATCAAATACGCCCCACGCCAGAGAGCGATCCGAAGACATTACTTCGCTATAGGTCAGAGGGTTAACGACCACCACATAATGACCTAACTGCATATAGATCATTCTATATCCCTCATAAAAGGGCGTGTCGCGGTAATAATAGATAGAGACGTCTGGCTGGCGTTGGTAATTGGCGGCGGAAATTGTATAGGGGTCCGCGGGGGTGCTCATCGTTGAGCAAAGAAATTGACGGCCATCCGCATACAATAGATCGGCAATGTAGAGCCGACCGCGGACGATATTTAACATATATTGCCGGTGTGCCGGCGTGCAAATATCGCCCGAATACTGTTCTGCAGAATGACGAGCCAGCTCAACCTGCTGAATGACCAGTTCAGTTTTATCTAAAGCGAGTTCCGCAAAGGATCGAAGCTGGCTGCTTGTTTCGTTAACCGCGCGTTGCTGGGCAAACCATAGCGCAAGCATCACAGGTAGCAAAACTACCATGATAACCCCGACTATCCTCAGCACCTTGTCCCGTGCGCTACGATTCATTTCCGCCCTATATCCCTGCTTTTGATGTGCCTGTAATCTTGAAGGCCGGATGCTTTGCTAAACAGGTGATTACGTTGCATGAATCATGCGAAGTTAGCAACTGACTTTTAGCAGCAATAACCTAATATTTAGTTATGCCGATAATATTTGTCCGTAAGCCAAACTGAAAGTATTCGTTTCCTGTGTATTAAGGAAAATAATTACCGGGAACGAAAGCCCGGATAACTCAACAGAATGTCGTCGATTAAGTCAAACTACCGACAGCGTGAAAAAAGCGCAACTTCATCATGAGATTTTGTGCTATTTATCCCATGATAATGATTAAAGTGATTTATAAATAATCAACCGCGACGATTGTTTTTCCTCTTCCCGCACGCTTGGCATCATAAAGTGCCTTATCTGCGCTAATGAGTAGGGAGGAGGTATCGTGCTGTTTGTCGCTCACCTCCACCACTCCCGCGCTAAAGGAGAGAGTCAGCCTCCGGCTGCCGACGTTAAGGGGCGTGATGGACAGCGCCCGGCGCAGTCGGGTGGAGAGCCGCACCGCCGCGTCGCTGCGGGTCTTCGGCAGTAGCAATAAAAACTCCTCTCCACCTACCCGCCCCAGCGCCGAGCCTGGCGGGATCAACCCCCGCAGGCAGTCGCAGAAGTGCACCAGGGCGGTATCCCCCACCAGGTGACCCCACTGGTCATTAATCTGTTTAAAGAAATCCAGGTCAAACATCAGGACCGAGAAGTGGCTGTCGATCTCCTGCCGCTGGCTGACCTCCAGGGCAGCGGCAATCTGCTGCAGGATGGCAAAACGATTTAAGCAGCGCGTCAGATCGTCGGTCGTGGCCTTCATCTCCAGCTGCCGCTCCACTTTTTTGCGGGCGGTGATATCGAGCCCGATATTGAGGATCGAGCCGTCCGGCAGGGAGATGTTCGACCACAGGATGGTCAACTGCATCCCGTCCCGGCGCACCGGGTGCCATTCGTACATGTCGTTCAGTGGGGTGGTGTTAACCGACTCGTGGACCCGGCGACGCACCTCCGGGTCAGAATAAAACAGCGCCAGCGGATCGGCATGAGCGTTGATCTCCGCCATCGTCCAGCCAAACACCTTTTCGCATTCAGCATTCCACAATACGCAGCGGCTACTCCGGTCGAAAGAGTTCATCAGCACCGGTGCCCGTTCAAACAGCGTTTTGTACTGGGCGATCACCCGCTGCATCTCTTTTGCCGTACGTTCACGGGCCACCAGCCCGGTGACAAAATCCTTCAGCTTTTCAACAAGGATAATCACCACCTCTTTCAGCACGGTGAGGGTGCTTTGCGGTTGCGTAAACCCGAGGAAGAAGTAGCCGTGCTGATGCGGGGCCATTTTACACAGCACTCCGCACTGTAGCTGGTGATGTCCCGGATGCCCGGGAGGAAATATCAGCGTGCCGGTATTCTCTTTCCAGCCGATTATCTGCCATGAACGGGGATGACGTTGCAATAACTGGCTGGCAATAAACCCATTAATTTCCAGCGGATGGCAGGTTAATTCCCCGGCACTGACAAACTGCGGCTGGCCCGTATCATCCTGCATCATCATCCAGCTGAGCTGGGCACCAAAGGTATGATTAATCGTCTCCAGCAGCGACGTTAAGGTCGCATGGGATGATAATTTTGGCATTAATTTAGCTAATGCGTGCAGGGCCCAGGTACTGTCATTAATATTTTCTCGATTTACTTGCTTCATTGTTTATTCGTAGCTCATTAACGAGACAGAAATACCGCAACGAATTAATCAGGAATAAAATGATATTCAGCCAGCATACATTAATGTGACTGCCTTACCGGGACGCGTGTGTAAAATTAAAATGACAAAAAAATAATAAACAGCAAAAGACGTTCAAGCCTGATTTATTTATTACGAACAGAGTAAGCAACCGCAAGAAGCATAAGCTATAGCCCTGAGGCTGTAAATATTGTACATCGCCATCCGGCCTGTACATGTTTTCTTATCCCAATGAATTCTCAGCAAAGTTGTCATAAATAGACCGCTTAGCAACCTAAATATATATTTATCGCCACTATAACCTTTTAAATAATGTGGTTAAAAATAGCCATTTTTATGCATCTGCCCAGTGGCGAATAAAAGAACAAATGTGATACAGTTCACATATCTTATGCAACAAGGAACATTGTTTCATTGTTGTGAGTCTGAGCCTGCCGATAGCCAGTTTGCCACAGTGTGTGGGCAACGTCGCGCTATACCCGGCGGCGGTTATCGTTGAGGATCGTTTTTATGGCAGCTATTACCACTGGCGTTGTGTTTGCACGCTGGGAGTTGTTAAGCGCGGTGCTGATGTTTCTGGCCAGCACGCTGAACATTCAGTTTCGTAAATCAGATTACACGGCGCTGGCGGTGATCAGCACCTGTCTCGGTCTGGCGGCGGCATGCTGGTTCGCCACTGGCCTGCTGGGTATAACCCTGCTGGATATGGCTGCGGTCTGGGGCAATGTCAAAACGATCATGGTTGAGGCGATGAGCCATACGCCACCCGACTGGCCAATGATGTACACCTAGTGAATATAAAAAAACCCAGACCAGGTCTGGGTTTTTTGTGGTTGCGAAACGCAGGTTCTGAGTATCAGAACGGGATATCGTCGTCGAAATCCATTGGCGGTTCGTTAGACTGCGCGGGTGCAGACGGTTGCTGCTGCGGACGAGACTGCGCGCCGCCGCTGAACTGGTTGCCGCCCTGTGGCTGCTGAGGCTGACCCCAACCGCCCTGCTGCTGCTGCTGACCGCCACCTGCTGGTGCGCCACCGCCCTGACGGCCACCCAGCATCTGCATGGTGCCGCCGACGTTTACCACCACTTCGGTGGTGTATTTTTCTGCGCCAGCCTGATCGGTCCATTTGCGGGTACGCAGCTGGCCTTCGATATAGACCTGGGAGCCTTTACGCAGATATTCACCGGCCACTTCGGCCAGTTTGCCAAACAGCACAACGCGGTGCCATTCGGTCTGCTCTTTCATCTCACCGGTCGCTTTATCACGCCAGGATTCGGAAGTAGCCAGCGTAATGTTGGCCACTGCACCACCACTCGGCATATAGCGTACTTCCGGGTCCTGGCCCAGATTACCGACGAGAATCACCTTGTTTACGCCTCTGCTGGCCATGATCGTGTCTCCTGAAAACTTGTCTGAATAGTGTAAGCGCGCGAGTGTACCATTTCCACGTGGTCTTTCGATAGTTTCGAAGCATCTTCCAGAGTTCTCACGAAGGTTACATTGTTGCACAAGTAATCAGAAGATGCATTCCAATACTGTATATCCAGCCAGTTCAATTTGTGTCATAATTAATCGTTTCTGCCGGTTGTCCTTCAAACAAACCAGGCATTCCGTGTATCTACCTACCGGGAAAGGTGAATGGATAAGATAGAAGTTCGGGGCGCCCGCACCCACAATCTCAAGAATATCAACCTCGTCATCCCTCGCGACAAACTGATCGTCGTGACCGGGCTGTCAGGCTCAGGCAAATCATCCCTGGCTTTCGACACTCTGTATGCCGAAGGTCAGCGTCGTTACGTTGAATCGCTTTCTGCTTACGCGCGGCAGTTCTTGTCGCTGATGGAAAAGCCGGATGTCGACCATATCGAAGGGTTGTCGCCGGCTATCTCCATTGAGCAGAAGTCGACCTCCCATAACCCGCGCTCCACCGTCGGGACCATCACCGAAATCCATGACTACCTGCGTCTGCTGTATGCCCGCGTGGGTGAACCGCGCTGCCCGGACCATGATGTCCCGCTGGCGGCTCAGACCGTCAGCCAGATGGTGGATAACGTGCTGGCGCAGCCGGAAGGCAAACGCCTGATGCTGCTGGCGCCAATCATTAAAGAGCGTAAAGGCGAGCACACCAAAACGCTGGAAAACCTGGCCAGCCAGGGTTATATCCGCGCCCGTATCGACGGGGAAGTGTGCGATCTCTCCGATCCGCCGAAGCTGGAGCTGCAGAAGAAACACACCATCGAGGTGGTGATCGACCGCTTTAAGGTGCGTGACGATCTGACCCAGCGTCTGGCAGAGTCGTTCGAAACCGCGCTGGACCTTTCCGGCGGTACGGCGGTGGTTGCCGATATGGACGATGCGAAAGCGGAAGAGTTGCTCTTCTCTGCCAACTTCGCCTGCCCGATTTGCGGCTACAGCATGCGCGAGCTTGAACCGCGTCTGTTCTCATTCAACAACCCGGCCGGTGCCTGCCCGACCTGCGACGGCTTGGGCGTGCAACAGTATTTCGATCCTGACCGGGTGATCCAGAACCCGGAGCTGTCCCTTGCAGGCGGCGCGATCCGCGGCTGGGATAAGCGTAACTTCTACTATTTCCAGATGCTGAAGTCGCTGGCTGAACACTACAAGTTCGACGTCGAAGCGCCGTGGGGCAGCCTGAGCCCGACCGTGCACAAAGTGATCCTGTTCGGCTCTGCGAAAGAGAACATCGAGTTCAAATACATGAACGATCGCGGCGATACCTCGGTGCGCCGTCATCCGTTCGAAGGCGTGCTGCACAACATGGAGCGCCGTTACAAAGAGACGGAATCCAGCGCGGTACGTGAAGAGCTGGCGAAGTTCATCAGCAACCGCTCCTGCGCCACCTGTGACGGCACCCGCCTGCGTCGCGAAGCGCGCCACGTGTATGTTGAAAACACGCCGCTGCCGACCATCTCGGACATGAGCATCGGTCATGCGATGGACTTCTTCAATAACCTGAAGCTCTCCGGACAGCGGGCGCAAATCGCCGAGAAAGTGCTGAAAGAGATCGGGGATCGCCTCAAGTTCCTGGTTAACGTCGGCCTGAACTATCTCACCCTTTCCCGCTCGGCAGAGACCCTGTCCGGCGGAGAAGCGCAGCGTATCCGTCTGGCGAGCCAGATCGGCGCGGGCCTGGTGGGGGTGATGTACGTGCTGGATGAGCCGTCTATCGGCCTGCACCAGCGCGACAACGAACGCCTGCTCGGGACGCTGATCCACCTGCGTAACCTCGGCAACACGGTGATTGTGGTTGAGCACGACGAAGACGCCATCCGCGCGGCCGACCACGTGATCGACATCGGCCCGGGGGCTGGTGTCCACGGTGGCCAGGTGGTGGCGGAAGGGCCTCTGGACGCCATTATGGCGGTCCCGGAATCCCTGACCGGCCAGTACATGAGCGGTAAGCGCAAGATTGAAGTCCCGCAACAGCGCGTGCCCGCCAATCCGGAAAAAGTACTGAAGCTTACCGGTGCGCGCGGCAACAACCTGAAAGACGTGACCCTGACCCTGCCGGTCGGCCTGTTCACCTGCATCACCGGTGTCTCGGGTTCCGGTAAATCAACGCTGATTAACGACACCCTGTTCCCGATTGCTCAGACCCAGCTGAACGGGGCAACCCTGGCTGAACCAGCGCCGTATCGCGAGATCCACGGCCTGGAGCACTTCGACAAGGTGATCGATATCGACCAGAGCCCGATCGGTCGTACGCCGCGTTCCAACCCGGCGACCTATACCGGCGTGTTTACGCCGGTACGTGAACTCTTTGCCGGCGTGCCGGAATCGCGTTCGCGCGGCTATACGCCGGGCCGTTTCAGCTTTAACGTTCGCGGCGGGCGCTGTGAAGCCTGTCAGGGCGATGGGGTGATCAAGGTCGAGATGCACTTCCTGCCGGATATCTACGTGCCGTGCGACCAGTGCAAAGGCAAACGCTATAACCGCGAAACGCTGGAGATTAAGTACAAGGGCAAGACCATCCACGAAGTGCTGGATATGACCATCGAAGAAGCGCGTGAGTTCTTTGATGCCGTTCCGGCGCTGGCGCGTAAGCTCCAGACCCTGATGGATGTTGGTCTGACCTACATTCGTCTGGGCCAGTCGGCGACCACCCTGTCGGGCGGCGAGGCGCAGCGCGTGAAGCTGGCGCGTGAGCTCTCCAAACGCGGCACCGGTCAGACGCTGTACATTCTGGATGAGCCGACTACCGGTCTGCACTTTGCTGATATCCAGCAGTTACTCGACGTGCTGCATCAGCTGCGCGATCAGGGCAACACCATCGTGGTGATTGAGCACAACCTGGACGTGATTAAAACCGCGGACTGGATTGTGGATCTCGGTCCGGAAGGCGGCAGCGGCGGCGGCGAAATCCTGGTTTCCGGTACCCCGGAAACCGTCGCGGAGTGCGAAGCCTCGCACACGGCCCGCTTCCTTAAACCCCTTCTGAACTAGTCAGACTGACAGCTGCTGCCGGGTCATCTCCGGCAGCAGCGCTACCGCCTGCTTGTAAGAGGCATCCACCAGATAGTAAATCTGCGAATCCGGTATCGATCCATCCAGATAGACCGTGCTCCAGTGCGCCTTATTCAGGTGCTTGCTGGGACGCACGTCGGTATGCTGCTGGCGCAGCAGATCGGCTAGTTCCGGGCTGGTTTTTAGCGCGGCCGCCGGACGCCCCTCCACATCTTTCACCATCGCAAACAGCACGTCTGCGACCTTAATCTGGGTTGCCTTCCAGTCGCTGTGCACGCTTTGCTCCGCACCCGGCTTATTCATGCAGTACTGAAGTATCTCCGAAATTGTCATCATTATTCCCCTTGTAGCGTCGCGATAATGGTGCGCGAACCGCCATGGATACGGTGTTCTCCCAGCCAGATCCCCTGCCAGGTGCCGAGCTGCACGCGGCCGTGATTGACCGGCAGCAGCAAAGAGACGCCCAGCAAGGAGGATTTAATATGGGAAGGCATGTCGTCTGGCCCCTCGTCATCATGTTCCCAGCGGGCATCGTCGGGAACGGATTTGAGAAAATGCTGCTCCATATCGGAACGGACGGTGGGATCGCAATTCTCGTTGAGGGTGAGAGAGGCTGACGTGTGTTGCAGCAACAGATGCAGTAAACCGACCTTGATGCGGGATAGATCGCGGATCTGTCCGAGGACCTCGTCCGTCACCAGGTGAAAACCTCGGGACCTGGCGCGCAGGGTCAGGGTTTGCTGATACCACATGTGCTGCTCCGTTCTACAGGATAATCACTCTAAGTGTGCAGCAATACGACGAAAGGTAAAACCCGTAGCGAGTAAATCTGCTTAAAAAAGCGTCTTTCCTGCCGCGATAAGGTACTCAGTATTCTGAATTGACGATCACCTCTTCGCCAAATGCCCCGGCCTGCGGCAGCGGTTTGTACGTCGAGTTGGAGGCGCGCAGCACCCGAATACCTCTGGCTCCCGCCTCGCGAGCGGCAATGATATCGCTGTCGGCGTCGCCGTAGTAAATCTTGACCTGTTTTTGCTCCATCCACTGGGCTTTGTCGTTTCTGCCAGACTTCCCACCGGCAAAAATAACCGGGTTCATGGCCGCGGCGGGGATCAGAAAGGCGTCCTGCAACGCTTTGGTGACGGATTCGGTTTTAGTGGGATGACGCCCGGTAATAAACCAGATCCTGTCGCCACGCTTAACGTGCATGGCAATCAGCGCGCGGGCCACCTCTTTCGGAATGCTGAACTCATCCCAGCCGTTGTTCATCTGCTGCCAGAAATCCGGGTTTTTCAGGTAATCGTCGCTGTCCGGCGACCAGCTCTTTTTACCCCGCCAGAAGCCCGGGCTGGAGAACAGCACGGTGTCATCAATATCAAATCCTACCGACATGGGCGCACGCCCCATCAGGCTGTTTTCAATCTGGGCCACGGACACCCAATGGATTGGGGCCTGGTCGGCCAGGCTGGCGGCATTGGTGCCGATGTAGAGTGGTGGAGGTGATGAGGGACGCGCCACCGCCGGGTGGCTGAGTGAGAGCAATAAGCAGACAGCGCTGAGCGCCTGTGTGATCTTGCGCATATTTTCCCCTGAATATTCAAACCGTTATTTTTATTTTGAGCAGATGGTCAAAAACCACATCGAAAATAACCGTAGCCGGAGGGGAATGAAAGGGAATTCTTTTTATAAGCCCTAATAAAAAGAGGGATATCACAATGCGGGATTTTACCCATTCCGGCCCCCTCGAAAAAGAAGGAGGCCGTGAGTAAGTACTTACATTACAGCGGCAAAGGCCTGCGCCACGCGCTGAACGTTGCTGCTGTTCAGGCCCGCCACGCACATGCGTCCGCTGGCAATCAGGTAGACACCAAACTCATCGCGCAGGCGATCCACCTGCTGCGCGCTGAAGCCGGTATAGCTGAACATGCCGCGCTGCTGCAGCAGGTAGTCGAAGTTGTGCCCCGGCACCGCCTCTTTCAGCACCTCGACCAGCGTCTGACGCATGGAAAGGATACGGGTACGCATCGTCTCCACTTCCGCCAGCCATTCGGCTTTGAGCTCGTCATCGCCCAGCACGGTCGCCACCACCTGCGCACCAAAGTTTGGCGGGCTGGAGTAGATACGACGCACGGTGGCTTTCAGCTGGCCCAGCACGCGTCCGGCGGCATCCTGGTCTTCGCAGACCACCGACAGGCCACCGACACGCTCGCCATACAGCGAGAAGATTTTGGAGAAGGAGTTGCTGACCAGCGCCGGCAGGCCTGCGCTGGCGATGGCGCGAATGGCGTAGGCATCCTCTTCCATTCCGGCACCAAAGCCCTGATAGGCAATGTCGAGGAACGGGATCAGGTTGCGGGCCTTCAGCACTTCAATCACCGCATCCCACTGATCGTTGGTCAGATCGGCACCGGTAGGGTTATGGCAGCACGGGTGCAGCAGCACAATGCTGCGCTCCGGCAGGGTGCTCAGTTTTTCCAGCAACGCGCCAACGCGCACGCCGTTGGTCTGATCGTCAAACCATGGGTAGGTGTTAACCGTGAAGCCCGCGCCTTCAAAGATGGCGACATGGTTTTCCCAGGTCGGATCGCTCACCCAGACAGCGGATTCCGGGAAATACTTGTGCAGGAAGTCGGCACCTACCTTCAGCGCGCCTGAGCCGCCCAGGGTCTGGATGGTGGCAACGCGCTTTTCCACCAGCACCGGATGATCTGCGCCAAACAGCAGCGGAGCAATGGTGTGACGATAGCTGTTCAGCCCTTCCATCGGCAGATAGAGCGACGCACCGTGCGGCGTGGCATTGAGACGTGCTTCGGCTTTGGCCACCGCCTGCAGCTGCGGAATAATGCCTGCTTCGTTGTAGTACAGACCGATACTGAGATTAACTTTATCGCCCCGGGGATCTTCTTTAAAACGCTCCATTAAGGAGAGGATGGGGTCGCCAGCATAGGCGTCGACTTTCTGGAACACGCGATGGTTCTCCGGATAATAATGAGGCAGGGAATTCAACAATAAACCGGAAGCGGAAGAAGATCGAGAGGATGTTAAGGAAGATGGGGTATGGGCGACAGAACCTGCTTTACTCCCTCTCCCTGGAGGGAGAGGGAAAGTCGGGATCAATCGAGGTAGTGCATCGCCACCCGCGACGTCAGCCGGGTGATAAGTTCGTAAGCACTTACTTTTGTAATTTCTGCAATCCGCTCCACGGGTAAACCTTCGCCCCACAGGGTCACCGGATCGCCCGCTTTCTCCTGCGCCTCTGGCCCGAGGTCAACGCAGATCATGTCCATCGCCACACGTCCGACGATAGTCACTTCCCGACCGTTCACCAGCACCGGCGTACCGGAAGGGGCAGCGCGCGGGTAGCCGTCGCCGTAGCCCATCGCCACTACGCCCAGACGGGTGTCGCGCTCGCTGACCCAGGTACCGCCGTAGCCCACCGGTTCCCCGGCTTTGTGCTCGCGCACCGCAATCAGGCTGGAGGTAAGCGACATCACTGGCTGAAAACCGAAGTCCGGCCCCCAGGGTTGCCCCTCCAGCGGCGAAACGCCGTACAGAATAATGCCCGGTCGCGCCCAGTCGAAGTGGGACTGCGGCCACAGCAGAATACCGCCGGAGGCCGCGATCGAGCGCATCCCCGGCTTGCCTTCGCAGAAGGTGTTGAAGATATCGAGCTGCTGTTCAGTGGCACCGCACTCGGGCTCGTCGGCGCGGGCAAAATGGCTGACGATATTGACCGGCTGGCGAACGTTCTGGCACTGGCTTAGACGCTGATAAAAGGCCTCCGCCTGCTCCGGACGCACGCCGAGGCGGTGCATGCCGGTGTCGAGCTTCATCCACACGGTAACGGGCTCGCAGAGCACCGCGTTCTCCAGCGCCTCAAGCTGCTCCATGTTGTGCACGGCGGTATGCAGCTGTTTTGCGGCGATAGTCGGCAGGTCGGCACCATTAAAGAAGCCTTCGAGCAGCAGGATCGGCTGGGTGATGCCCCCCTCGCGCAGGCGCAGGGCTTCTTCGAGACGGGCGACGCCAAAGGCGTCGGCATCGGGGAGCGTTCGCGCGGTCTCGATCAGACCGTGTCCGTAAGCGTTCGCTTTCACGACTGCAACCAGTTTGCTGGCGGGAGCCAGTTCACGCAGGCGTTGCAGGTTGTGTCGCAGAGCGCGGCGGTTAATGACTACAGTTGCCGCTTGCATTGCAAATCCTTGTTAAAAGAATGTCGGAGAATTATTCGTCGTCGTATTGCGGGCCTGCGTAGTTGTCGAAACGCGACCACTGTCCGTTAAAGGTCAGACGCACCGTACCGATTGGGCCGTTACGCTGCTTACCAATAATAATTTCTGCGATGCCTTTCAGGTCGCTGTTCTCGTGATAGACCTCATCACGGTAGATAAACATGATTAAGTCGGCATCCTGCTCAATGGAGCCCGATTCACGCAGATCGGAGTTGACCGGACGCTTGTCGGCACGCTGCTCCAGGGAGCGGTTAAGCTGCGACAGCGCCACCACCGGCACCTGCAGCTCTTTCGCCAGCGCTTTCAGCGAGCGGGAGATTTCGGCAATTTCCAGCGTACGGTTGTCCGACAGCGATGGAACGCGCATCAGCTGGAGGTAGTCGATCATGATCAGGCCAATGCCGCCATGCTCGCGGGCGATTCGGCGCGCGCGGGAGCGCACTTCCGTCGGCGTCAGGCCGGAGGAGTCATCGATATAGATGTTCCGTTTTTCCAGCAGAATGCCCATGGTGCCGGAGATCCGCGCCCAGTCCTCGTCGTCCAGCTGCCCGGTACGAATGCGGGTCTGGTCCACGCGGGACAGCGAAGCCAGAGAACGCATCATGATCTGGTCTGATGGCATCTCCAGACTGAAGATTAATACCGGTTTATCCTGCAACATCGCCGCGTTTTCGACGAGGTTCATCGCAAAGGTGGTTTTACCCATCGACGGACGTGCGGCGACGATGATCAGATCCGACGGCTGAAGACCGGCGGTCTTTTTATTCAGATCGTCATAGCCGGTGTTGACCCCGGTGACCCCGTCGTGCGGCTGCTGGAACAGCTGTTCGATACGCGCAATAGTAGAATCAAGAACGTCGGCAATGTTCTTCGGCCCTTCGTCTTTATTGGCGCGGCTTTCGGCGATTTTAAAGACCCGGGACTCGGCGAGGTCGAGCAGTTCGTCGCTGTTACGCCCCTGCGGATCAAAACCAGCTTCGGCGATCTCGTTGGCGACGGAGATCATGTCACGCACCACCGCACGTTCGCGTACGATATCAGCGTAGGCGCTGATGTTCGCCGCACTTGGCGTGTTTTTCGATAATTCGGCCAGATAGGCGAAGCCGCCAACGGTCTCCAGTTGCCCCTGACGCTCCAGCGATTCCGCGAGGGTGATCAGATCGATGGGGCTGCCCGACTCCTGCAGACGCGCCATCTCAGTAAAGATATGGCGGTGCGGGCGGGTATAGAAGTCGTCAGTGACGACGCGCTCGGCAACGTCGTCCCAGCGCTCGTTATCCAGCATTAAACCGCCCAACACCGACTGTTCCGCTTCAATCGAGTGCGGCGGGACTTTTAACCCGGCTAACTGCGGATCGCGTTCACGGGGTTCAGTCTGTTTGTTGAAGGGTTTGTTTCCTGCCATAGTGAATGGAGTTACCGAGATAGAGAGTGGGTCGAAAGATTACCATATTTTCTAATTCTAATGGAGGGAGCATGGCAACGCGTATTGAATTTCATAAGCACGGCGGCCCGGAGGTTTTACGGGCAGTAGAGTTTACGCCCGCCGCGCCAGGCGAGCAGGAAATCCAGGTCGAAAACAAAGCCATTGGCATTAACTACATTGACACCTATATCCGCGGTGGCCTCTATCCGCCTCCGGCCCTGCCAAGCGGGCTGGGTACCGAGGCGGCCGGTGTAGTGGTGAAAGTGGGCAGCGCCGTTAAGCATATAAAGGAGGGCGACCGCGTGGTGTATGCGCAATCCGCCCTCGGTGCCTACAGCTCGGTCCACAACGTCCCGGCGGATAAAGCCGCCATTCTGCCCGCCGCCATCTCCTTCGAGCAGGCCGCCGCCTCCTTCCTGAAAGGGCTGACGGTCTTTTATCTGTTGCGCAAAACCTATGAGATCAAACCTGACGAACAGTTCCTGTTCCACGCGGCCGCAGGCGGCGTCGGGCTGATTGCCTGCCAGTGGGCAAAAGCGCTGGGGGCCAAGCTGATCGGCACCGTTGGCAATGCGCAAAAGGCGCAGCGCGCGCTGCAGGCGGGTGCCTGGCAGGTAATTAACTACCGCGAAGAGAGCATCGTTGAGCGGGTGAAAGAGATCACCGGCGGTAAAAAGGTGCGCGTGGTGTATGACTCGGTGGGCAAAGATACCTGGGAAGCCTCGCTGGACTGTCTGCAGCGCCGTGGCCTGATGGTCAGCTTCGGCAACGCCTCCGGCCCGGTGACCGGCGTCAATCTGGGCATTCTTAACCAGAAAGGTTCGCTGTTTGCCACCCGCCCTTCGCTGCAGGGTTACATCACTAATCATGACGAACTGGTTGAGGCCAGCAATGAGCTGTTCTCGTTGATTGCCAGCGGGGTGATTAAGGTGGATGTGGCTGAGGCGCAGAGGTATCCGCTGAGTGACGCGCAACGCGCGCATGAGGTGCTGGAGAGCCGGGCGACGCAGGGTTCGAGTTTACTGATCCCCTAAAAAGAAATTGGGCTTCCCGAAGGAAGCCCTTTTCTTTTCTTTTTTTAGTTCGGCTGTATGTAGGGTACAGCGCGATGAATTCTTTAACGGCGGCAATAGTGACAGATTCGATAAGTAAATCCTATTCCGTTCTAAGCAATGCTGCCGTAAAAGTTGCAAGGATGTGACGAACCACTCAATACCTTAGTAACGAAAGCGGTTATTGCGCTGATAGCGTGGGATTTTTGGCGATTTGATCGCCCGTATCGCCCACACCACCGCCACGGCCAACAGCAACCACGGCAGCAGTTTCAGCATCAGGGCAAACAGACCACCGATAAACATCACCACGGTGGCGACCACCAGCGCGGCAATGATCCCCAGCAGCGAGACGCCGGTTGCCATCAACATGACAAAAAATCCAATCACAAAAAGTAGTTCCAGCATGGCTCTCTCCCGAAATGCATCACAACGATACGCTGAGTAATAGCATTACAAGATCCGTGCCAAAATATAAATCATTGATTTAAAAGCAAAACGCCCGGCGATATTGCGCCGGGCGTGGTGAATTTGACGAAGTTTTAGTGAAAATTATCGCTTGTCTGCCACCAGACGCAGCGCCTGCTCCAGCACTTCAATATCGGCACCCGCTTTATGAGCATTTTCACTCAGGTAACGGCGCCACTGGCGCGCGCCCGGGATCCCCTGGAACAGACCCAGCATGTGGCGGGTCACGTGGCCCAGATAGGTACCGTTGCTCAGCTCGCGTTCAATGTAGGGATACATCGCCCGCACCACTGCCACCGGATCGCGATCGACGCTGTCCACACCAAAGATCTCCCGATCCACCGCCGCCAGCACGCCCGGGTTCTGGTACGCCTCACGGCCCACCATCACGCCATCCATATGCTGTAAATGCGCTTTGGCCTCGTCAAGGGTCTTGATACCGCCGTTGATCGACATCGTCAGCTGCGGGAAATCACGCTTCAGCTGATAAACGCGGGGGTAATCCAGAGGCGGGATCTCCCGGTTCTCTTTCGGGCTCAGGCCAGAGAGCCAGGCTTTACGGGCGTGGATGATAAACATCTCGCACTCGCCCTTGCCGGCCACCGTGCCGATGAAGTCGCAGAGAAATTCGTAGCTGTCCTGATCGTCGATGCCGATACGAGTTTTGACCGTCACCGGAATGGAGACCACATCGCGCATCGCTTTCACGCAGTCGGCCACCAGTTGCGCATTACCCATCAGGCAGGCACCGAACATACCGTTCTGCACGCGATCGGAGGGGCAGCCGACGTTAAGGTTGATCTCGTCGTAGCCGCGCGCCTCTGCCAGCTTCGCGCAGTGCGCCAGCGCGGCCGGATCGCTGCCGCCGAGCTGCAACGCTACCGGATGCTCCTCTTCGCTGAAGGCGAGGTAGTCGCCCTTACCATGAATAATCGCCCCGGTAGTCACCATCTCGGTATAGAGCAGGGTATGGCGCGACAGCAGGCGCAGGAAGTAGCGGCAGTGTCTGTCTGTCCAGTCGAGCATCGGCGCGATGGAGAAACGGTGAGCAGGATAGAGGGACGAGTTTTCTGACAACATGGCGAAGTTTTAAGCATCTGCTGAAAATGGGGCGCTACTATAGCACATATTCGCCGGAGGCAGATCGCCTCCGGATCCGGTCAGAACCGCACGCTGAATTGCGCCCCGGCACCCCAGGTTTCATCTTCCCCGACAATGCCGGTAAGATCGAAATGCACGGTGTTAAACGGGGCGAAACCGAAACCGCCGGTAAAGACGTTGCTGTCGTTGCCCTTCACGTCCCCACGAAAGCCGCCGCGCACCGCCAGCCAGCCGAGCAGGGACACCTCTGCCCCCACCCCAATATACTGCGAGTCTTCTTCACTCCTGAAGCCCCGGGTTTCAGTCAGATCGCCATCGGCGCTGAGGGTGAAAAGACCGGTATGCCAGGCTACGCCTGCCGTGACAAGGGGCCGGATTTGGTACGTGTCCTGATAACTCACCTCTTCCCCGGTGCGCCCGTTGAGAATGCGGATATCGTTGGTATCAATGTCACGTGAGAAAAGGTTCTGCCCGCTGAGGCCGACCGTCCAGTTTTCACCAAAGTCGACCGCCACGCCGACATCAACGTTAAAACTGGTGTCGTCATTCCGGTAGCGGCTGCTGTTAAAGTCGCTGCTGTCGTAGGTATAGATGGAGGTGGTGTAGTTGTAGAGCCAGGTTTGCTGTAGTTTTGGCGTCACGCCGACCGAAACAGGCAGGCCGTTGAACTCAAACTGGCGGGCCACCGCCACGCCGTAGTCAGAGACGATCGCCGCCCTGCCCAGGGCGACAGAGTTAAGGTTGCGGGTAATCACATCGCTGCCGTTTCGCGCCGCCCCCAGCGCCATCTGGTTGGTCATCCCTGCGTTACCCTGCAACCTGCGCAGGAACGCAATATCCTGCGGATCGATCTCCGAGCTGACGCGCGCATGGGCATTAGCCTTAGCGACAAACGCCAGCGACAGTCCCGAGCCCGGAATACTGACGGCTATTCCTGCCCCGGCGTTGCCGTGGGCGGTTTTGCCCTCGAGGAACGCCAGCTGATCCGCCAGACTGCCTGCTGCGCCCTGAAGATCGCTGAGGGTCCCCTGCGGATCGGCCAGGATCTGCGCCACGGTGAGATCGTCGATCATCTCCCGATCGGCGCGGATCTCATCGCTGATTTCATCGATCTTGTCCTGCAGATTGTCTTTATCACTAATTTGCGCCCCTACCGAGGGAAATATTATGGCGACATCATCCTCTGCTTGCGATTTTGCCAACAGGGCCGGGTTGATCAGCACCCCGCTGCTATAATGCGCCGCCGCAACGCCCGTCCCACCCATGGCATCGCCGCGTGCTTCCGTCCAGGTATTTGCTGCTCCAGCGTGATTAGGCAAAAGAAAAGCGGTGGCAATTCCCGCCACAGAAAGTTTGAATTTAATTTTCACAGGACACCTGACTTATTGTGGGTGAATAAACCCCGGCGGCTAAATACCGCGCAGGGGCATACGTCCTTTGTGAAAAAAGTATGAGGAGCCGAATTTATCTAAACTTTAGTATTAGATTAAGTTATTGATTTCCTTATTTCTTTAATATGTATAGAACAAGAAATTACTTTTGCCCTGGTTTTCCATCATGAGGACCAAAAAATTGCGGCGGATGATCTATCCAGCGATCTTCACGCGTGGCGGCATATACCGCATTCAGCGGATAATAAATACGGTTATATTTTTTATTCGCTTCTCCCACTACTAATAACCGTACCTCTTCACTGGTGTTATTAATAAAGGTGTGGCAGACCCCTGTCCCGGCAGGAAAACCGACGCTGTCCCCCGGCTCCAGTTTCCATAAATAACCGTTGATCCAGGCTTCGGGATAACCTTCGAGCACAAAGATGAATTCTTCTTCGTCGCTTTCGGCATGCGGGTACGAAGTACGGCGCCCTGGCGGGAGGCGCTCATGATGAATACCGAGGCGGCCCAGCCCCAGTGCTCGGGCCAGCGGTGCTCCAATGGAGAAACGCTCTGCGCTGTCAGGATAGGTCGAGTTGTCAGCGCCTTCTACTTCGCGCCAGTGTCGAATGCAGTCCGGTCTTTTCATCTTTTCGTCCCCTGTAGTTTTTCGTCAGGGTAGCACACCCGGGGGATCTCGGCGTTTAGACCAGAACATGGTAAACTGGCGGTTTGTTATTCCACGTTATTCGAGGTGCAAAATGGAAACGACCACAATGCAGGCACTGTTAGCGCAAGCCGAAAAGCTGTGCGCGCAACGCAATGTGCGCCTGACTCCGCAGCGCCTTGAAGTGTTGCGTCTGCTAAGCCTGCAAAACGGGGCCATCAGCGCCTACGACCTGCTCGACCTGCTGCGCGAAAGCGAGCCGCAGGCTAAACCGCCTACCGTCTATCGGGCGCTCGATTTTTTACTCGAGCAGGGTTTTGTACATAAGGTGGAATCGACTAACAGCTATGTGCTGTGCCATCTGTTCGATCAGCCGACCCACACCTCAGCGATGTTTATCTGCGATCGCTGTGGCAGCGTGAAGGAAGAAGGCGCGGAAGGGGTGGAAGATATTATGCATACCCTGGCGGCGAAGATGGGCTTTGCCCTGCGTCACAACGTCATTGAAGCACACGGCCTGTGCCGCAACTGCGTGGAAGTGGAAGCCTGTCGCCATCAGGAAGATTGTCAGCACGATCACTCTATCCAGCTGAAGAAAAAGCCGCGCTGAGGGCAAAAAAAACGGGCGACCTGAAAGGTCGCCCTGGGCGTACATCCGTGTACCTGCGGGTATAGGTTAATTACCAGCGATAGTTGTTACGGGTTTCCCAGTCACCAACTTCTTTCTCCGCCTGGTCTTTCTCATAACCATAGCGTTCCTGGATTTTACCCACCAGCTGGTCACGTTTACCTTCAATGACGGTCATATCGTCATCAGTCAGATCGCCCCACTGTTCTTTTACTTTACCTTTAAATTGCTTCCAGTTACCGCCGACTTGGTCTTTATTCATCATCGATTCCTCTTCGTTCGGTCGTTAAGGTTAAGTTCGTCCTGAAATGCGTTTCGTGCTGGACGTGATAATCATTATAGATAACCCTGCGGCGTTAGGTTTGTTATTCGGAATCTTTTACCATTTGGTCAGGCGAAGCCGCTACAGAAACCAGGTTCCGTTGCGCCAGTGCCGGTGCCAAATCCACGCCAGAGACAGTCCCCGCAGGGCCAGGAACACGCTCAGGGCCAGCCACAGACCGTGATTACCCAGCCACGGCAGGGTGAACAGCGTCAGGCCAAACCCGGCGGCCGCCACGGCCATGCTGTTGCGCATCTCTGCTCCGCGGGTTGCGCCGATAAACATGCCATCCAGCAAATAGCACCAGACGCCAACTACCGGTAACACCACCTGCCAGATAAGATAGTGGCTCGCCAGCGCGCGCAGCTCGGGCAGCGAGGTCAGCAGGGCAATGATGTTGTCGCCTGCCAGGGCATAGATGAGCGCAAAGGCCAGCGCTACCAGGCCGGACTGACGGCAGGCAGCCCGCCACACTTCCCGCAGCTGGCCGCTTTCCCGGGCACCATAGGCCTGCCCGGAGTGCGCTTCGACCGCATAGGCGAAGCCATCCAGGGCGTAGGCGGTAAAGGTCAGCAGGGTCATCAGCACGGCGTTGACGGCGATAATCTCCGGCCCCAACCGCGCACCCATTACCGTCAGCGCCCCGAAACAGAGTTGCAGCAGTAGCGAGCGCAACATGATGTCGCGATTGAGGGCCAGCAGCTTGCGGATGTTGCCCCGCCAGCTTGCCTTCAGCAGCGCCAGCGAAATACCGCGCAGGGCCAGCACTCGCCAGACCATCCACAGGCCGATCGCCAGGGTGGCGTATTCTGCGATAGCGG
The DNA here is from genome assembly GCF_025566055.1 of Leclercia tamurae. Taxonomy (GTDB): domain Bacteria; phylum Pseudomonadota; class Gammaproteobacteria; order Enterobacterales; family Enterobacteriaceae; genus Enterobacter; species Enterobacter tamurae. Next base: position 291,438 of record NZ_JAMHKS010000073.1, read on the forward strand.
TCGCCAGGGCAGCGCCCTGCACGTTCATCTGCAGGCCCATCACCAGCCAGAGATCCAGCACGATATTGAGCAGGTTCCCCACCACCAGCAGGATCACCGGCGCCCGGGCATACTGGACGCCCAACAGCCAGCCCAGCAGGACCAGGTTAGCCAGCGATGCCGGGGCGCTGAGCCAGCGGATCTCAAGGAAGCGTCGCGCCTGATAGAGAACAGCGTCGCTGCCACCGACGATATGCAGGGCCAGATCGATAAGCGGGGTGCGCAACAGCACAATCAATAATCCGGCACCCAGGGCCAGGATCAGCGGCTGTACCAGCGCCCGGGCCAGACGCAGCGGATCTTTCGCACCATAGGCCTGGGCAGTAAGCCCGGTGGTGCTCATGCGCAAGAAGAGCAGCAGCATAAACAGGAAGCTGGTTGCCGTCGCGCCGATGGCGACACCGCCCAGATAGACGGGCGAATCGAGATGACCAATTACAGCCGTATCCACCAGCCCAAGCAGAGGGACGCTGATATTGGAGACGATCATGGGAAGTGCAAGACGCCACAACGCCTTGTCGGAAGCAGTCAGGAGAGACATGGGAAAGTTCGCCGGAGGCAGAAGAAGCAGACTGCAACAGGGTCGCAGTCTGTCAGAAAAACGTTATAACCACTCACCGTTGCGGATGACGCCAACCGCCAGACCTTCGATGGAGAAGTTATTTTCACGCAGGTCGACAACGATTGGGGAAAACTCGCTGTTTTCCGGCAGTAGTTGTACGGTGTTGCCCTGCTTTTTCAGGCGCTTAACGGTCACTTCGTCGTCGATACGCGCCACAACCACCTGGCCGTTACGCACATCCTGGGTTTTATGCACCGCCAGCAGATCGCCGTCGAGAATACCGATATCTTTCATCGACATGCCGCTTACACGCAGCAGAAAATCTGCGCTCGGTTTAAACATGCCAGGATCGACCTGATAGTGCCCTTCGATGTGCTGTTGCGCCAGCAGCGGTTCACCGGCGGCGACGCGACCGACGAGCGGAAGGCCCTCTTCGGCTTCAATCAGCAGACGAATACCGCGAGACGCGCCGGAGACAATCTCAAGCACACCCTTGCGCGCCAGGGCCTTAAGGTGCTCTTCAGCGGCGTTTGGAGAACGGAAGCCCAGACGCTGCGCGATTTCTGCACGCGTCGGCGGCATACCCGTCTGGCTGATATGATCCCGAATGAGATCAAACACCTCTTGCTGCCTGGTCGTTAACGCTTTCATTCCGCCCCCTGGGTGTATATACAGTTATGCTGTGAGTATATACAGCTAAAGGTGATTTTGGAACCACAAACCGCATAAAAAACCAGAGACTTGTTCGGTTTCTGAAGGCTTATCGTAAATGTCCCCAAAGCAGCGTGACCCAGGTAAATAACGCAACGATAATCGCCATCAGCACTGCGGCGGAGCCCATATCTTTCGCCCGGCCCGAAAGCTCGTGAAAGTCAGTGCCAATGCGGTCGACTACCGCCTCGATCGCACTGTTCAGAATTTCGACTATCATCACCAACATCACCGAGCCAATCAGCAATACGCGGGTGATGGGATCAACATCCAGCCAGCAGGCAATAATAATCGCCACGGCGACCGCAACCCCCTCCTGGCGAAATGCGGCTTCATTGATCCAGGCAGCACGGATGCCTTTCCATGAATAGCCGGCAGCTTTAATGATTCGGGTTAACCCAGTGGTATTATTGGCCATTAAAAGAAACCTTTCTTCGAAAATAGCGTCAGAAACGGTGGCTTAAGCGCTACGCGCCGCCCCCGGAAGTATGACGGGTAACAACAGAAATCTTGCGCGCTTTCTGTTATCCTTGCGCCGCAATTGCATTTTTAACCAGAGGCTTTACATCGTTTATGTCTGGCTGGCCACGAATTTACTACAAATTACTTAATTTACCATTAAGCGTCCTGGTAAAAAGCAAGTCTATCCCGGCGGTTCCCACGCTGGAATTAGGACTCGATACCTCGCGTCCTATTATGTATGTGTTGCCTTATAACTCGAAGGCCGACTTGCTGACGCTGCGCGCCCAATGCCTGGCGCACGATCTTCCCGATCCGCTGGAGCCGCTGGAGATCGACGGCACCCTGCTGCCGCGCTACATCTTTATCCACGGTGGCCCTCGTGTGTTCACCTGGTACACGCCGAAAGAAGAGTCGATCAAGCTGTTCCATGACTACCTCGATCTGCACCGCAGCAACCCGCTGCTGGACGTGCAGATGGTGCCCGTGTCGGTGATGTTTGGCCGTCGTCCGGGGCGCGATAAGGGCGAAGAGAATCCGCCGTTGCGCATGCTCAACGGGGTGCAGAAATTTTTCGCCGTCAACTGGCTGGGCCGCGACAGCTTTGTCCGTTTTTCGCCGTCAGTCTCACTGCGCCGCATGGCCGATGAGCACGGCACGGATAAGACTATCGCCCAGAAGCTGGCCCGCGTGGCGCGCATGCACTTTGCCCGTCAGCGTCTGGCCGCGGTAGGCCCGCGCCTGCCCGCTCGTCAGGATCTGTTTAATAAGCTGCTGGCCTCAAAAGCCATTGCCCGCGCCGTTGAAGACGAAGCGCGTAGCAAAAAAATCTCCCATGAGAAGGCGCAGCAAAACGCCATCGCCCTGATGGAAGAGATTGCAGCTAACTTCTCCTACGAGATGATCCGCCTTAGCGACCGTATCCTGAGCTTTACCTGGAACCGGCTCTATCAGGGGATTAACGTGCACAACGCCGAGCGCGTGCGCCAGCTTGCTCACGACGGCCATGAGATCGTCTATGTGCCCTGCCACCGCAGCCACATGGACTACCTGCTGCTCTCGTACGTGCTCTATCACCAGGGGCTGGTGCCGCCGCACATTGCTGCGGGGATCAACCTCAACTTCTGGCCGGCAGGCCCGATCTTCCGCCGTCTGGGTGCGTTCTTTATTCGCCGTACCTTTAAAGGCAATAAGCTCTACTCAACGGTATTCCGTGAATATCTGGGCGAGCTGTTCAGTCGTGGCTACTCGGTGGAATATTTCGTGGAGGGCGGCCGTTCCCGTACCGGGCGTCTGCTCGATCCGAAGACAGGAACCCTGTCGATGACCATCCAGGCGATGCTGCGTGGCGGTACGCGTCCGATCACTCTGGTGCCGATTTATATTGGTTACGAGCACGTGATGGAAGTGGGTACCTACGCCAAAGAGCTCCGCGGCGCCACCAAAGAGAAAGAGAGCCTGCTGCAGATGCTGCGTGGTCTGAGCAAGCTGCGTAACCTCGGTCAGGGGTATGTTAACTTCGGTGAACCGATGCCGCTGATGACCTACCTGAACAACCGGGTACCGGAGTGGCGCGAGTCTATCGATCCGATCGAAGCGGTACGTCCGGCCTGGCTGACGCCAACGGTGAACGCCATTGCCGCCGATCTGATGGTGCGTATTAACAACGCCGGGGCGGCTAACGCCATGAACCTGTGTTCTACCGCCCTGCTGGGCTCTCGTCAGCGCTCGCTCACCCGCGAACAGCTGCTCGAGCAGCTCGACTGCTACCTGAACCTGTTGCGCAACGTGCCGTACGCGGAAGATGCCACGGTGCCGACCGCCAGCGCCAGCGAACTGCTCGAGCACGCGCTGCAGATGAACAAGTTCGAGGTCGAGAAGGACACCATCGGCGATATCATCATTCTGCCGCGCGAGCAGGCGGTACTGATGACCTACTACCGCAACAACATTGCGCATATGCTGATGCTGCCTTCACTGATGGCGGCCATCATCACCCAACATCGCCAGATCACCCGTCAGGCGCTGCTGGAGCATGTGACTGCTCTCTACCCGATGCTGAAAGCCGAGCTGTTCCTGCGCTGGAACAACGACGAGCTGGCAGAGGTGCTGGATAAGCAGATTGAAGAGCTGACCCGCCAGGAGCTGATCTCGCAGAGAGATGACATTCTGCTGATCAATCCGTCCCGGGCACGCACGCTGCAGCTGCTGGCGGCGGGAGCACGCGAAACCGTGCAGCGCTACGCCATTACCTTCTGGCTGCTGAGCGCCAACCCGTCGATCAACCGCGGGACGCTGGAGAAAGAGAGCCGCACCCTGGCACAGCGTCTGTCGATGCTGCACGGCATCAACGCGCCGGAGTTCTTCGATAAAGCGGTGTTCAGTTCGCTGGTGTTGACGCTGCGCGACGAGGGCTATATCAGCGACAGCGGTGATGCCGAGCCGGCAGAGACGATGAAGGTGTACCAGATGCTGGCGGACCTGATTACCTCTGACGTGCGCTTAACGATTGAGAGCGCGACGCAGGGCGAATAGTGCGTAAAAAAGCCGGGTGGCGGCTGTGAACTGCGCCCCAAAACCTGGACGGCTTGTATTAACCGGTCTTCAGATACTCAGCCCGGAACGCCACCGGGCTGAGTCCTCCCAGACTCAGTTTGATACGCTTGTGGTTCCAGTACCTTATATAC